>NZ_JBEOSA010000039.1:0-78997 GCF_040302625.1 Kitasatospora sp. NPDC097643 | reverse complement strand
TGCCGGCGAAGCGACCTCGTACTGGGTCGTACTCGGGCGTTTCGCCGGTGCGTCCAGCCGGGATGCCCGGCGTCGCGCGCCCGGCGGGAATTGTCAGACAGGCCCTAGGACCGGCGGCCCCGGCCGGGCGGGGTCAGCGGGCCTTGGGGCGGGCGGCGAGCAGGGCGATGTCGTCCTCGGCGGCAGTGGCGGTGGCGAGGGAGTGCAGGACGGCGTCGAGCAGCTCGTCCAGCTCGCCGCCGGTGGGCAGGCGCAGCGCGGCGAGCCGGTCGAGGGAGACGTCGATGTCCTCGCCCCGCCGCTCCACCAGGCCGTCGGTGTACAGCAACAGGGTCTCGCCGGGCACCAGCGGGTGGCTGACCTGCTCGTAGCCGCCGAGGCCGGTGCCGAGCGGCGGGCCGGTGGGGACGCGCAGGAGCTCGGTGGGGCGGTCCGGGGCGATCAGGGCGGGCGGCAGGTGGCCGGCGCTGGAGAGCGTCCAGCGGTCGCGGCCCGGGTCGGCGAGGACCAGCAGGCAGGTCGCCGGGCGGGCCGAGTCGTTGGCGGAGATGACGGTGTCGAGCTGGCGCAGGATCCGGTGCGGCGGCAGGTCCATGCTCGCGATGTCGCGCAGCGTCGAGCGGTACTGGCTCATGTCCACGGCCGCCTCGACGCCGTGCCCCATCACGTCGCCCATCGCGAGCAGGGTGCGGCCGAACGGCAGCCGGACCGTCTCGTACCAGTCGCCGCCGACCACCGAGCTGGTGCCGGAGGGCAGGTAGCGGGAGGCGAGGCCGAGGTTCTGGTGCGGATTGCCGGGCTCGCTGAGCAGGGCGCGCTGGAGTTCGAGCGCGATGCCCTGGGAGCGGGTGTAGCGGCGGGCGTGGTCCAGGCCGATGGCGGCGCGGGAGGCGAGGTCGCCGAGCAGCGCGGCCTCGTCCGGGGTGAACGCGGGGGTGGCGGCGGTGCGTCCGAGGGTGAGCAGGCCGATCAGCCGGCCGCGGGCGGCGAGCGGCAGGACGAGCAGCGAGGCGATCCCGGCGGCCGCGTAGTCGGCGGCGGGTCCGGTGTCGCCCGGGCCGGGCTCGGTGAGCAGCGCGACCCCGGCGGTGAGGCTGCGGGCGCCGGCCGAGCCCTCCCGGTGGCGGACGGACTCGCCGGGCCGGGCCAGCGCGGCGAGCGCGGGCCGCACGGCGGGGGTGGCCTCGACGGCCGCGCGGTGCAGTCGCTGGGACGCGGCGCGACCGGCCCGGGCGGGTTCGGCCTCGGGCGGCAGCACGTCGACGACGGCGAGCTCGGCGAGGCCGGGCACGGTGAAGGCGGCGAGTTCGGCGGAGGTGGTGCCGATGTCCAGGGTGGTGCCGATCCGTTCGGCGGCGGCGTCGAGCAGGGCGAGCCTGGTCCGGGCCTGTTCGAGCGCGTGCAGCTGGTCCCGGGCCGGATCGGGGTCGTCGAGGACGACCACCACCACGCCGGTGGTGCGGCCGGCGTGCACCAGCGCCCGGTAGCGCACCCGCAGGCCGGGCGGCACCGGTGAACCGGTGCCGCCGGGGCCGCCGGTGACCTGCTCGCGGTCGCGCCCGTCGGCGAGGACCCGGCGCAGGGTGGCCAGGGCGCCCGCGAACGGGGTGGCCTCGGCGGGACGGCCGAGCAGGTCCGCCCGGCGCAGCCCGGTGACGGCGGCGAACGCGGCGTTGAGGTAACGCCAGCGCAGCCGCTCGTCG
The DNA here is from genome assembly GCF_040302625.1 of Kitasatospora sp. NPDC097643. Lineage (NCBI taxonomy): Bacteria > Bacillati > Actinomycetota > Actinomycetes > Kitasatosporales > Streptomycetaceae > Kitasatospora > Kitasatospora sp. NPDC097643. The sequence goes on along the minus strand of NZ_JBEOSA010000039.1, from coordinate 77,294 downwards.
AGCAGTGCGAGGCCGACCGGGGCGGTGGCGAGGACGGCGCCGAGCGCGTCGCGCAGTGCGCCGGGGTTGTCGCCCTCGGTCACGGTACCGCCGCTCGCGGCGAGGGCCGCCGCCGCTGCCGCCAGGGACCGGCTGTCCGGTGTCGCGGGTGGGGCGTCCTCTGCTCGGTGGCCGTGCCGGAACTGCATACGCCCATGATCACGCCCTGGGGCGCGGCACGCCCACAAGAGTGGGAAACCTTGACGGTCCGGTGTCCGTGGTGTAACCGATCAGCCACCTGGTGTGCACACGGACGGACCCTACGGGACGGGCACGGGCCCTGGTGGAGGGCGTTCTGACCAACGGTCATACTTTGGGCGGGCCCGCGCTCCGCACCGGGAACGGGCCACCCCCACCGCCGCCGTGGCCGACCGCCGCTGCCGCCCGCCCAGACCGGAGGAACCCGATGAGCCACCTGCCGACCCGCCTCCCGGCCACCGGGATCCCGGTCGTGCCGTGGAACCGGCAGCGGCTGCGCAGCAACAACGAGTGGCTGCTGCTCGAACTGCTGCGTACCGGCGGCGGCTCCTCGCGCGCCCAGCTGGCCCGGGACACCGGCCTGTCCAAGCCGACCGTCTCCGCCGCGCTCGCCGCGCTGGAGCAGGCCGGGCTGGTCCGCGCGGCCGGGCGGGTGGCGCCCGAGCGCGGCCGTACCGCCGTGCTGTACGAGGTCGAGCCGACGGCCGGGCACGTGCTCGGCGTGGACATCGGGCGGGCACGGCTGCGGGTCGCGGTCGCCGACCTCGCCGGGACGGTGGTCGCCCGCCGGGACGTGGCCAACCGGGGCCGCTCGGCCGACGCCGTCGCCGACGCGGTGGTCGCCGCCGCGCACGAGGCCACCGCCGAGGCGGGCCTGGCCGCCGCCGACATCGTGCACGCGGTGATCGGCACCCCGGGCGTGTGGGACGAGGAGCGGCGCGGGGTCCGGTACGCCACCAGCCTGCCGGGCTGGGGCAGACCGGGTCTGTTCGACCGGATCGGGGAGGGCCTGGGGACGGCCGTCACCGTCGCCAACGACGCCAACCTCGCGGCGCTCGGCGAGTACACCCTCGGCGCGGGCCGGGGCAGCCGGATGTTCGCCTACCTGCTGGTCGGCACGGGGCTGGGCGTGGGGGTGGTCAAGGACGGGGAACTGCTGGTCGGGGCCCACGGGGCGCTGGGCGAGATCGGGATGGTGCCGCTGCCGGGGCCCGCCGGCGCGGGGTTCGGCTCCGGCTCCGGCTCGGGAGCCGAGGAGCCGGTGGTGACCATCGAGCAGGAGGCCGCGGCGGAGGCGGTGGTCCGGACCGCCGTCGAACTCGGCATGCCCGGCACGCCGACCGCCCGGCAGGTGTTCGAGCGGGCCCGGGCCGGCGACCCGGCGGCGGTCGGCGCGGTCGACCGCGAGGTGACCCAACTCGCCTACGCCCTCGCGGTGCTGTCCGCCGTCCTGGACCCGGACCGGGTGGTCCTGGGCGGCGGCATCGGCTCCAGCGCGGACCTGCTGCTGGAGCCGCTGGAGCGGGCGCTGAACCGGCTCGCCCCGATGCGGCCGCGGCTGGCGCCCAGCCTGCTGGGGGAGGAGGCGGTGCTGCTGGGCGCGGTGGCGACGGCGCTGGAGACCGCCCGCCCCGAGGTGTTCGAACGCCGGACGGCCGCCTCGGGGTGAGCAAGCCCCTTCCGGGGGTGCGTGCGGCGGAGCGTGACGGCCCCCGGGTGGGTGGTGACGTTCGGTGGTCGGAAGGTCTCGATCTGCCAACGGGTGTGCGAACCGTGTCCGGCGTGTGTGCGGGCCCTGCTTGAATCGCACGCCTCACCCAAACGGAACGGAGCGTTCTCTCCCCATGCCTTCACGGATACCCGGTCGCCGCCGCGCGGCCGGCCTGGCCGGATTCGCCGGACTCGTCCTCACCGTCGGTCTGGCGCTGACCGGTTGCGACCCGTCAGCGGCCGACGGCGGCACCCGGGCGACGTCCTCGCCGACCGCCACGGCCACGGCCGCTGCCACCGCCACGGCCACCGCTGCGGCGACCACGGCGGTGACCACCCCGCCGCCGCCGCCCGCCGCATCGACGGTCACCCCGACGCCGGCCGCGCCCGCACCGGCGAGCTCCCACGCGCAGCCCCCGGCGAGCGCGGTGCCGCAGCCGAAGGCGACCACCGCGCAGCCGCCGACCGACCCGGCACCGCAGCAGACCACGGCGGCCGCGGGCGACTGTGAGCTCCGGTCCGCCGCGGGGAACTGCTACGAGGCCGGCCAGTTCTGCCGCACCGCGGATCTGGGGAAGAACACCCACGACGCCAAGGGCCGGGTGATCTACTGCCGGATGGTCAGCGGCAAGCCGCACTGGCAAGCCTGAGCGTGGCCGAACTCGTCGTGAGGGCGCCGGGTCCGCGGCGGCCCGGCGCCCGGAAGGTGCGGATCAGCGTCCGGCGAGGTGCGACCGGACCTTGCCGCGGGCATCCGCGGCGTCATCGGCGAGCAGGGCCAGCTCGGCGAGTTCGCGGCACTGCGCGAGGGTGTGGGCGGCCAACGCCGCCCGCACCTCGGGGAGCGCGGCGGGTGCGGCGGACAGGCTGGTGATCCCGAGACCGACCAGGACCAGGGCGAGTGCCGGGTCGGCGGCGGCCTCGCCGCAGACGCCGATCGGACGGCCGTGCGCGGCCGCCGCTTCGGCGGCGGTGGCGACCAGTCCGAGCAGGGCCGGCTGCCACGGGTCGAGCAGCTCGGCGAGGGTGCCGAGCGTCCGGTCGGCCGCGAAGGCGTACTGGGCCAGGTCGTTGGTGCCGATGCTGAAGAAGTCGCAGGACTCGGCCAGCCGGTCGGTCCGCAGCGCGGCTGCCGGGACCTCGATCATCGCGCCGGCCAGCGGCAGGCCGTGCGCGCGGACCCGGGCGGCGAACTCGGCGGCCTCACGGGGGATCGACACCATCGGGGCCATGACCCAGACCTGCGCGGTGCTGTCCTCGGCGGCCTCGGCGATCGCGGCGAGCTGGGTCTCCAGGAGCTGGGGGTCGCGGGCGGCCGTCCGCAGGCCGCGGACACCCAGGGCAGGGTTCTCCTCGTCGGCGGAGGTGGCGAAGGGCAGCGGTTTGTCCGCGCCCGCGTCGAGGGTGCGGACGACCACCCGGCGGCCGGCGAAGGCCGCGAAGACCTTCCGGTAGGCGGCGGCCTGTTCGGCGCGGCCCGGTGCTTCGGCGCGGTCCAGGAAGAGGAACTCGGTGCGGAACAGGCCCACGCCCTCGGCGTCGGCGGCGGCCGCGCCGGCCAGCTCGTGCGGCGCACCGAGGTTGACCAGCAGGGCGACCGGGTGGCCGTCCGCCGTCCGGCCCGGTCCGCGGACCGCGGCCGACAGCTCGCGGCGGCGGCGCTCCCGTTCGGCGGCCCGGCCGAGCGCCTCCGGGCTCGGGTCGGGCTCGACCACGCCGTCCGCGCCGTGCACCAGGACGTGCCGGCCGTCCGCCAGCTCCATGGCGCCGGTGCAGCCGACCACGGCCGGCACGCCGAGCGCCTTGGCGAGGATGGCCGTGTGGCTGGTCGGTCCGCCGCGGACGGTGACCACGGCCAGCACCTGGGCGGGGTCGAGCAGCGCGGTGTCGGCGGGCGCCAGGTCGTCGGCGACCAGGACGTACGGGTGTCCGGGGTCGGGCAGACCGGGTACCGGCAGGCCGAGCAGGTGCGCCACGGCGCGGTCGCGCAGGTCGTCCAGGTCGGCGGCGCGCTCCGCGAAGTAGCCGCCGGCGGCGACCAGCGCGGCGCGGAAGCCGTCGAAGGCGGTGGTGAGCGCGTGGGCGCCGTCGGTGCCCTGCTCGGCGAGCTCGGCGGCCCGGTCGGCGAGGACCGGGTCGGCGGCCATCATGGCCTGGGCCGTGAGCACCTCGGAGCCGGGGCCGCTCGCGCGGGCGGCGCGCTCGTCCAGGTCGGTGACGACCGCACCGAGGGCGGCGCGGACCGCGGCCACCTCGGCCGCCGGGTCGGCGACCGCCCTCGGGGCGGGCAGCGGGACCGGGGGCGCCATTCGGGCGACCGGGCCCGCCGCGCTGCCGGTGCCGACACCGATCCCGCGGATCAGGTCGCTCATGCCGCTGCGTCGAGGTCGGCGGCGAGCAGCTCGGCGAGCGTCCGGAGCGAGTCCTGGGCCCCGTCGCCTGAGGCGCTGAGCTCCAGGGTGTCGCCGCGGCCGGCGGCCAGGGCGAGGACGGACAGCAGGCTACGGGCGTCGACCGGTGTCTGGCCCGGGCGGCCGACGGTGACCTTGACCGGCTGTCGGGCGGCGGCCTGGACGAACAGGGACGCCGGGCGGGCGTGCAGACCGCTGCTGGAGCCGACGATGACCTGGATCGAGTGCATGGGAGTCCTCGGGGGAGATGGCGGAGAGGATCCGCCGACCCGGGTGGGAACCGGGCCGGCGGGAGGGTGGAGCACGGTGGCCCGCGCGGAGGGTGAAGCGCGGGCCACCGTGGTCGGTGCCTGGTCCCCGCGGTACGGGGGCGGTCGCGGGGACCAGGCGGCCTGTGGTTTCACGCCCGTTAGCGCGTTGTTTCGGTTGGTTCTACGCCCGATTGCGCGGAGATGTCAACACATTCGGGCGTATTCCACGGAGTGGACGAGAGGCGGAGCAAGCTCTTGCTTTTTTGTCCGAAGCGCGTATGGTCGGGCGTCACCAGGCGTAAACGGACATGAAACGGACCCAATCCCACATGTATGCACCGGAGCGGCAGCAACAGATCCTCCGCCTCGCCCAGGAGCAGGGCAGGGTGGACGTGCAGACGCTGGCCGAGGACTTCGGCGTCACGCAGGAGACCATCCGGCGCGATCTGAGCACCTTGGACCGGGCCGGCCTGCTGCACCGGGTGCACGGCGGGGCGCTGCCCGTCGGCGCGCTGCACCTGGAACCCGGTCTGGCCGAACGGGACTCCACGGCCGCGGCCGAGAAGGAGCGCATCGCCAAGGCGGCCCTGGCCCTGCTGCCCGGCGAGGGCAGCGTGATCCTGGACGCCGGGACGACCGTCTCCCGGCTGGCCGGCCTGCTGCCCTTGGACTGCGCCCTCACCGTCGTCACCAACGCCCTCCCGGTCGCGGCCCGGCTGGCCGACCACCCCGCGCTCTCCCTCCACCTGGTCGGCGGGCGGCTGCGCCACCGCACCCAGGCGGCCGTCGACTCCTGGGCGCTGCGCGACCTGGCCGACATCCACGCGGACGTCGCGGTGGTCGCGACCAACGGGTTCTCCATCGAGGGCGGACTGTCGACGCCGGACCTCGCCGAGGCCGCAGTCAAGAGGGCCATGCTCGCCGGTGCCCGCCGGGTGGTCCTGGTGGCCGACTCCTCCAAGTACGGCGCCCGTCACTTCGCCCGGTTCGGCTCGCTGGACCAGGTCGACGTGCTGGTCACGGACACTGGACTGACCGACGAGCAGGCCACCGAGATCGAGAACCACGGACCGGAAGTCATCCGCGCATGATCGTCACCATCACCCCCAACCCCAGCCTCGATCGCACCTACGAGCTGGGAACGCTCACCCTGGGCGAGGTCAACCGAGCCGGGCACGACCGGCTCGACCCGGGCGGCAAGGGCGTCAACGTCTCCCGCGCGCTCACCGCCGCAGGCCACCGCACCACGGCCGTCCTGCCGCTGGGCGGCCTCTCCGGTGGGCTGCTCTCCGACCTGCTGCGCCATCAGGGCATCGACGTCGCGGCGGTCGCCATCGCGGGCGACACCCGGATCAACGTCTCGATCGCCGAGAACGGCGGCAGCCTCACGAAGATCAACGCGGTGGGCCCCGAGCTCAGCGCCGCCGAGTCGGCCGCGTTGCTGGCTCGCGTCCGCGACACCCAGCAGGCCGGACGGGGCAACGGGAACACCGTCGGTTGGCTGGCCTGCTGCGGCAGCCTGCCGCGCGGACTGGCGCCCGAGTGGTACGCCGAGCTGGTCGCGCAGGTGCACTCGGGTGGCGCCCGGATCGCCCTGGACACCTCCGGCCCCGCGCTGCTCGCCGCGCTCTCGGCCCGTCCCGACGTGGTCAAGCCCAACCGGGAGGAGCTCGCCGAGGCCGTGGGCCGCCCGGTCGCCACCGTCGGCGACGCCGTGGACGCGGCCGGGGAACTGCGCAAGCGGGGCGCCCAGCAGGTCCTCGCCAGCCTCGGTGCGGACGGCATGCTGCTGATCGCCGAGGAGGGCAGCTGGTACGGCAGCGCACCGGTCGCCGTCGTCCGCAGTGACGTGGGAGCGGGCGACGCCTCGCTCGCGGGCTTCCTCGGAGCCGGTGGCACCGGCCCCGAGGCACTGGCGGCGGCCCTGGCGCACGGCGCCGCCGCCGTACAACTGCCGGGGAGCGTCATGCCGACCCCGGCCGATCTGGACCCGGCCGCGGTGGTCGTGACGGCGGACATCCCGTACGAACGACCGCTTCGCGGCTGAGAACCGCCTCCAGCCGGAGGCAGCACCGCCCGACCGTGTGGGACGGAACGGCGACCATTCCCGGGGGCAAGGGAACACTGTCAGGCACCAGTTGAAGGACCGACACGATGAGCGACACCAGCGGACTGATCACACCCGCACTCGTTGACCTCCACCTCGCCCCGGCGGACAAGGGCGAAGCCCTCCGCACCCTCGCCCAGCGGCTGGTCGCCGAGGGCCGGGTGACCGACCTCGACGGCTTCCTCGCCGACGTGGCCGCCCGTGAGGCCCAGGCCCCGACCGGGATGGGGGACGGCATCGGTATCCCGCACTGCAGATCACCCCACGTCACGCAGCCGAGCCTGGCCTTCGGCCGCAGCACCAGGGGTCTGGACTTCGACGCCCCGGACGGCCGGCCCGCCGACCTGGTCTTCATGATCGCGGCGCCGGCCGGTGCGGACGACGCCCACCTGCAGATCCTCGCCGCGCTGGCCCGCCGGCTGATGGACCCCGCGTTCACCGGCGCCCTGCGCGACGCCGAGAGCCCGGGTACGGTCGCGGCCCTGATCAACGGCGAGGAGGCACCGGCCGTCGCTCGCGAGAAGGCCGTCGCTCCGGAGAAGGCCGTGGGTGCGGAGCCGACCGCCGTCTCGGAGCCGACCGCCGTCTCGGAGCCGGCCGCCGCCGACGGCGGGCTGCGGCTGGTGGCGGTGACCTCCTGCCCGACCGGCATCGCGCACACCTACATGGCCGCCAAGGCCCTGGAGCTGGCCGCCGCCCGGGCGGGTGCGCGGATCCAGGTCGAGACCCAGGGGTCGGCCGGGACGACGGTGCTGGCCCCCGAGGTGATCGCCGAGGCCGACGCGGTGATCTTCGCCCATGACGTGGAGGTCCGGGACCGCGCCCGCTTCGCCGGCAAGCCGACCGTGGACGTGGGCGTGAAGGCCGCCGTCAACCGCCCCGACGACCTGATCGCCCAGGCCGCCGGGCTGGTCGCCGAGGCCGGCAGCGGCGCACGTCCCGCCACCGCACGGGTGGCCGCACCGACCGCGCCGGCGGGCGAGCACTGGGCCCAGCGGCTGCGCAAGTACCTGATGACGGGCGTCAGTTACATGATCCCGTTCGTCGCGGCGGGCGGCCTGCTGATCGCCCTCGCCTTCGCCATCGGCGGCTACCAGATCGCCTCCGCGCCGTCCGTGCTGGGCGACTTCGACTGGACCTCCTCGCACAGCTGGGCGGCGATGCTGTTCCAGACCGGCAAGACCTCCTTCGGCTTCCTGGTCCCGGTCCTCTCCGGGTACATCGCCTGGGCGATCGCGGACCGGGCGGCACTGGCCGCCGGCATCGCCGGCGGTGCCGTCTCGGTGGCGGTCGGCGCGGGCTTCCTCGGCGGCATCGTGTCGGGCCTGGCCGCGGGCTTCCTGGTGCTGTGGATGATCCGCTGGAACGTGCCGCGCGCGATCAAGGGCATCATGCCGGTCGTGGTGATCCCGCTGCTGTCGGTCGCGGTGGTCGGCTTCCTGATGTTCGTGGTGGTCGGCTCGCCGATCGCCTCGGCGATGCGCGGCCTGACCGACTGGCTGAACGGCCTCTCCGGCTCCAACGCGATCCTGCTCGGCCTGCTGCTCGGCGCGATGATGGCCTTCGACATGGGCGGTCCGCTGAACAAGGTCGCGTACACCTTCGCGGCCGGTGCGCTCACCACCGCGGGCACCACCCCGGACGCCGGCAGCCTCAAGGTGATGGCTGCCGTGATGGCCGCCGGTATGACCCCGCCGCTGGGCATGGCCCTGGCCACCGTCGTCCGGCGCGGCCTGTTCACCCCCGACGAGCGGGAGAACGGCAAGGCGGCCTGGGTGCTCGGCGCCTCGTTCATCACCGAGGGCGCGATCCCGTTCGCGGCGGCGGACCCGCTGCGGGTCATCCCGGCGAACATCGTTGGCAGCATGACGGCCGGCGGACTGGTGATGGCCTTCGGCTCCACCCTGCGGGCCCCGCACGGCGGGATCTGGGTGCTCCCGCTGATCGGCAGCCCGTTCCTGTACCTGCTCGCGGTCGTGGCGGGCACGGTGGTCACCACGGCGGTGGTCGTGCTGCTCAAGGGGATGCGGAAGGGCGTCGCCCCGGCGGTCGTGGACTCCCTCGTCGCCGAGAAGGAGCTGGTCGGCGCCTGAACCGGCGGCCCGTGAGGTGCGTCCGGGGCGATCCGGCAGGCTCGGATCCAGGACTGTGCAGGGCGCCCGCTCGTTGGAGCGGGCGCCCTGCGCGTGTCCGGGGCGGCCCTCATCCCGCCGGGGCGGAGCTCACCCCGCCGGGGCGAGTCCTCCCCAGACGGAGGCGGTGCCGCCCGTCGACTGGGCCTCGACGCGGTAGCTGTCGCCGCCGGCACTGCGCACGCCGGCGGCGTGGTTGAACTGGCAGGCGAACTCGTGCTGCCCGGTCGGTACGGTGCGGCCGGGCTTGAGGACCCAGCGGTAGGTCAGCACGCCGCCGGACTCCTGGACGGTGACGGTGAAGTCGTCGCCCGGCAGGGTCTGCCAGGTGCGGGCGTCCCGCACGTCGCCGGTCTGGGCGACGCGCATTTCCACGGTGAGCGAGGTGAGCTGCTGGGTGGTCCTGAGCACGAGGTTGTCCTGGCCCCAGTACCCGTTGCTGTGCGGGTCGACCGATCCCGCCGACCACAGCGGCCCGTTCTGGGCCCGGCCGGCGGCCGACGGGGTCGGATGCGGGCTGGTCGGGGCGGCGGTGGCCGGGGCTCCGATGATCGGGGCGGTGGTGGCCGGGGCGGTGGTGGCCGGGGGCGCCGGCCGGGTCGGCGTCGGCGTGACCGTCGGCGACGGAGCGGCCGGAGCCGTGGTGGCGGTCTCCGCCGGCGGCGTGGGCCCGACGATTCCCGCCACGGCGAGACCGCCGGTCGCCAGGATTCCGGCGCCGGCCAGGCCGGCGATCACGGCCCTGGGCCAGGACCGCAGACCCGAGCGCGTGCGGTGCCGGACGGCGGGGCGGACTGCACCGCGCTGCACGCGGGCCAGCATCCTTGCCCGGTCGGGCCAGTGGGCCTCGGCCGCCTCGCGCAGCTGCTGGGTGATGTGATCGTTCACCGGTTCCTCCTTCCTGTCGCCAGTTCGCCGACCGCTCGTGCGCCGAGCAACTGTTGCAGCTCGGCCATCCCCTTCGAGGTCTGGCTCTTCACCGTACCGACCGATATCCCGAGCGCCGCCGCGGCGTCCTTCTCCGACAGGTCGAAGGCGTGCCGCAGCACCACGCACGCCCGCTTGCGGAACGGCAGCCGGGCGAGCGCCGCGCGGACGTCCAGCACGCCTGCGACATCGGGTCCTTCGGTCTTCTCCGGGCTGCGGGACCAGAACAGCAGGACGCGGCGCCGCTCGCGGACCGCGCTGCGGATCCGGGCCCGGGCCATGTTGGCGACCACCCCGCGGGCGTAGGCGAGGGGGTGGTCGGCCGCACGGAGCCGGTCCCAGCGCTGCCACAGGGCGAGCAGGGCGTCTGCGGCGAGGTCGTCGGCCGCGTCCGTCTCGCCGGTCAGGAGATGGGCGAGACGGGCGAGTTCAGCGTAGTGGCGTTCGAAGAAGTCGTTGAACTCCGCGGACGCGTCATCGAGGAGCATGTCCCCTGGTCGCCCTCCCCCTGCAATGTGAGCGTTAACAAGAGGCATGAGCGTAGCAGTGCCCCTCTTCGGGGCGGAGCCGTGGTCGCCTCGGCCGGCGACCACCGCCCCGCCGACGGGTCGGCGTGCTCAATGCCGGGCGAACTGGACGCGGGTCGGCTGGACGACGTCCGGTTTCACCGCGACTGCGTCGACGGTCAGTTGTTCCCCGTAGAGGTCGGTGACCCTGATCGGTCCGCCGCACCCGCTGCCGTCGGGGGAGAGGAAGTAGTTGTAGTCGGTCCGGGTCAACTGCCGCCAGCCGCCTCCGCTCTGGACCTCCAGGGCCACCACCGGATTCCGGTGGCCGATCACCTGGATCCCGCACCACCACTGGGAGGACCCGGCCTTGTACCGGATCGACATCGTGTCGGGTGCCGTGCCGGGGCTCAGCAGCGTCCAGGTGACCGGGAGGCGGCCCACCGAGAGGTCCGCGAGCTTGGCGAAGGCCTCGTGGCTCAGGTCGAGCTGCCCGGGCGCGCAGGGCAGGGGGCACTCGTTGACGATCCGCACCGTGATGCTCGCCCCGTTGGCGGCGCGGACGAGCACGGATGCCCCGCACGCCCTGGAGGTCTCGTAGTCGGTGTGGTTCATCGCCGCGATCATCAGGTCGCCGGAGGGGCCGAACGAGCAGGCACCGTTGCCGTCAGCGGCGTCGTAGGACGTCGCGACGCCCTGGTAGTTCGCGCCGGGCTTGATCCGCCCGGCCAGGGACGCCGCGGCCGGGGGCGCCGTGGCCGGGGCCGTGCGGGCACTGCTGGTGGCGGCCGAGGGGGTCGGGGTGGCCGTGGTGGCCGAGGGCCGCGGCGTGGGGGTGGCCGACGGCGACTTGGTGGCCGACGGTGAAGCGGTGGCGGTGGCCGAGGACGGTGCGCTGGTGACCGACGGCGGTGCCGTCGAGGGCGTGGGGTCGGCCGGGGCGCCGGCGCCCGGCGAGGTGCCCGGCCCGGTGGCTGCGACGGAGGCGGCAGCCGGCTCCGCGGAGGCAGCGCCGCTCCCGCCGCCCGACGGCAGTGCGAAGGCCAGGAGGACCAGCACGCCGACCACCACCAGCGCCAACGGTATGCCCATGATCAACCCTCGGCTGCGGTTCGGCCGTGGGGCGGAGTGCTTCGTTGCCTTCATTCCCGTCCATTTCGGTGGATCGACTGCGGTGGACCGACTCGACGTCGCGTTGACCGGTGGTCGCCCGGGGATCGATCGGACGACCCGGGGTGTTCGGCCCTCGGTGTCGCCCATCAGTTGCCGCCGGCCCGCAGGAGGTTGCCGCCCGGTCGAGAAAACTTCGGGCCCGTGCCCGGTCTTGACGATTGGGCGAGTGCCTGAACAAAATGTCGGTCCAGCTGCCGCGGCAGTTCACCTCACGACCGGTCAGGTCCCGGCTGGCGCGTAATATGCCCGGCATGTCCACAGTTGCCACGATTGCGGTTGTCGCGCTCGCCCTCCTGCACGTCTACATCCTGGTCCTGGAGATGTTCCTGTGGACCACGCCCCGAGCCCGGGCCTCCTTCGGCACGTCCGAGGAGTTCGCGCTGGCGACCAAGGCGATGGCCGCCAACCAGGGCCTGTACAACGGGTTCCTGGCGGCCGGGCTCTTCTGGGGCGCGTTCGCCTCCGACCCGGTCGGCTTCCAGGTGCGGGTCTTCTTCGCGTCCTGCGTCGCCGTCGCCGGCCTGTTCGGCGCCGTGACGTCCTCCCGCAAGATCCTCTTCGTGCAGACCGTGCCGGCCCTGGTCGTGCTGCTCCTGGTACTCCTGGCGCACTGAGCCCTGACCCACCGCCTACCCGCAGGCCCCTTTCCTCCCCTCCCGCCCCAGGCCGAGCCGGATCCGGCTCGGCCTGGGGCGCGTTGTCGGAGCGATCTGTCGGCTATCTGGTGATACCGCCCCTGAGCTGGGAATTCCCGCTGGCAGCCGATGTCTCGGATCCCCTGGAGTCGGCGCGCCCGTCTTGGTCGGGGTGGGGGCGTACCAGCGCGCGTGGTCGACACGCGGCGATTCCGGGAGTTGACGATCTGATGGTGTGTGTGGCGTGCGGGGCGCGCCCTGGGGGGACGGACAGCGGCCGCTGCTTCGGCTGCGCGGAGGCGGCTCCCGGATGGGCGGCGGCGCTGCGCCCGGCGAACGGCCTGGCCGCGGCGGTCTACGTCCTGTTGGGATTGAACGCCGTCCTGGCGGCGCTGGTGGTCGCGGTCGACGTCCGGTCCGACCTGCTCCTGGGCGGCCTGGCGAACAGTTCGAGCGACGCCGGCGTCGACGACTTCGACGCGGTGGACTCCGTGGCGAACGCGCTGAACTCGGTGTTCCTCCCGTTGGCGCTGGCCACGGCCGTGGTGTTCATCGTCTGGTTCTACCGGATCCGTGAGAACGCCGAGCTGCTCCTGCCGAACGGGCACCGCCTCGGACGCGGGTGGACCATCGGGGCCTGGTTCACCCCCGTCGTCCTGCTCTGGTTCCCCTGGCAGCTGATGGCCGACTGCTGGCGGGCGAGCGCGCCGCTGGACGCCGAGGGACGGCGACGCACGCCGTCGGAGAAGGTGCTCGTCCTGTGGTGGTCCACCTGGATCGGCTCGATCGTGGTCGGGCGGATCGCAGGCGCCATGCTGAAGCACGTCGACCTGACGGTCCTCGACAGCGTGGAGAGCCTGCGCACCACCATCCGGGTCGAGGCCGCCGGATCGGTGCTGCGCCTGGTGGCGGCGGTGGCGGCGATCATGGTGGTCAACCGGCTGACCGCCATGCAGCAGGCGCGCCGGGCCGACATCAACCCGCTCGCGGCGAGGGCCGCTCAGGAAGCCCGGGTCCGGCCTTCCGCCTGACGGCGCACGACCCCGACCCGGGCGGCGCTCAGCGGAGGACGGCCAGGCCCGCCACGGCGCGGGGGTCCGGGGAAGAGGCCACAAGGCAGGACGGGCGCGGTGCCGGAGCACCGCGCCCGTCCTCGCCCCCCTGTGCGCCGGTGTCAGGAACCGGCGCGGCGCTTGTTGTAGACGTCGAAGCCGACGGCCGCGAGCAGTACCAGGCCCTTGATCACCTGCTGGTAGTCGGTGCCGACGCCGACCAGCGACATGCCGTTGTTCAGCACGCCGAGCACCAGGCCGCCGATGATGGCGCCCATGACGGTGCCCACGCCGCCGCTGGCGGAGGCGCCGCCGATGAAGGCCGCGGCGATCGCCTCCAGCTCGAAGTTGATGCCGGCCTGCGGGGTGCCGGCGTTGAGGCGCGCGGCGAAGACCAGACCGGCCAGCGCCGCCAGGACGCCCATGTTGGTGAAGGCGAGGAAGACGACCCGCTTGCTCTTCACGCCGGACAGCTTGGCCGCCGCCTCGTTGCCGCCGATGGCGTAGGTGTGCCGGCCGATGATCGAGTTGCGCATCAGGTAGCCGAAGCCGACCAGCAGGGCGCCGAGGATCAGCAGGACGATCGGCACACCGTGGTAGCTGGCCAGCAGCATGGTGAACGCGACCACCGCCGCGGTGATCACGGCGAGCTTGGTCAGGAACAGCCCGAGCGGGAGCACCTCCAGCCCGTACGCGGCGGTCTGCCGCCGGCCGCGCACCTCCTGGAGGATCGCGACGGCCAGTACCGCGAGGCCCAGCAGCACGGTGAGGTTGTGGTAGTTGGTGTGCGGCCCGACCTCGGGGAGGAAGCCGCTGCTGATGCTCTGGAAGCCCTTGGGGAACGGCGCCACCGACTGGCCCTGGAGCAGGATCTGGGTGCCGCCGCGGAACAGCAGCATGCCCGCCAGGGTGACGATGAAGGACGGGATGCCGAGGTAGGCGATCCAGAAGCCCTGCCAGGCGCCGGCGAGGGCGCCGATCACCAGCGCGCCCAGCACCGCCACGGGCCACGGCAGGTGGTGCTTGACCATCATCACCGCGGCGGCGGCCCCGACGAAGGCGGCCAGCGAACCGACCGAGAGGTCGATGTGCCCGGCGATGATGACGATCATCATGCCGATCGCCAGGATGAGGATGTAGCCGTTCTGCTGGATCAGGTTGGTGATGTTGAGCGGCTGGAGCAGGATGCCGTCCGTCCAGATCTGGAACAGCAGCACGATCAGCGCGAGTGCGACCAGCATGCCGTACTGGCGCACGTTGCCGCGCAGCGCGCGGGCGAGCACGCCGCCGAGGGACGGGCCGGGACCGGCCTGCGGTGCCTTCGGGGACGAATCCGGGATGATCTCGGTCTGGGCCATGCCTTACACCTGCTCGTTGCTGGATGCGGCGCTCATGGTCATGAGCCGCATGAGGGATTCCTGGGTGGCGTCGGCACGGGCCACCTCGCCGGTGATCCGGCCTTCGGCCATGGTGTAGATCCGGTCGCACAGGCCCAGGAGTTCGGGGAGTTCGGACGAGATGACGAGCACGGCCTTGCCCTGGGCGGCCAACTCGGCGATGACCGTGTAGATCTCGGCCTTCGCGCCGATGTCGATGCCGCGGGTGGGCTCGTCGAGGATCAGCACCTCGGGCTCGGCGAAGATCCACTTGCTGAGGACGACCTTCTGCTGGTTGCCGCCGCTGAGCGTGCCGGTCCGGGTGAACACCGTGGGGGCCTTGATGTTCATGGTGTGCCGGAACGATTCGGCGACCTTGGCCTCCTCGTGCCGGTTGACCCGGCCGTTCCGGGCGACCTTGCCGAGTGCGCTCAGCGAGATGTTCCGGCTGATGTCGTCGATGAGGTTGAGGCCGAGCTGCTTGCGGTCCTCGGTGACGTACGCGATGCCGTGCCCGATCGCCTCGGGCACCGTCCGGGTGCGGATCTCCCGGCCGTGCAGCCGTACCCGGCCGGCGGCCCAACGACCGTACGAGCGGCCGAAGACGCTCATCGCGAGTTCGGTACGGCCGGCGCCCATCAGGCCGGCGATGCCGACGATCTCACCGCGCCGTACGCTCAGCGAGGCGCCGTCGACCACCGTGCGCTGCTGGTCGATCGGGTGCCGGACGGTCCAGTCCTCGACCTCGAAGGCGACCTCCCCGATCTCCGGGGTGCGCTCGGGGTAGCGGTGCTCCAGGTCGCGGCCGACCATGCCGCGGATGATCCGGTCCTCGGAGATGCCCTCGGAGCCGATCGCGATGGTCTCGATGGTCTGCCCGTCGCGCAGGATGGTCACGGAGTCCGCGACCCGGGCGATCTCGTTGAGCTTGTGCGAGATGATGATGCAGGAGATGCCCTGCGCCTTGAGTTCGAGGATCAGGTCGAGCAGCTTGCGGCTGTCCTCGTCGTTCAGCGCCGCGGTCGGCTCGTCCAGGATGAGCAGCTTGACCTTCTTGGCCAGCGCCTTGGCGATCTCGACCAGCTGCTGCTTGCCCACGCCGAGGTCGGCGATCCGGGTGTGCGGGCTCTCGTCGAGGCCGACCTGGCGGAGCAGTTCGGCGGCGTGGGTGAGCGTCCGGTGCCAGCTGATGATGCCGCGGGAGGCGTGCTCGTTGCCGAGGAAGACGTTCTCGGCGATGGACAGGTACGGCACCAGCGCCAGTTCCTGGTGGATGATGACGATGCCGCGCTGCTCGCTGGCCCGGATGTCCCTGAACCGGCAGGGCTCGCCCTCGAAGAGGATCTTGCCCTCGTAGCTGCCGTGCGGGTAGACGCCGCTGAGCACCTTCATCAGGGTGGACTTGCCGGCGCCGTTCTCGCCGCAGATGGCGTGCACCTCACCGGCGGCGACGGTCAGGTTGACCTCGGAGAGCGCCTTGACGCCGGGGAACTCCTTGCTGATCGACCGCATTTCGAGAACGGGTCCAGCCATGGTTGTGCGTCCGTATCGTTCGGGGCGGTGCGGTGGGGGAGGAGGCCCCGGGCTCCGGGGAGCCCGGGGGCCGCACCGCCGGTTTCGGCGCGGGGCCCGGTCGGGCGGGCCCCGCGGGCTACTTGAGCTGGTCCGCGGTGTACTGGCCGCTGTCGACCAGGACCTTCTGGTAGTTGTCCTTGTCGACGCTGACCGGCTGGAGCAGCTGTGCCGGGACGGTCTTCACGCCGTTGTTGTACTGGCTGGTGTCGTTGACCTCGGGCTTGCCGCCGGTCAGCAGCGCGTCGCCCATCTGCACGGCGGCCTTGGCCAGCTGGCGGGTGTCCTTGTAGACGGTCTGGGTCTGCTCGCCCGCGATGATCGACTTCACCGAGGCCAGCTCGCCGTCCTGGCCCGTGACGACGGGCAGCGACTTGGCGGTGCCGTAGCCGACGCCCTTGAGGGAGGAGAGGATGCCGATCGAGATGCCGTCGTACGGCGAGAGCACGGCGTCGACGTGGGCGGAGGTGTAGGCCTTGCTCAGCAGGTTGTCCATCCGGGACTGGGCGAGACCGCCGTCCCAGCGCAGCGTGGCGACCTGGTTGAACTCGGTCTGGCCGCTCTGCACGACCAGCTTCTTCTGGTCGATGTACGGCTTGAGGACGCTCATCGCGCCGTTGAAGAAGAAGGTGGCGTTGTTGTCGTCCGGCGAGCCGGCGAACAGCTCGATGTTGAACGGCCCCTTGCCGTCCTTGAGGCCGAGCTTGTCGGCGATGTAGCCGCCCTGGAGGACGCCGACCTTGTAGTTGTCGAAGGTCGCGTAGTAGTCGACGTTGGCCGTGCCGCGGATCAGCCGGTCGTAGGAGATCACCGGGATGTGGGCGTCGGAGGCCTTCTGGAGCACGTTGGTGAGGGAGGAGCCGTCGATGGCGGCGATCACCAGCAGCTTGGCGCCCTTGGTGATCATGTTCTCCACCTGGGAGACCTGGTTCTCCACCACGTTGTCGCCGTACTGCAGGTCGGTCTTGTAACCCTTGGCCTGGAACTCCTTGACCATGTTGTTGCCGTCGTTGATCCAGCGTTCCGACGACTTGGTCGGCATCGCGATGCCGACGAGCCCGCCCTTGGCGTCGCCCTTGGCCGGGCCGTCGCCGGCACCGTTGGCGCTCTGGCCGCAGGCCGCCAGCGAGAGCACCAGGCCCGCGGCGACCAGACCCGCCGAAATCTTCCGCACAGTTCCTCCAGTGATGTTCCGCGACCGGGCACCGGGCACCCCTGCTGGGTGACTGGGAGCGGTCGAGCGGGGCCGGCCGGAGCGGTCCCTCGCGCTGTGGAACGTCGGGGTGGCGATGGCTCTGGCCTGGCGTGAAATGAAGTGTTAACGCTAACAACCGTGGCGTCAAGGGGCGCAGGATCACCGTTGGATCGCGGTGTGCCGTCGGTCGGTCCGGCTGGACGCGCTCCATTGGGCGGGAGGTTCTGCCGGGGCCTTCCGGGTGAGGGTTTGGCGAATGGTTGGTGAACGAAATGGCCCGGCGCGGGCTCAGGACCTCCTCGCGACGTGCCGGGCGCGCAGCCGGTCGGCGGTGGTGGCCGGGCCGAGGGCGCAGCCGGGCGCGATGGTGGTGCAGTCGCAGTCGCAGTCGCAGTCGCAGTCGCAGTCGGACCTGGGCCGGGTGGCTCTGGCCGGTGTCGCCGAAGAACGGGGAGATGTCGACGATCGAGGTGCCGGAGGTGAGTGCCAGGGTCGCGCCCTGGGCCGCAGTGGAGGTGAGCGGGGTGACGACGAGCGGCGGCATCCGCAGCCGGGTGACGGCCGGCCCGTGGGCCAGGCCGACTCGTCCGGCGACGGCCGGGGTGGCCAGGACGGCCAGGACGGCCGGACCCGTGGGCAGGTCGGCCCGGATGTTGAACCCGGGCATCGGGATCACGCTGGTGCCCGACAGGGCGCCCGCCGACAAGTCGATGCCGCCGGTCGGGATGGCCGGCGACTCGCCGATCGCGATCAGCCCGTACCGGGCCGGGGTGGCGCCCATCACCCGGAGGCTGACCGCGCTCGCGGAGGTGTCCCGGGCCAGCGCGAGCGCCGCGAACGTGCGCGCATGTGGTGGTTCCTCTCGATCGCTGCCGGTGGGTGGGGGAGCGGGTGAAGGGCGCGGCGAACCGGCACCTGCGCTCGGTTCGTCGGTGTGGAGTGTGAGCGCTCACATACCTTGGCGTCAACCTCCTTGCAGCGATGAAGAAATGACGGATCGACAGCTCACCGGACCGGATCGGCCGTTCCTCGGTGTGATGTGTCAAAAGCCTTGACGGGACACGGTCGGTGCGGGCACTGTCACCGATCCAGGAACCTCCACCTCCCGCCCCAGGCTGACGCCTGTCGCGGCGGGCTGGATTGTTAGCGCTCACTTTCCCCTGGCCGCGCTCAACTGATGAGCAGGGAGACACCTTGAGTGACAACAACAGGACGACCCGTGGAGGCGGCGCGCTGCGCCGCCTCGCGCGGGCCGGGGCAGCCTTGGCCGTCCTGGTCGGCGCCCTGGCCGGCGCGACCGCGACGAGCGGCGTGGCCCAGGCGGCCACCCAGGGGCCGTGCGACCTCTACGCCGCCGGCAGCACGCCCTGCGTCGCCGCGCACAGCACCACCCGCGCCCTCTACGCCGGGTACGGCGGACCGCTCTACCAGGTCCGGCGATCGTCGGACCAGGCGCTCCGGAACATCGGCGCCCTGAGCACCGGCGGCTACGCCGACGCCGCCGCACAGGACGCGTTCTGCGCCGGCACCACCTGCGTGATCACCGTGATCTACGACCAGAGCGGGCGGGGCAACCACCTCACCCAGGCCCCCGGGGGCGGCGCCGCGTCCGGCCCGGACAACCTCGCGGACGCGACACTGGCGCCGACCACGCTGAACGGCCACCGGGCCTACGGCGTGTACGTCGCGCCGGGCACCGGCTACCGCAACAACCACACCTCGGGCGTCGCCACCGGTGACCAGCCCGAGGGGATGTACGCGATCCTCGACGGCACCCACTACAACGGCGGGTGCTGCTTCGACTACGGCAACGCCGAGACCAGCAGCAACGACACCGGCAACGGTCACATGGAGGCGATCTACTTCGGCAACATCAAGGTCTGGGGCTACGGCACCGGCCCGGGCCCCTGGGTGATGGCCGACCTGGAGAACGGCCTGTTCTCCGGGACCAACTCGGGCTACAACGCCAACGACCCGACGGTGAACCACCGTTACCTGACGGCCATGGTCAAGGGCGCACCGAACCAGTGGGCGATCCGGGCCGGCGATGCCCAGTCCGGCGGGCTGTCGACGTTCTACTCCGGGCCGCGCCCGAACGCGTCGGGCTACAACCCGATGCACAAGGAGGGCGCGATCATCCTCGGCATCGGCGGCGACAACAGCAAGGGCGCCCGCGGCACCTTCTACGAGGGCGTGATGACCTCCGGCTACCCGTCGGAGGCCACCGAGAACGCCGTCCAGGCCAACGTCGTCGCCGCCGGCTACGCCAACTCTCCCGCCACCACGGGGGCGTTGCGCGGCACCGGTTCGGGCAAGTGCCTGGACGTTCCGAACGCCTCGACCACGCCCGGGGTACAGGCGCAGATCTACACCTGCTCCGGACGTGCGAACCAGACCTGGACCCGCACCGCCGGCGGACAGCTCACGGTGAACATCGCCGGCAGCACCCTGTGCCTGGACGCGTACGGCGGCGGGACGGCCGACGGCACCAAGGTGGTGACCTGGCCCTGCAACGGCGGCGCCAACCAGCAGTGGCGGTTCAACGCCGACGGCAGCGTCACCGGCGTCCCGTCCGGCCGCTGCCTGGACGTCTCCGGGGCGGTCACCGCTGACGCCACACCCGTCCAGCTGTGGAGCTGCTGGGGTGGCGACAACCAGAAGTGGACCTTCGGGTAGTGCGCACCCCGGCCGGGCCCCGGCGCCGCGTCCCCGCGGAGCCTGGGCCCGGCCGCCGTGCTGCGCTGCCCGGCACCGGCGCGGACGCCGTCGAGTGGTGGGCGGGTGCGGCGGTGCGGCGGTGCGGTGGAGGCGGTGGACTCGGTCATCGTGCGCGCCGAGGTCCGCGACGCCGACGGCGGTATGGCAGCGCTCACCAACCCCGGTCCCCCCGGCCCGAACGCGCCGCGTGCCGGGCCGCTCACCGAGCGCCGCCGTCGGGGGGAAGTGGGACGGCGATCAGGGCAATCACCTCCACGGAAGAGGCGTGAGCGTTAACTTGGCGATATTGGCACATGTCAGCGGCCTGGATGACTGGTATGAAGAGAAACCGCCAGCTGAACCGAGGGTGACGGATCGGCCTGGACCTGGTCGCGTACTGTGGTCCGCAGCCGAGGAGGGGACTACGCGTGGGAACCGAAAGTGCCGGGACGGAACACCGCCAGCCCGTGATGGCGGACGTGGCGAAACTGGCGGGTGTGTCCCACCAGACAGTGTCCCGCGTGCTCAACGGAGCCCCGCACGTCCGGCCGGACACCCGGGACCGGGTGCTGGCCGCCATCCGGGAGCTGGACTACCGGCCCAACTCCGCCGCCCGCGCCCTGGTGACCCGCCGTTCGCAGACCCTCGGCGTGGTCAGTTTCGACTCGACGCTCTACGGGCCCGCCTCGATGCTGGACGGCATCGAGCAGGCCGCGCGCAGCGCGGGGTACTTCGTCAGCGTGACCAGTCTGCGCTCGCTGGACGGCCGTTCGGTCCAGGAGGCCGTCGACCGGCTGCGCGACCAGGGGGTGGAGGGCGTCGTGGTGATCGCGCCGCAGACCTCCTCCGTCAGCGCGGTGGCGCGGCTCTCCAGCTCGGTGCCGGTGGTCGCGGTCGGTTCGGGCAACCAGACGCAGGTGCCCATGGTGTCGGTGGGCAACCGCTTCGGTGCCGGGGAGGCCACCGGGCACCTGCTCGACCTGGGCCACCGCACCGTGCACCACCTGGCGGGACCGGCCAACTGGCTGGAGAGCCAGGACCGCGAGGAGGGGTGGCGCCTCACGCTGATGGCGGCCGGCGCCCGGGTGCCGGACGTGGAACGCGGCGACTGGAGCGCCCGCTCGGGCTACCAGGCGGGGCTGCGCTTCGCCCAACTGCGCGACGTCACCGCCGTCTTCTGCGCCAATGACCACATGGCCCTCGGCCTGCTGCGCGCGCTGCACGAGGCCGGCCTGTCGGTCCCGGAGGACATCAGCGTGGTCGGCTTCGACGACATCCCGGAGGCCGCGTACTTCATCCCGCCGCTGACCACCATGCGGCAGGACTTCGGCGAACTCGGCAGACGGGCCCTGGAACTGCTCGTCGGGGAGCTGGAGGGCGGCACGCCCTCCCCGACCCATGTGCAGATCCACCCGGAGCTGGTGCTGCGCCGCAGCGCGTCCCGCGCCGCCGGGCGTTGAGCCGTGCCCGGCGCTGAACCGCGCCGGGCGCTGACCCGCCGCCGGGTTTCGCCACCACGCCCCTGATCCCTCGCCCCGCAGGTAGCTGCCCGACCAGGGAACTTCCCTTGACACGGACGTTGTTAGCGTTAACAATTCCTGTGAGCGTTAACAAAGACGCCATACAACTCCGCCGGCCGAGCGCTGATCCCCTGCTTCTGGGCGCCCGGCCGGCGGCCCCTCGTTCCGCCCTTCAGAGGGAGAGGCAGCGGAACGGAGCCTGTCGCCGGTGTGCTCCCCCTGCCCCGGACTCGGACCACCGGCGACAGGCGACACCAGTTGCTCGCGGCGCGAAAGCCGTTCCCCCGTACGAAGGATGAGCAGATGACCGTCAATCCCGCCGCCCCCGATCCGGACCGTTACGTGGTCGGGATCGACTTCGGCACCCTCTCCGGCCGCGCCGTGGTGGTCCGGGTACGGGACGGCGAAGAGGTGGGAACCGCCGTCCACGACTACCCGCACGCCGTCATCGAGCGCGAACTGCCCGGCACCGGCCGGCCGCTCCCGCCCGACTGGGCGCTCCAGCACCCCGGGGACTGGCGCGAGGTGCTGCGCACCGCCGTCCCGGCCGCGCTCGCCGCCGCCGGCGTCGACCCGGCGCACGTCATCGGCATCGCCACCGACTTCACCGCCTGCACCGTCCTGCCGGTCCTCGCCGACGGCACCCCGCTCGCCGAGACGCCCGCGTGGGCGCCCCGCCCGCACGCCTGGCCCAAGCTCTGGAAGCACCACGCCGCCCAGGGCCAGGCGGACCGGATCAACGCCCTGGCCCACGCCCGGGGCGAGAAGTGGATCTCCCGCTACGGCGGCCGGATCTCCGCCGAGTGGCAGTACGCCAAGGCCCTCCAGGTCCTGGAGGAGGACCCGGCCGTCTACGCCGCGACCGTCCGCTGGATCGAGGCCGCCGACTGGATCGTCTGGCAGCTCACCGGCGCCGAGAGCCGCAACACCTGCACGGCCGGCTACAAGGGCATCCACCAGGACGGGAGTTACCCGAGCGAGGAGTACCTCGCCGCGCTCCACCCGGACTTCGCCGACTTCGCCCGCACCCGCCTGGAGCACCCGCTCTCCCCGCTCGGCTCCCGGGTCGGCCCGCTCACCGCGCAGGCCGCCGAGTGGACCGGTCTGCCCGAGGGCATCGCGGTCGCCGCCGGGAACGTCGACGCCCACGTCGCCGCCCCGGCCGCCCGCGCCGTCGACAACGGCCGGCTCCTCGCCATCATGGGCACGTCCACCTGCCACGTCGTCAACGGCGCGACGCTCGCCGACGTCCCCGGCATCTGCGGCGTGGTCGAGGACGGCATCGTCGCCGGCTCCTACGGCTACGAGGCCGGCCAGAGCGCCGTCGGCGACATCTTCGCCTGGTGGCTGCGCCAGGGCGTCCCCGCCGACTACCTGGCCGAGGCCGAGGCCAACGGCGAGGACCTGCACCGGCTGCTCACCCGCAAGGCCGCCGACCAACCCGTCGGCGGGCACGGCCTGGTGGCGCTCGACTGGATGAACGGCAACCGCTCCACCCTGGTCGACCACCACCTGTCCGGCGTGATCGTCGGACTCACCCTGGCCACCCGCCCCGAGGAGGTCTACCGGGCCCTGCTGGAGGCCACCGCTTTCGGCACCCGGGTCATCGTCGAGGCCCTGGAGCAGGGCGGGGTCCCCGTCACCGAGTTCATCGTCACCGGCGGCCTCAAGAAGAACGCCCTGCTGATGCAGATCTACGCCGACGTGCTGCGCCGCCCGGTCTCGGTCGCCGAGTCGGAGCAGGGCCCGGCGCTCGGCTCGGCGATCCACGCCGCCGTCGCCGCCGGGGCGTACCCGGACGTCCGGACCGCGGCCGACGCCATGGGCCGGGTGCGGCGGGGTGCCTACCAGCCCGACGGGGCCGCCGCCGACACCTACGACCGGCTCTTCGCCGAGTACCGCGCCCTGCACGACCACTTCGGCCTCGGCGCCGACAAGCTCCTGCACCGCCTGCGCGACATCCGGAACGCCGCCCTCACCACACCGAGCGAGGCCATGTGAACGCGACCATCGACCTCATCCGCCGCCAGGTCAGCGACCTGCACCAGGAACTGGTCCGCTACAACCTGGTGGTCTGGACCGCCGGCAACGTCTCGGCCCGCGTCCCCGGCGAGGACCTGATCGTCATCAAGCCGAGCGGCGTCTCCTACGACGAACTGCTGCCGCAGAACATGATCGTCTGCGACCTGGACGGCAACGTCGTCGAGGGCGACCACGCGCCTTCCTCCGACACCGCGGCGCACGCCTACGTCTACCGCCACCTGCCCGAGGTCGGCGGAGTGGTCCACACCCACTCCACCTACGCCTGCGCCTGGGCGGCCCGCGGCGAGGCCGTCCCCTGCGTCCTCACCGCGATGGCCGACGAGTTCGGCGCCGAGATCCCGGTCGGCCCGTTCGCCCTGATCGGTGACGACTCGATCGGCCGGGGCATCGTGGACACCCTCAAGGGCCACCGCTCGCCCGCCGTCCTGATGCAGAACCACGGTGTGTTCACCATCGGCAAGGACGCCAAGGCCGCCGTCAAGGCCGCCGTGATGTGCGAGGACGTCGTCCGCACCGTCCACCTCTCCCGCCAGCTCGGCGAGCCCCTGCCGATCGCCCAGGCGGACATCGACAGCCTCAACTTCCGCTACCAGAACGTCTACGGCCAGCCCCAGGCCCGGTGAGGAGCCACCCCATGAAGAAGCCACTGGAGGGCCGCCAGGTCTGGTTCCTGACCGGCAGCCAGGGACTCTACGGCGAGGACACCCTCCGCCAGGTCGCCGAGCAGTCCCAGCGGATAGCCGAGGCGCTGAACCGCGACCTCCTGCTGCCGGTCGAGATCGTCTGGAAGCCCGTCCTCACCGACGCCGCGGCGATCCGCCGGGTCTGCCTGGAGGCCAACTCCGCCGACGACTGCATCGGCCTGATCGCCTGGATGCACACCTTCTCCCCGGCGAAGATGTGGATCGCCGGCCTGGACGCCCTGCAGAAGCCGCTGCTCCACCTGCACACCCAGGCCAACGTCGAACTGCCCTGGCAGACCATCGACATGGACTTCATGAACCTGAACCAGGCCGCCCACGGCGACCGCGAGTTCGGCTTCATCCAGTCCCGCCTCGGGGTGCCGCGCAAGACCGTCGCCGGACACGTCACCGACCCCGCCGTCTCCTCCAGGATCGCCACCTGGGCCCGCGCCGCCGCCGGCCGCGCCGAACTGCGCAGCCTCAAGCTCGCCCGCTTCGGCGACAACATGCGCGACGTCGCCGTCACCGAGGGCGACAAGGTGGAGGCCCAGCGGCGCTTCGGCGTCTCCGTCAACACCTACGGCGTCAACGACCTCGTCGCCGCCGTGGACGCGACGGCGGACGGTGACGTCACCGCGCTGGTCAAGGAGTACGAGGACGTCTACCGCCTCGCGCCCGAGCTGCGGGCCGACGGGGAGCGCCACGAGTCGCTGCGGTACGCCGCGCGGATCGAACTCGGCCTGCGCGGCTTCCTGGAGCAGGGCGGCTTCCGCGCCTTCACCACCAACTTCGAGGACCTCGGCGGACTGCGCCAGCTGCCCGGCCTCGCCGTGCAGCGGCTGATGGCCGACGGCTACGGCTTCGGCGGCGAGGGCGACTGGAAGACCGCCACCCTGCTGCGCACCCTCAAGGTGGCCGCCACCGGACTGCCCGGCGGCACCTCCTTCATGGAGGACTACACCTACCACCTGGAGTTCGGCCGCGAGCTGATCCTCGGCGCCCACATGCTGGAGGTCTGCCCGAGCATCGCGGCGGCCACCCCCTCCTGCGAGATCCACCCGCTCGCCATCGGCGGGCGCGAGGACCCGGTCCGGCTGGTCTTCGACGCCGAGCCCGGCCCCGCGGTGGTGGTCGGCCTCGCCGACCTCGGCGACCGGTTCCGGCTGGTCGCCAACGAGATCGACGTGGTCGAGCCGCCGGCGCCGCTGCCCAACCTGCCCGTCGCCCGCGCCGTCTGGCGGCCGCGTCCGGACCTGCACACCTCCACCGAGGCCTGGCTGACGGCCGGCGCACCGCACCACACCGTGTACTCCGGCGCGCTCGGGGTCGAGGAACTGGAGGACCTCGCCGAGATGCTCGGTGTCGAACTCCTGACGATCGACGACGACACGAACATCAGGCGGTTCACCAAGGAACTGCGCTGGAACCAGGCCTACCACCGCCTGGCCCAGGGGCTCTGACCCTTGCACGCTCGAACCGACGGTGCCCGCCCCTACGGCAGGCGTCGCCCAGTTTCCTACCGCGTCGATCGGAGGACGCCCGTGTCCAGGGACGCACTCGTGTCCACCGGCGAGCTGACGGTGACCCAGGAGACCCTCGGCGGCCTGCCGGACGGTCGGCGCATCACCCGCTGGACGTTCGGCTCCCGGACGCGGGTGATGGCGGAGGTCGTCAACCTGGGCGCCCGCCTCCAGGCGCTGTACACGCCGGACCGGGCCGGGCGGCGGGTCAACGTCGTCCTGGCCGGCGGCAGCGTCGAGGACCTGCTCGGGGAAGCCGCGTACTTCGGCGCGACGGTCGGCCGCTACGGCAACCGGATCGCCGGCGGCGTGCTGCCCCTCGACGGCAGGACGCACCGGCTGGCCACCCAGGCCCCCGGGCACACCCTGCACGGCGGACCGGACGGCTTCGCCACCCGCCTCTGGGACGGTGTGCCGGTCCGGGCGGACCGGCAGGTCGGCGTCCGGTTCCGCCTGCGCAGCCCGGACGGCGATCAGGGCTTCCCGGGGGCCATCACCGCCGAGGTGACGTACCTGCTCGATCCCGACGGGGAGCTCTCGATCGCCTACCGGGCGGCCACGGACGCCCCGACGGTCGTCAACCTCACCAACCACGCGTACTTCAACCTGGCCGGGGAGGGCTCTGGAACGGTACTGGACCACGACCTCCGGGTCGAGGCCGCCGGATACCTCCCGGTGGACGAGGAGCTGATCCCGCTCGGCCCGGTCGAGCCCGTCTGCGGTACGCCGTTCGACCTCCGGGAGGCCCGGAGGATCGGTGCCCACCTCGCGGAGGACCATCCGCAGCTCCGGCTGGCCGGCCGTGGTTTCGACCACAACTGGGTGCTGGACGGCGACGGGTTCAGGCGGGCCGCGGTGCTGAGCCACCCGGCCAGCGGCCGGCGCGTCGAATGCCTGACCACCGAACCCGGGCTCCAGGTCTACACCGGGAACCACTTCGACGGCTCACTGCGGGGGCGCTCCGGCCGCCGGTACGACCAGTACGCGGGCATCGCGTTGGAGACCCAGCACTTCCCGGACTCGCCGAACCGGCTCGGCTATCCCTCCGCCCTCCTGCGTCCGGGGGAGCAGTACCGGTCGAGGACGGTGTACCGCTTCTCCGCCGAGTAGCGAACGCTCCTCCGGGAGTGAACGGGGGGCGGTGGGCCCGGCGGGGCCCACCGCCCCCCGCGCGTCAGGAGGCGACGAAGACCCGCACGTCCCAGGCGCCGAGGTGGACCGACCCGCCGGCCGGCACCGAGGCGCCGCCCAGCACGTTGGTCAGGTCCACCGGAGCCTGCGCCCGGGCGGGCTGCCAGCTCCAGTTGTGCACCACGTGGACGCGGCGCCCGTCGGGAGCCGTACCGGTGGTCGCGGTGACGGATTCGGGCAGGTCGCGCCAGCCGCCGACGGGCGCGGGCGCCAGCCAGGCGGCCAGCGCCCGGGCCAGGTCGCGTCCGGGCACCGCGCCGACGCAGGTCACCCGGCCCGCGCCGTGGGCCCGGGTGGTGACGGCGGACCAGCGGCCGAAGTGCGGGTGGTCGTACCCGGCCAGCACCGACGCATCGGTGACCGTCAGGCAGTCGACCCACCGCGTCGCGGTCGCGCCCGCCGGCAGCTCGAACGGACTGCCGGGGAAGCTGCGCAGCGGGAGGTCCGAGGGCAGGTTGCTGAACTCGTCGTACCAGGCGCCCGCGGCGGCGGCGAGCCGCGGCGGAGCGGTCTCGTGCCGCGCCCGCGCCTCCTGGTCCGCGTAGCCGGCGCGGGGGCCGAGCACGAGGTGGCCGCCGGCCTCGGCGTAGGCCGCGAGCCAGTCCAGCAGCGAGTCCTCGGCGAGGTAGAGGCCGGGGACGACCAGCACGGGGTGGCGCCGGGCGGCCAGGTCGGGCGCCAGCCCGTCCCGCTCTCCCCTGGCGTCGTGCAGCTGGCGGGCGTGCAGGATCCGCACCTGGCGGCCGGCCTCGAAGGCGCCGCGGTAGAACGGGTCGAAGACGCGGTGGTAGGAGGTCGGGTCCGGATCGCCGTTCGGCTTCGCCAGCGGCGGGTACTTCTGCATCAGCCACTTGCTGGGCATCGAGTAGACCATCGCGAGGTCGGCGTCGGGCTCGATCCCGGCGACCAGCGGCCCGGCGGTCTCGAACTCGGCGCCGAGCCGGGCGAGTTCGGCGTACACCCGGCCAGGCTTGCCGCTGTGCGGCAGGATCCCGCCCCAGTACGTCTCGGTGCCGAAGTGCAGGGTGTGCCAGTGCCAGTACTCGATCATCCGCGCGCCGCGCGAGACGAGCGCCCAGGCGGCCTGCCGCCACTGGCCGTCGAAGGCCGGCCGGTTCTCCGAAGTACCGCTGATCGCCTGGGCGTTGGTCTCGGTGACCAGGAACGGCTCCTGGCGGGAGGAGAAGATCCGGTCGGCGCTCTGGTACAGGGCCCAGACGCCGCTGGTCTTCCACTGCTGCTCGTGGTCCTCGGGCGTGGGGTCGGGCAGGGCGAGGGCGTCCTGCATCTCGTAGTACGGGTTCCCCGCGGTGACGTCCAGGGCGTCGGTGATCTCGTCGTCCTCCATCGCGGGGTGGTTGTAGGCGAGGCAGGTGGTGACGAACTGGTCCGGGCGGGCGTACTCGCGGGCGATCGTGGCCTGCCAGGCGATGAACTCGGTGGTCTGGCGGGCCTGGAACGCCCGCCAGGCGACGTCGTACTGCGGCTGCTGGTTGCCGTCGGGCTGCCAGAGGTCGGCCCAGGTGGAGAGCCGGTGCGACCAGTAGACCAGGCCCCACTCCCGGTTGAGGGTCTCGACGTCGCCGTAGGTGTGCCGCAGGTGGTCGACGAAGCGTTGGAAGACACCGTGGTTGTGCGGCAGCCGCAGGCCCGGCTCGTTGTCCACCTGGAAGCCGATGACGGCCGGATGCGCGGCGTGCCGGTCGAGGATCGCCCGGGTGACGCGTTCGGCGTGGTAGCGGAACGCGGGGTGGGAGAAGTCGGCCTCCTGGCGGGCGCCCCAGCCCGTCCGCCGGCCGGTCTCCCGGTCGCCGGCGATCTCCGGGTACTGCCGGGCCAGCCACGGCGGCACGGCGTAGGTCGGGGTGCCGAGGACGACGTCGATGCCGCGCTCGTGGGCGCCGTCGAGGACGGGGGTGAGCCAGTCGAGGTCGAACCGGCCGTTCTCCGGCTCCCAGGTGGACCAGACGGACTCGCCGACCCGGATGACGGTGAACTTCGCCTCGGCCATCAGGTCGAGGTCCTCCTTGAGCCGCTCGTACGGCTGGTACTCGTGGTAGTAGGCGGCGCCGAACAGCACGC
This sequence comes from Kitasatospora sp. NPDC097643, assembly GCF_040302625.1. Taxonomy (NCBI): domain Bacteria; kingdom Bacillati; phylum Actinomycetota; class Actinomycetes; order Kitasatosporales; family Streptomycetaceae; genus Kitasatospora; species Kitasatospora sp. NPDC097643. The sequence goes on along the minus strand of NZ_JBEOSA010000039.1, from coordinate 48,493 downwards.
GCGGGGGCAGCGGGAACATGGATGCACCTCGGGACGTGACGGGGCCCCGGCTGCCGGGTGGCAGCCGGGGCGGGATGGGACGGGGTCAGGAGGCGGTGCCGGTCACCGTGTCACCGGACTTGGTCACGGTGTAGGTGACGGTGTCGCCGGTCCAGAAGCGGAAGGTGAGCGTCGCGGGGGCGCCGTCCTTGAGGGATTTGAGGAAGTCGGCCTTGAGGGTGGTGGTGTTGGCGCCGTAGTCGGGGCCGAAGTTGTCGAACGACTGGTAGGTGGTCCAGGAGGCGGGGCCGGCGGCGGTGCCGTCGGCGTAGGTGGACTGCACGTTGGCCATCAGGGCACCGTTGAACCGGGTGGGGATGGTGAGCCCGGCGGCGGTTCCCGTGGCGTCGGCCATCGCCGGCTTGTCGTACGAGCGCACGAAGAGCTTCCAGGGGACGCCGCCGGAGTAGCGGACCTCAAGGGTGGCGTTGACGCCGGCGGCGCGGTCGCCGGCGAGGCGGGTGAGGGCGTCGGCGGTCAGGGTGAGCCGGTCGCCGTCGAGGGTGTAATCCATGAAGGGGATCAGCGGGCGGTCGCCCTGCCAGAGGCCCGCGAACCAGAGGCCGTTGCGGTTCAGTGTGATGGTCTGCGCGGCGATGGGGCCGGACTTCGGCACGAAGAGGTTGTCGGTGGAGGCGGTGCCCGAGCGGGTCCGCCAGGAACTCTGGATCAGGGCCTTCATCTCGGGGACCTGCCACTGCATGGTGGAGCGGTTCAGGAAGTCGTTGGCGGCGTCCCAGACGGCGGAGGTCATGCCGTTGCGCCGCGCCTCGTAGTTGACGTGCTCGAAGTACTTGAGCATCTCGCCGCGCTCGACGACGCCGGAGTAGGGCGAGGTGAGCAGGCCGTACTCGCCGAGGTAGACGGGGATGCCCTTGGCGATGAAGGTGTCGTGCACCCGGGCGAAGCCGTCGGTGAGGTCCTTCTGGCTGGTGGCGTCGTAGGTCGTGCCGTTGGCGATGTTCACGCTGAACGGGTACCAGCTGTAGTAGTGCACGGTGGCGACCAGGTTGTGGTCGTGCAGAGAGCTCATCGTGGTGGACAGGTCGTCGAGCCAGTGCTGGGCGTTGTTGGTCTCCTCCGAGGGCAGGACGAGCAGGCGGTCCTTGTTCCTGCCGCCGGAGTTGCGGACGATGCTGTGGAAGGAGGTGTTGAGTTCCCGCAGGTACTGGGTTCGCTGGGCGTCGGTCGCGTTGGAGAACTGCGGTTCGTTGATGCTCTCCATGAGCAGTGTGCGCGGCTCGTCCTTGAAGGTCGTGGCGATCTGCTGCCACGTGGAGTTGAATCGCGCCGTGATGGTGTCGTGGTCGGTGGACATCGCGGCGATCCACTTCCACGAGTCGTGGTGGACGTTGATTTCGACGTAGAGACCGTCCTCCAGGGCGAGGTCGACCACCTGCTTCACCCGCTTCATCCACACCGGGTCGATGGTGTACGGGGCCGTGTCGGACTGGTGCGGGTACCAGGTGACGGGGATGCGGACGCTGCGGAAGCCCTGGGCTCGCAGGCCGTCGAACGTCGCCTTGGTGGTGAGGGGGTTGCCCCAGGACGTCTCGTCGGGGATCGCGTCGAGGGTGTTGCCGAGGTTCCAGCTGGGCTGCATCTGGGCCACGGCGGCCATCGGGTCGTGCGGGACCCTGGCCCCGGCCGCCTCGGCCGCCGACGGGGCCTGGTCGGCGGGTGCGGCGACGGCGGTGCCGCCGGCGAGGCTGCCGGTGGTGACCAGGGCCACCACGAGGCCGGCCGTGCGGTGGAGGCGGCGGTTACGGGTGCGTGCGGTCTGCGGTGCGTCGTTCACGGGTGTCCCTTTCGTGTGAAACAGGGGTGGCGTTCCCCTGGCGGATGGTCAGGGGAGCGGGAGGGGCTCGTAGTCGAACCGGTCGAAGTGGACGGTGCCGGCTGCGGCGTACATGCCGATGACCCGGCCGGTGAAGCCGCCGGCCACCTCGGTGGAGAGGTAGCGGCCGTCGAGGGTGGCGAGCACGGTGAAGGTGCCGTCGGGCTCCTCGACGCCGAGGACGACGTCGTCGGGGCCGGTGCGCGGGCCGCGCGTCGGCCGTGGGACGACGTCGACACCGAGCACCACGGCTCCGGCGGGCACCGGACGGGAGGCGACCTCGGTGCGCAGCGAGCCGATCCGGGCGAAGACCTTCACCTGGCCGTCGGCCGCCTCGATCTCGTAGTGGTGCTCCTCGTCCAGGCGGACGGCGAGGCCGCCGCGGCCGTCGGCGGGGTCGATCAGGGTGCGGGCCCGGCAGCCGAGGTGCTGCTGGCGCCGGCCGACGAACACCACGTCGTTCTCGTCCAGGGAGGCGCCCGCGGCGCGCAGGGTCAGCCAGCCGGAACGTTCCTTCATGGTGCACAGGTGCTCCGGGCGCTCGCGCACCGAGATCCACTGCGGGTGCAGCTCGGCCTGGTCGAAGTCGTCCCGGGCCGGTACGGCGGGTACGGGGTGCAACGGCCAGGCGGGGGTGGGCAGTTCGGGGGTGACATGGCCGACCACCGGCCAGCCGTCGACCCACTCGACCGGGGCGAGGAAGGTCTCCCGGCCGAGCACGTACCAGGCGGGGGTGCCGCCGCGCGGCCGGACGGCGAGCAGCACCATCCACCAGGATCCGTCGGGCGCCTGGACGAGGTCGGCGTGCCCGGTGTTCTGGATGGGACTGTTGATTCCGCGGTGGGTCAGCACCGGATTGGCCGGACACGGTTCGAACGGGCCCGAGGGCGAGGTGCCGCGGGCGATGGAGACGGCGTGGCCGCGCTCGGTGCCGCCCTCGGCGATCATCAGGTACCAGTACTCGCCGATCCGGTACAGGTGCGGGGCCTCGGGGGCCATGGCGCCGGGCGCGCCGGACCAGATCCGCTGCGGCTCGCCGAGGGTTTCGCCGGTGGCCGGGTCGAGGCGGACCTGGGAGACGCCGGCGACGGTGCACCAGCAGGTGCCGTCCTCGTCCCAGGCGAGGTCCGGGTCGATCCCGGGGACCCCGGGCAGCCGGATCGGGTCGGACCAGGGGCCGGCCGGGTCGGTGGCGGTGAAGAGCATGTTGCCGCTGTCGCTGACGTTGGTGACGATCAGCCAGAAGCGGCCGCCGTGGTGGCGCAGCGTCGGGGCGTAGATCCCGCCGGAGGACGGGGACTCGCGCGGCAGGCGCAGCTGGCTCGGCCGGTCGAGGGCGTTGCCGATCTGGGTCCAGTTGAACAGGTCGCGGCTGTGGAGGACGGGGATGCCGGGGAAGTACTCGAAGCTGGAGCAGACGAGGTAGTAGTCGTCGCCCACGCGGCAGACGCTCGGGTCCGGGTGGAAGCCGGGGATCACCGGGTTGGGGAGGGTGCCGGTCGGCTGGGGCTGGTCTGACACGTGGTCGGTTCCTCTCGGAGGTGCATGTCGGGGTGGTGGTGCCCCGGGCCCTTGGCCCTGGAGGAAGCCGGGGCCCGGGGCACCACCGGCTCATCGGGTTCAGCCGATCGCGCAGGAGGCGCCGTTGAACCGGAAGGCGGAGGGGTTGGCGTCACTGCTGGACCAGGTGGCCTTGAAGCCCCACTGGACGCTGCCGCCCTGCGGGACGGCGGCGTTGTAGGACACGTTCCCGGCGTTGACGCTCCGGCCGCTCTGCGACACCGAGGCGTTCCAGCTGTTGGTGATGCCGTTGTCGCCGGGAAGTCGAAGCCGAGGGGTGATGCTGGCGTTCTGGGCCTGCGGCTTGGTGAGCAGGTCGGCCGGGCTGGTGCTGGTGGGGTAGGCGTGCACGATGGCGAAGTCGATCTTCGAGCCGGCGATCGACAGGACGGTGTGGTTCCAGTCCATGGTGTCGCCCGGACCGACCATGCCGTCCGGCCAGTAGCCGGGGGTGGTCAGCACGGCGCCGATCTTGACGCTCGGGTCGGCCGCCTTCATCGCCGAGACGAACTGGAGCACGTTGTTCGCGTAGGTCGTGGCGCTCTTGCAGGGCTGCCACGGCAGCTATGACGCGATCATGACATGAACGGTTTGACCATTTCATTGCGCCCCTCCGGTGGGGTGGGGATGCGTGGTGTTCGAGTGGGGGAAGCGAACTCCCGCGTTCTGGACGGCAGAGGCCCGGTGCGGCTGCTTGGGTCGGGCCCGGACGCGAAGCGTGTTCCGTGCGGATGCGGGCCGGCGCGGTGGGGCGCGCGCGGACACCTGAGGTATCGTCAACTCCTCTCGGTCGGACTCCTGGTGAGGCGCAGCAGGACGGCGGACGGGGCCGCCGGCAGGGTCACGGTGAGGTCGGCGGTGTCCGGGTGCCAGGTGGCGCGGGCCTGGCTGGACGCCGGGTAGAGCACCTCGACACGGACCTCGGCGCCGATCAGGTGGGGCAGGTCAAGACCCCGGACGGCCTCGCCGCCGGGGCGGCGCCAGGCCGTGACGTAGGTGGTGGCCGGGGTGTGCAGGGCCAGGGCGATCCACGGGTCCTCCCAGCCGGGGAGCCCGAGCGGCCAAGCGGGCAGCGCCTGCGGCAGGTCGGCGCGGATCGACTTGTGGACGGTTACCGCTTCATGGACCAAGTCCAGTGCCTCTGGCGAGAGTTCGGAGATCCGGCCGGAGAGGTGGATGCGGCCGAGGAGCGCGTTGGCCATGGTCAGGGCGACCTCGTCGGGGGAGTCCCCGGGCAGCGGGTAGGCCCAGACGGCGCCCTGCTCGGGCGTGACGGCGGTGGGGGCCGACGCCGCGATCGGTGCGTAGCGCAGCAGGTCCTGCTGGTCGCTGGTGGACTGCAGCTGGAGCCGGGAGAGCAGGGCGTGATCCATCCGCATGCCGCCGGAGGCGCAGTTCTCGATCACCAGGTCCGGGTGCCGGTCCAGGATGCCGTCGAGCCAGTCGAGTTGGGCCCGGTTGTGGCCGAGCAGGCCGGCCGCCGGTGCCTCTCCCGGGTGGCTGCTGGTGCCGGAGCCCGGGTCGGTGTTGTGGTCGAGCTTGAGGTAGCCGACGCCCCACTCATCGACCAGGCGGTCCACCAACCGGTCCAGGTGGGCGCGGGCGGCCGGATGACGCAGGTCGAGGTGGTACCGGCCGCCGCCCTCCTCGACGCGCTGCCCCTCCCGGCGGAAGAACGCCTCCTCCGGCAGGGACCCGGAGACCGGGCTGTTCACCCCGACCGCCTCCGGCTCCAGCCACAGGCCTGGGACCATGCCGCGCTCCCGGATGCGGTCCAGGACCTCGTGGATGCCCTTCGGCCCGGGGAAGCGGGAGGCCGACGGCTCCCAGGCCCCGACGGAGCTCCACCAGTTGCCGCCGTCGTCGTACCAGCCGGCGTCGATGACGAAGTACTCCGCGCCGGCGTCGGCGGCGGCTTCGACCAGGGGCAGCAGCTTCGCGGTGGAGGGGTCGCCCATCAGGCAGTTCATGTAATCGTTGAAGATCACCGGCAGCCGCCGGTGGTCGGGGTGCCGGCGGCGGGTGGCGCGGCGGTAGCGGGTGAGGCCGGCGAAGGCGTCGTCCGGGCCGCCGTCCGTACTGAACGCCAGCGCCACGGGCACGGTGCGGAACTCGGCGCCCGGCTCCAGCGGGTGGCGCCAGCCGTGGTCCGCGTCGTTCGGCCCGTACAGCGCCGCGTAGGCGGTGTCGTCGCGCACCCCGCACTCCCAGCGCCAGCCGCCGCCATTGTGCTCGATCTGCCACAGCCAGGTGCGGCCGGACGCGCGGTCCGTCAGGCCGCCCATCGGCAGGTGGCCGCAGCTGGACCACACGCCCTGTCCGGCCACGACGCGGGTGCTACGGCCGGAGGTGGTGTGGAAGCGGCCGCTCCGTTCGGGCGAGGACACGCGCAGCGGCTGGCGCTGCCAGCGGCATTCGGCGAACCACTCGTTCTCTGCCCACAGCAGGTCGGCGTTGTCCAGATCCACCGGGGCGCCCCCGGTGAGGCAGCCCGCCACGAGCGAGGCGACCGATTCCAGGTGCAGCGTCGCCGGCCCGACGTTCCGCAACAGCACCTCGCTGCGCAGCACCGGCAGGCCGTCCGGGGAACGGTAGACCGCCTCGGCGGCCAAACCGGTCTCCGGTTCATGGAGTTCGATGGTGAGCACGTGCCAGTCGCCGTCCCGGGTCGCGCGGTGGGAGCGGTGGCGCAACCGTCCGCCGAGGGCGCTGTTGACGAGGTGGCGCCCCGACCAGTAGCGACCGAGACCGGCGGTCGTCACCTCCACCAGCGGCAGCGGTGCGCCGGGGCGCGGGGTGGTGGTCTTCTCTCCGGGGGCGCCGATGCGGACCAGGCGGGGGGCGCCGTGCTCGCCGAGGTCGATCTCCAGCTCCAGGGCGGCGTGCCCCCAGCGGATCGTCTCGTGCAGGTCGCTCATAGTGGCCTTCCTCGGTGGGGCGGGGAGACGTCGGAGTGCTCAGAGCATGCGCAGGACCGCGCAGCCGCCCGCCGGCAACTGGTCCAGGGGGGCGTCCGTGAGCAGGTCGTGGCCGGGCCGGGGGAGCGCGACGGCCTCGGTGCCGTGGTTGAGCAGCAGGTGCCAGCTCCGGCCGTCCGGCGCGTGGCGGGTGACGACCTCCACGCCGGCCGGCAGGCCGGGCAGGTCCGGGGTGACGCCCGCCTCCGTGAGCAGCGACCCCACCAGGGCGGCGTAGCCGGCGTCGTCGAGGCGGGTGGAGAGGTACCAGCCGTGGCCGGAGCCGAAGTCGTGCCGGGTGAGCGCCGGGCTGCCGGCGAGCATGCCGTGGGTGTAGGCGGCGAGCGCCTCGGCGCCCTCGGTGCGCAGGGACTCGCTCCAGGAGCCGGCCGTCGAGCCGTCGGAGAGCGTGACCTCCTCGCCCTGCCGCAGCGGGCGGTGCTCCTCGACGCGGATGCCCAGGGCCTCGCGCAGCGGTGCGGCCGGGTAGCCGCCGAGCCGGGCGTGCAGGCGCTCGTCGACGATGCCGTTGAAGTGCTGGACGAGCAGGATGCCGCCGTCGGCGACGTAGCGGCGCAGGTTCTCGGCGCCCGCGTCGGTGAGCAGGAACAGGGCCGGGGCGATGACGACCCGGTAGCGGCTCAGGTCGTGCTCGGGGTGGGCGAAGTCGACCGTCAGGCCGGCGTCCCACAGCGCGCGGTGGGCGCGGCGCAGTGCGGGGTAGTAGCCGAGCTCGGCGGACGGGAGGCCGTCGACGTTCAGAGCCCACCAGGCGTCGGAGTCGTGCAGCACGGCGACCTCGGCCCGGACGGTGGAGCCGGCGAGTTCGCCGAGCCGGGCGACGGCCTCGCCGGTCGCCGTGACCTCGCGGAAGGTGCGGCTGTCCGGTCCGGCGTGCGGGACCATCGCCGAGTGCCACGTTTCGGCCCCGGCCTTGGACTGGCGCCACTGGAAGAACAGCGCGCCCTCCGAGCCACGGGCGATGTGGGCGAGCGAGTGGCGCAGGATGTCGCCCGGCTCCTTGGGGAGGATGCGGTCGCCGACGTAGACGGTGTTGGTGCCCGATTCCATCAGCAGCCAGGGGCCGCCGCCGGCGAACGAGCGGGCCCGGTCGGCGTCGAAGGCGGCGTGGGCTGCGGCGTCGATGCCGGGTGCGCTGGGGTAGTGGTTGACGGAGACCAGGTCGACCTCGCGGCCGAACGCCCACAGGTCCAGGTTCTGGTAGCCGGGCAGCATCAGGTTGGTGGTCACCGGTCGGTCGCTGTGCGTGCGGATGACGTCGCGCTGCTCGCGGTAGGCGGCGAGGGTCTCGTCGGACCAGAAGCGGCTGTAGTCCAGGGCCTGGCCGGGGTTGTGGTGCCACTGGCTGGTGCGGGGCGGGAGGATCTGCTCCCACGAGGTGTAGTGCTGGCTCCAGAAGGCCGTTCCCCAGGCCTGGTTGAGGGCGTCCAGGGAGTCGTGGCGGGCGCGCAGCCAGACGCGGAAGGCGGCGGCGGTGTGGTCGCAGTGGCAGGGGGTGACGTACTCGTTGTGGACGTGCCACAGGGCGAGTGCGGGGTGGTCGCCGTAGCGTTCGGCGAGGGCGGCGGCGATGCGGCGGGCGGCCTGGCGGTAGGCCGGGGAGGTGAGGCAGTAGGTGTCCCGGCTGCCGTGGGTCAGGCGGGTGCCGTCGGGGCGGACGGTCAGGGAGTCCGGGTGGGCCAGGGTGAACCAGGGCGGCGGGGAGGCGGTGGGGGTGGCCAGGTCGACGGCGACGCCGGCCGCGTGCAGCCGGTCGAGGTGGGCGTCGAGCCAGTCGAAGTCGTAGCGGCCCTCTTCGGGTTCCATCAGGGCCCAGGAGAAGACGCCGACGGTGGCGAGGTTGACGCGCGCGCGGCGCATCAGCTCGTCGTCCTGCTTCCACACCTCGGCGTCCCACTGTTCGGGGTTGTAGTCCCCGCCGAAGGCGAGGCCGCCGAGGCGGTGGGTGAGCCGGCGGATGTCCATCTGGGAACCGTCTTTCCGGTAGTGGCTTCCTGTGGTGTCAACTGCGCTGCGGGGCCGGTGCGGTGCTCTCGCGGACGACGAGTTCCGGTGGCATCAGGAGGAGTTGGTCGTCGGGCTGCTCGCCCGCGGTGGTCGCGGCGATCCTCGCCATGACCTGGTCGACGGCGACCTGTCCGAGGTCCTTCTTCGGGCTGGTGACGGAGGTGAGGCGCGGTGCGTGCTGCTCGGCCAGCGAGTCGGGGCAGATGGCGATGACGGAGGCATCCTCCGGGACGGTCCGTCCGCTGGCGCGCAGCAGGCTGAGCAGCGGGCCGATGGCGGCCTCGTTCTGGACGACGAACCCGGTGGTGTCGGGCCGGTCCGCGAGGATGCGGGCCAGGGTGCCCGCGGTGCTCTCGTAGGTGCCCTCGCAGGGCCGGTGGAGGAAGCGCAGGCCGCGTCGTTCGGCGCGGGCGCGGAAGCCGCTCAGGGTGCGCTCGGCGTAGCCGGCGTGGCGCCGGTAGACGCCGCTGCTGTAGCCGATGAAGGCGATGTCGCGGTGGCCGAGGTCGGCCAGGTGGTCGGCGCACAGGGCGCCCGCGGTGGCGAAGTCGTGGTCGACGCAGGAGAGTCCGGTGGGGTCGTCGGGCAGGCCGATGAGTGCGGCCGGGATCTCCTGGGCGCGCAGGACCGGGATGCGGTCGTCGTCCAGCCGGACGTCCATCAGGATGACGCCGTCGGCGAGGCCGGTGGCGGCGACCCGGCGGACGCCTTCCGGCCCTTCGTCGTTGGTGAGCAGCAGGACGTCGTAGCCGTGTTCGCGGGCCGCCACGGTGACCGCGATGGCGATCTCCATCATGGTGGGCACGTGCACCTCGGGGTGGAGCGGGACCACCAGGGCGATGATGTGCGAGCGCTTGCCGGCCAGGGCCCGGGCGCCCGCGTTGGGGTGGTAGCCGAGCTCCGTGATGGCCTGCTCGATGCGGGTCCTGGTCTCGTCGGAGATCGGGCGCTTGCCGCTGAGGGCGTAGCTGACCGTGCTCGACGAGACGCCGGCGTGCCTGGCCACATCGGCGAGTGTCACCATCGCGCTGCTTCCTTCGTGTCGGTTCCGTTGGGGGGCGTGTTCCCGGTTCGGTCCCGGTCCGGCGGGGGCGCGCCGGACCGGTGCGGACGGCTCATCCCTTGATCGCTCCGGTGAGGACACCGGTGCGCAGGTGCTTCTGCACGAACGGGTACACGATCACCAGTGGTACCAGGGTCAGGACCACGACCGCCATCTGCAGCGACAGCGGTGCGGTCTGCACATTGGTGTTCCCGAAGCCCGAGTTGATCGAACCGGGCAGGCCGTTCGCCCGGTTGACGTAGGTGAGCAACACGTATTGGAGCGGCCATTTCTGACTGTCCGTCGGCATGTAGAGCATGACGTTGAAGAAGGAGTTCCAGTACCCGACGGCGTAGAACAGCGCGGTGACGGCGGTGACGGCGCGTGAGGTGGGCAGGACGACGGACCACAGGATCCGCCACTCCCCGGCGCCGTCCATCCGGGCCGCGTCGATCAGTTCGGAGGAGGTCTCCTGGTAGAAGGCGCGCAGCACCAGGATGTTGAAGACGGAGACCGCGCTCGGCAGGATCAGCGCCCACCACTGGCCGTAGCCGCCGAGGCCGGTGACCACCAGGAAGCTCGGGATCAGGCCGCCGCTGATGAACATCGTGACGATCAGCAGCAGGAGGACGAAGCGGTGCCCGAGGGAGCGCGGCCGGGAGAGGCCGTAGGCGCACAGGATGGAGACGGCCATGGACAGCGCGGTGCCGACCACGGTGATGCCCAGGCTCACCCCCAGCGCGGTGATGATCGTCGAGTCGCTGAGCATCTGGCGGTACGTCTCGGTGGTCAGGCCGTCCGGCCAGATGACCAGGCCGCCGGCCCGGTTGATGGCGCCGGGGGTGGAGAAGCTGGTCAGGACGATGATCCAGAGCGGGACCAGGATGACGGCGAGCGTCCCGCCGAGCGTGAGGCCCTTGGCAGCCTGGCCGACGGCGGTGGGCGGCTCGTCCCAGGGCGGGCGGGCGGAGCGGGCCCGGCGGCGGGCGGCTGCTGTCGCGGTGCGGCGCTTCTCGCCCCGCGAACCCATGGTGAGTGCGTTGGTCATTTGCGGTACAGCCCGTCCTCGCCGAAGGCGTGCGCCAGTTTGTTCGCACCCCAGATGAGCAGGAGGGAGACCACGCTCTTGAAGAGCCCGGCCGCCGCGCCGTAGCTGTAGCCGCCGGTGGCGATGCCGTAGTAGAAGGAGAAGGTGTCCAGGACGTCTGCGGCCTCGTGGCCGACGGCGTCGCGCTGGACCAGGAACTGCTCGAACCCGACGGACAGGGCGTTGCCGAGCCGCAGGACCAGCATCAGCACGATCACCCCGCGCAGGCCCGGCAGCGTGATGTGCCACATCCGCCGCAGTCGCCCGGCGCCGTCCGCGGCAGCGGCCTCGTACAGTTCGCTGTTGATGGCGCTGAGCGCCGCGAGGAAGACGATGATCCCCCAGCCGGCCTCCTTCCAGATCGCCTGGGAGGTGACCAGCAGCGCGAAGGTGTCCGGGTTGGTCATGATGTCCCAGGTGCCGATGTCGTGCTGGCGCAGGAACTGGTTGAGCACGCCGGCGCCACCCAGCATCTGCTGGAAGATCGTGACCGCCAGCACCCACGAGAAGAAGTGCGGCAGGTAGACCACGGACTGGAAGAAGTTGCGGACCCGCTCGCTGATCACCGAGTTGAGCAGCAGGGCCAGGGCGACGGGGACCGGGAAGAACAGGATCAGCTGGACGAAGCTGAGGTACAGCGTGTTCTGCAGCGAGGCCCAGAACGCCGGGTCGCCGAACAGCTGCTGGAACTGGTCGAAGCCGACCCACTCGCTGTGCCGAACCCCGACCAGCGGGTCGTACTCCTGGAAGGCGGTGACGATGCCGAACAGCGGGACGTAGTTGAACACCAGGAGCAGGACGACCGCGGGCACCGTCATCAGCAGGAGGGACTTGTCGCGCCGCAGCCTGGTCCGCCAGTTGAGCCGCGCGGGGCCGGCCGGGCGCTTCGGGGCCGCGGTACTCACTGGCCGGTGCCGTACTTGTTGAGGACGTTGTCGGTCATCCACTGCTTGAGCCGCTCCCCGGGGCCGGACCGCCAGCTCGCGATGGCGTCCTGCAACTCGGAGACCTTCTTCTTGCCGTGGTAGCAGTCCTTGAGGGTGTCGTTGACGTTCTGCGCGGCCGCTGCCGAGGCGATGGACTGCGGCATGCTGAGGTTCATGCCCCAGAAGGGCGGCTTGGTGAGGTACTTGACGTTGGCGGCGGACCAGCTCGCGTAGTCCCTGGTGACCTGCTCGCCGCCCGGGTTGCTGGTCACGGAGGGGGCGGCGGCCAGGAACTGGTAGCTCGTCACCTGGACGTCCTTCTTCCCCTCCTCCGTGAAGGTCGGCATGTCGTTCACCCGGGTGTGGTGGACGCCCTCGACGCCGAAGTTGACCATGGTGTACTCGGCCGTGCCGTAGGGCGCGGCGAGATAGTTCGCGACGGCGAGCAGTTCCTGGATCTGCTCCGGCTTCAGACTGGCGTTGAGGTAGCTGATCATGCTGGCGGCGGCGCCCATGTAGACCACCGGCGTGCCCTTGCCGTCGGCGGTGACGGCGTTGAAGGCGCCGCGCCGGTAGTTCGGGTCCGCGGCGGTGCCCGACTGGTGGTCGGCCAGGTTCCAGGCGCCCAGTCCGCCGCCTCCGATGAGCGTCTTGCCGCTGTAGAAGCGGGTGGCCCCGTTGGCGACGTCACCGGCGAGCGCGTCCGGGTGCATGTAGCCCGAGGCGGCCAGGCGGTTGTGCCAGTCGATGGCCTCCAGGAACTCCTGGGTCTCGAACGGGTGGACCAGCTTGCCGTTGTCGATCCTCCACTTCATGGGGACGTTCCAGGAGAACTGGAGGTAGGTCCACACGTCGTCGAAGGCCCACACGCCCCGTTTGGCGTCGGTCAGTTCCTTGCCGAGGTTCATCAGGTCGTCGGCGGACTTGATCTGGTCGGCCGTGATGCCCCGGGCCTCCAGGACGTCCCGGCGGTAGAAGGTGGCGCCGGGGATGCCGAAGCTGGTGGAGAAGCAGGGGATCCCGTAGAGCTTGTCGCCCCAGATGCCGTGCTGCCAGGCGCCGGTGGGCAAGGCGGCCAGGTTGGGGTACTTCTTGATGTTGTCGCCGGACAGGTAGGGGGTCAGGTCCGCGAGCTGGCTGCCGGCCAGCCCACCAGTGTTGAACTTGTCGTTCAGCCAGGACGGCAGGTTGATCCAGTCCGGCAGCTTCTTGGCGGCGCTCATCGTCGGGATGATGGTGTCGTAGTTGATCCCGTCCGTCGGTTTGACGGTGAGGTCGACCCCGAGCGCCTTGTTCATCGCCTGGTAGAAGGAGTTGCCGACCGGTGGGGCCGTGCCCCACAGCGGGGTGATCGCCGTGTAGCTGCCGCCCTTGCCCGGGACGCCGGAGACGCTGGTGGGCGGAGAGGCCGGGTAGGAGAGGTAGGCCGGGTCGGTCGCGGCGTCGCCCGCGCCCTGCACGGGGGCTATGTCCGGCTTGACCGCGTTGGCGTTGGGCACGTAGGTCGGCAGGGCGGCCTTGAGACCCTCCTTGGTGTTCGCCCCGGCCTTCTTGTCCGGGCCGCCGCCGCAGGCGGACAGCAGGGGTGCCATCGCGGTGGCTCCCGCGAGCGTGGCGGCGGTGGTGAGGAAGCTCCTGCGGTTCAACCCGGATCTCATGATGGCGTGGCCCTCTCCGTCGAAGCGTTGAAGCATCGAAGCGTCGAAGCGCTTGGATGTTTCGGCGAGACTAACGACGCGTTACCAGTTGGGCAAGAGGCTGAACAAATCCAAAATCGTTTGTGCTCTTGGGAGTTGACACCTCCATCGGAGCGTGTCAGCGTCGAAACGCTTCGATCATCCAGCCGCCGAGCCGAGCCCGCCCGAAGGGTGTTCCCCGTGAGTTCCGTGCCCGTGTCCGCTGCCGGCCTGCCCGGTTTCCGCAATTCCGCGCTCTCCCTGCGCAAGCGTGTCGACGACCTGATCCACCGGCTCACGCTCGACGAACGGCTCGCGATGCTGCACCAGTACGCACCGGCCGTACCGCGCCTGGGCGTCGCCCCGTTCCGCACCGGCAGCGAGGGCCTGCACGGCGTCTCCTGGCTCGGCGTGGCGACCGTCTTCCCGCAGGCCGTCGGCCTCGGCGCCAGCTGGGACGAGGACCTGGTGCGCGGCGTCGCCGAGGCGGTCTCGACCGAGCTGCGGGCCTTCCACTACCACCGCCCGCCGGCGATCGGCTCCCCCGAGCGCGGGGCCAACTCACTACAGGCCTGGGCCCCCGTGCTCAACCTGCTGCGCGACCCGCGCTGGGGCCGCAACGAGGAGGCCTACTCCGAGGACCCGGTGCACACCGCGCGGGTCGGTGAGGCGTTCTGCCGGGGACTCTCCGGCGACCACCCGACCTACCTGCGGACCGCCCCGGTGCTCAAGCACTTCCTCGCCTACAACAACGAGGACGACCGCTGCACCACCTCCTCCGGACTGCGCCCGCGCGTCCTCCAGGAGTACGACCTGGCCGCCTTCCGCCCCGTCGTCGCCGCCGGCGCCGCGACCGGCGCGATGGCCGCCTACAACCTGGTCAACGGCCGCCCCTGCCACGTCAGTCCGCTGATCGAGGCGGAGCTGCGCCGCTGGGCCGAGCCGACCGGCCACGAGCTGTTCGTGGTCAGCGACGCCGAGGCCCCCTCCAACCTGGTCGACCCGGAGCACTACTTCGACGACCACGTCGAGTCCCACGCGGCGGCGCTCAAGGCCGGCATCGACAGCTTCACCGACCACGGCGAGGACAGCGGGACCCCGGTCGGCCGCTTGCGGGAGGCGCTGGAACGCGGCCTGATCGACGAGGCCGACGTGGACCGCGCCGTCCGGCGGCAGCTGGAACTGCGCTTCCGCCTCGGCGAGTTCGACCCCGAGCTGGACCCGTACGCCGGCACCGGCCCGGAGGTGATCGACTGCCCCGAGCACCGTGCCCTGGCCCGGCGCGCCGCGACCGAGTCCACCGTCCTGCTCAAGAACGACGGCCTGCTGCCGCTCGACCCGGCCCGCGCGCGGCGGATCGCCGTCATCGGCCCGCTCGCCGACACCCTCTTCGAGGACTGGTACAGCGGCACCATGCCGTACCAGGTGAGCATCGCCACCGGACTGGCCGCGGCCCTCGGCGACGGCGGCGAGGTGACCTGCGTGGACGGTTCCGACCGGATCACCCTGCGCTCCCGCACCACGGGTGAGCTGCTCGGCAAGTCCGCCTACGACGTCACCGACTGGGGCGGCGGCGCCTTCACGCTGCGCGCGGCCGACACCGGCCGCTTCCTGAGCCTCCAGGACGACGACGCGCTGGCCGCCGACCAGGACATCATCAAGAACTGGTTCGTCAAGGAGACCTTCCGGCTCGAACCGGCCGACGCGGACACCGTGCTGCTGCGCAACGTGTTCACCGGACGCTACGCCGCCGTGGATCCGACCGACGGCCGGGTGACCGTCACCGCCGAGACCGCGGCCGACGCCGAACGCTGGCAGCGCGAGCTGGTGCGCGACGGCGCCGCCGAGGCGCGGGCGGCGGCCGAGACGGCCGACGTCGCGGTCGTCGTCCTCGGCAACCACCCGATGGTCAACGGCCGGGAGACCGAGGACCGCGCGGACATCGACCTGCCCGAGGGGCAGGAGGAACTGCTGCGCGCCGTCGCGGCCGTCCGCCCGCAAACCGCCCTGGTCGTGATGAGCAGCTACCCCTACGCCCTCGACTGGGCCGACGAGCACCTGCCCGCCGTGGTGTGGACCTCCCACGGCGGGCAGGAGACAGGACACGCGCTGGCCGCCGTCCTGCTCGGCGAGGCCGAGCCCGCCGGCCGCCTGCCGCAGACCTGGTACCGCGGCGACGACCCGCTGCCCGCCCCGCTCGACTACGACATCATCAAGGCCGGCTGGACCTACCAGTACCACCGGGCCACCCCGCTCTACCCCTTCGGGCACGGGCTGTCCTACACCGACTTCGCCCACCGCGACCTGCGCCTGTCCCAGCCCTCGGTCGGCCAGGACGGCTCGCTGGACGTCACCGTGACCCTGGAGAACACCGGACCACGACCCGGCAGCGAGGTGGTCCAGGTCTACGTCCGTGCCCTGGAGGCCCGTTACGAGGCGCCCCGGCTGCGCCTGGCCGACTTCCGCAAGGTCCGGCTGGAGCCGGGGGAGAGCCGCGAGCTGACCTTCCGGCTGGCGGCCGAGCAGCTCGCCCACTGGTCCGTCGCCACCGGTGCCTTCACCGCCGACCCCGGCGGCTACGAGGTGATCGTCGCCCGCAGCGCCGAGCACGCGGTGCTCAGCGCGCCGCTCACCGTGCTCGGGACGGCCGCCGCACCCCGGGCGGGCGTCGAACGCCGCACCCTGGCCGTCGACTTCGACGACTACGAGGACCTCACCATCGTCGACGCCACCCGCTCGGACGGTGACGCCGTCACGCCCACCGATCCCGCGCAGCCCGCGACGCTCCTCTTCCGCGGCCTCGACCTCTCCGGCGCCGCCCGGATCGAGGTCGAGACCGCCCGTGAGGACCGGGGGACTGCACCGGCACGGCTCGAAGTCCACTCCGGCGACCAGGTGTTGGCGGCGATCGAGGTGCCCGTGACGGGCGACCGCTACGCCTGGACGAGCACCACGGCCGAACTCGCCGCCCCGCTGGACGGCGTGCACGACCTGAGCCTGACCCTGCACGGCGACTTCCGACTCTCCGCCTTCCGCTTCGGCACGGCCGGCTGAGGCCTCCCGCCGCACCGACCGGCGGCCCGCCCCCGGGGGACGGCGGGCCGCCATCCCCTTCCCACCCCCATGTCGACCAGATCAGCTCGTCAGCACTCCACCCGGAGGAATCCCCCCATGCCGCCCACAGACTTCGGACTCGACGAACTCGCCTCCTACCGCCAGGAGTTGACCATCCCGCCGGACTTCGACGAGTTCTGGCGACGGACCCTGGCCGAAGCCCGCTCGCACGGCGGCGCGGTCAAGGCCGAACGCGTCACCGAGCAGTACGCGCTGCGCACCGTCGAGGTCGACGATGTACGGTTCCCCGGCTGGAACGGCGAGCCGGTGGCCGCCTGGCTGCTGCGCCCGCGCGGCGTGGCGGGGCCACTGCCGGTCGTCGTCACCTACATCGGCTACTGCGGCGGCCGGGGGCTGCCCACCGAGCACCTGTTCTGGTCCGCGGCCGGGTACGCCCAACTCGTCGTCGACAGCCGGGGCCAGGGCCGGGACACCCCGGACCGGGGTGAGGGCGACGGCACCCAGTGGGTCGAGGGCTTCATGACCCGTGGCATCGACTTCCCCGAGAACTACTACTACCGGCGGCTGATCACCGACTGCGTGCGCGCCGTCGACGCCGTCGCGCAGCTGCCGGGCCTCGACGCCGACCGGATCCTGCTGACCGGCGGCAGCCAGGGCGGCGGCCTGGCCCTCGCCGTCGCCGGGCTCACCGGGGACCGGGTCAGCGCCGTGATGCCGGACGTGCCGTTCCTGTGCCACTACCGGCAGGCCGCGCAGACCGCCCTGGAGGGGCCGTACCAGGAGATCGTGAAGTACCTGCGCTGGCACAGCCAGCACCGCGTGCAGCAGACCTTCGACACCCTCGACTACTTCGACGGCGTGAACTTCGCCAGCCGGGCCACCGCACCGGCGCTGTTCAGCGTCGGCCTGATGGACCCGGTCTGCCCGCCCCGCACGGTCTACGCCGCCTTCAACCACTACGCGGGCGAGGACCGCACCATGACGGTGTGGCCTTTCGCCGACCACAGCGGCGGCTGCGGCGCCAACCCGCCCGCCCAACTGGCGTGGCTGCACGAGCGCGGGCTGACGCCGAACGGCGCCGCATGAGCACTCCGTTCCGGGAACCGCCCCGCGGCTACGAGCAGCGCTTCGGCCTGGTCCACGTCGACTACGAAACCCTGACCCGAACGCCCAAGGACAGCTACCACTGGTACCGGGGCCTGATCACCGCGCACCGCGCGCGGACGGAGGAACCTGCCCGATGAAGTTCACCGACGGCTACTGGCTGATGCGCCCGGGCGTCACCGCGCGCTACGCCACCGAGGTCGCCGACGTCCGCACCGGTGAGGACCGGATGACCCTCTACGCGCCCGTGAAACACGTGCGCGGCCGTGGTGACACGCTCAACAGCCCACTGCTGACCGTCGAGTGCTGGTCCCCGGCCGAGGGCGTGATCGGCGTGCGCACCACCCACCACGCCGGTTCGGTGCGGCGCGGGCCCGAGTTCGCGCTGCCCGGCGCCGAGCGGGGCAGCGGAAAGGTGCGCCGCGACGGCGACGTGGTGGAGCTGAGCGCCGGTGAACTGACGCTGCGGGTGGACACCTCGAAGCCGTGGCAGCTGGAGTTCGGCGCGGGCGGGCGGGTGCTGACCTCGGTGGGGGAGCGCGGCACCGGCTTCGTCACCGACGCCGACGGCCGCCACCACGTGCTCGGACAGCTCTCGCTGGGCGTCGGCGAGCTGGTCTACGGCCTGGGGGAGCGGTTCACCCCGTTCGTCCGCAACGGCCAGGTGGTGGACATCTGGCAGGCCGACGGCGGCACCAGCAGCGAACAGGCCTACAAGAACATCCCGTTCCACCTGACCAACCGGGGCTACGGCGTCTTCGTCAACCACCCCGGCAAGGTCAGCTACGAGGTCGGCTCCGAGTCCGTCGGCCAGGTGCAGTTCAGCGTCGAGGACCAGTCGCTGGAGTACTTCGTCGTCCACGGCCCCACCCCCAAGCGGATCCTGGAGCGCTACACCGCACTCACCGGCCGCCCCGCGCTGCCCCCGGCCTGGGCGCTCGGCCTGTGGCTGACCACCTCCTTCACCACCGACTACGACGAGGCCACCGTCAACCGCTTCGTCGGCGGCATGGCCGAGCGCGGCATCCCGCTGAGCGTCTTCCACCTCGACTGCTTCTGGATGCGCGAGTACCAGTGGTGCGACTTCGTGTGGGACCAGGACACCTTCCCCGACCCGGCCGGCATGCTGGCCCGCCTCAAGCAGCAGGGCCTGCGCATCTCCGCCTGGATCAACCCGTACATCGCGCAGAAGTCGGAGCTGTTCGCCGAGGGCATGCGCGAGGGCCACCTGGTGCGCCGCCCGGACGGCAGCGTCTGGCAGTGGGACCTGTGGCAGCCGGGCATGGCCCTGGTGGACTTCACCAACCCCGCCGCCCGCGCCTGGTACACCGACAAACTGCGCACCCTGCTGGACGTCGGCGTGGACTGCTTCAAGACCGACTTCGGCGAGCGCATCCCCACCGACGTGGTCTGGCACGACGGCTCCGACCCCGAGCGGATGCACAACTACTACACCCACCTCTACAACCAGGCGGTGTTCGAGCTGCTCCGCGAGGAGCGCGGGGAGGGGGAGGCGCTGCTGTTCGCCCGCTCCGCCACCGCGGGCGGCCAGCAGTACCCGGTGCACTGGGGCGGCGACTGCGAATCGCACTTCAACGCCATGGCGGAGTCGCTGCGCGGCGGACTCTCCCTCGGGCTGTCCGGCTTCGGCTTCTGGAGCCACGACATCGGCGGCTTCGAGGGCACCCCGACCCCCGCCGTCTTCAAACGCTGGACCCAGTTCGGCCTGCTCTCCTCGCACAGCCGGCTGCACGGCAGCAAGTCCTACCGGGTGCCGTGGGACTTCGGCGAGGAGGCCGTCGAGGTCGCCCGGGAGTTCACCCTCCTCAAACACCGCCTGGCGCCCTACCTCCAGCAGGCCGCCCAGCAGGCGCACGCCACCGGCGTGCCGGTGATGCGCGCGATGGTGCTGGAGTTCCCGGACGACCCGGCCGCCGCCACCCTCGACCGGCAGTACCTGCTCGGCGAGGACCTGCTCGTCGCCCCGGTGTTCACCGAGGACGGCACGGTCGAGTACTACGTGCCGGCGGGCACCTGGACCAACGTCCTGACCGGCGACCAGGTCACCGGCCCGCGCTGGGTGCGCGAACAGCACGGCTTCCACACCCTGCCCCTGCTCGCCCGCCCCGACTCCGTCATCCCGCTCGGCGCGGACGACCAGCGCCCGGTCTCCGCCTGGGCCGAGGGCGTCGAGCTGCGCGTGCACGCCTTCGCCGACGGCGCCGAGCGCACCGTGGTGATCCCGCGCAGCGACGGCCCCGGCGAGAGCGCCCGCTTCCACCTGCGCCGCACCGGCGACCGCCTGCGGGTGACCACCGACAGCCCCCACCCCTGGCAGCTGCGGATCGGCGGCCCGGACGGCGCCCTGCACGTCAACCCGGCCGGCACCGCCGAGGCCGAGCTGCCCTACCCGGCCTGAGGCCGGCCCCCGGACGCGAGGCCCCGCACGCCACCGCATGGGCGCGCGGGGCCTCGCCCCCTTCCGCCCGACCCACGCCTGGAAGTGCCGATGCAGAGCCGCACCAAGCGCCACCTGACGCCCGTCGCGCTCGACGCCCTGCTGCGCGGCTCCGCCGGCGTGGGCTGCCACCTGGAACACGAGCTGACCGACGGCTGGTTCAACAGCGCCTACCGCGTCCGGCTGGACGACGACCGACCCGCCGTCGTCAAGCTCGCCCCGCCGCCCGACGCACCGGTGCTCCGCTACGAGCGCCGACACCAGCTGGCTGGTCGCCCAGCCCTGGGGCTGAGCCACCGGGGCAGCACCACCGCACCGGCCCGCCACCGCTTCGCCGGCGGTGGCGGGCCGGTCCCCGACGAACCGCGTGACACCCCGACCGACCCCAGGAGTAGAGGAACCGACCTTGTCCTACAGCATCCGCGCGGGCGCCCTGGAACGGCACACCGCCGCAGAGATCCTCCGCATCGAACCCTGGGGACCGGACGCCGTCCGGGTGCGGGCCTCGCCCGGGACCATCGACCCCATCGCCCCCGGTGCGCTGGAGAACCCGCGGCCCGCCCCGCACGCCGAGGTGTCCATGTCGGACGACGGCAGTGCCCGCCTGGTCAACGGCAGCATCGCCGTCGAGACCTCGGCGGACGGCCGGCTGCGATTCCGCCACGCCATCTCGGGCCGCGAACTCCTCGCCGAGCGCAGCCCGCAGGCGCTCCACACCGGCTCCCGCGTCCACGCGGCCGGCGGCCGGACGGAGCAGTCCTTCGAGGCCTACGACGGTGAACGGCTGCACGGACTGGGACAGCACCTGCACGGGCGCCTGGACCAGAAGGGCTGTGTGATCGACCTCGTCCAGCGCAACACCGTGGCGGCCGTCCCCTTCCTGCACTCCTCGCGCGGCTACGGACTGCTCTGGAACAACCCCGCCACCGGCCGCGTCGAACTGGGCGCCGACACCACCCGGTGGACCGCCGACGGCGGCGGGCGCATCGACTACTGGATCACCGCCGGCGACACCCCGGCCCGGATCCTGGACTCCTACACCCGGGCCACCGGCCGTCCGCCCCTGCTGCCCGAATGGGCCTCGGGTTTCTGGCAGTCGAAGCTGCGCTACCGCACCCAGGACGAACTCCTCGCCGTGGCCCGGAAGTACCAGGAGCGCGGACTGCCGCTGTCCGTCATCGTCTGCGACTTCTTCCACTGGCCGAGGATGGGAGACTGGCGCTTCGAGGGGAGCGAGTGGCCCGACCCCGCCGCCATGGTCAAGGAGCTGACGGACCTCGGCGTGAAGCTCGCCGTCTCGGTGTGGCCCACCGTCGAACCCGACAGCGACGCGCACGACGAGCTCCGCTCCGCCGGACACCTCGTCCGGGACGCGGACGGCGGCCTGCTCACCTTCCCGTGGCCGTCCCGGTTCGGCGGGGATGCGCTGATCCGCCCGATGGCGTACTACGACGCCACCCACCCCGGAGCGCGCGCCGCGCTGTGGCAGCGGTTGAACGACAACTACCGTTCGCTGGGCGTGGCGTGCTTCTGGCTGGACGCCTGCGAACCCGACGTGCCCCCAGGCCTCGCCGAGCGCGCCGTCTACGCGGCAGGGCCGGCCGCCGAGGCCGCGAACCTCTACCCCGTGCTGCACACCCGCGCGATCGCCGACGGCCTGCGCGCGGCGGGCGAGGACCGGCCGCTGTCCCTGGTGCGGTCCGCCTGGGCGGGCAGCCAGAAGTACGGCGCCCTGCTGTGGTCCGGCGACATCCCCACGACCTTCGACTCCCTCGGGCGCCAGATCAGGGCGGGGCTGAACGTCGCGATGAGCGGCATCCCCTGGTGGAACACCGACATCGGCGGCTTCTTCGGCGGGGACCCGGACGACCCGGCGTACCGCGAACTGCTGATCCGGTGGTTCCAGTACGGCACCTTCAGCCCGGTCATGCGGCTGCACGGGGACCGCGAGCCCAACCACCCCGCCTTCGCCACGGACATGACCGGAGGGCCGAACGAGGTCTGGTCGTACGGGGAGCAGGCGTACGGCATCCTCCGCGACCACCTGTCGCTGCGCGAGCGCCTGCGCCCGTACCTGCACCGCCTGTCCGAGGACGCCCACCGCACCGGCGCCCCACCGATGCGCCCGCTGTTCTTCGACTTCCCCGACGACGAGCGCGCCTGGGAGGTGGACGACCAGTTCCTGCTCGGCCCCGACCTGCTGGTGGCACCCGTGTACGAGGCGGGTGTCCGGGCCCGCCGGGTGTACCTGCCGTCCGGCACCCGCTGGCGGGACCCGGCCACCGGCCGCGTGCTGGAGGGCGGAACGACGCTCGACGCCGAGGCCCCGCTGGAGCGCATCCCGGTCTTCGTACGGGAAGGCGCCGACGTCGTGGCCCGGCTGACACCTTCTGAGGCCTGACGAAGGAAGGAACGGCCGTGCAAGCTCTCCCTCGCGGCGCGGTGCGCCGCTTCACCCGGCTGTTGACGGCTCCTGCCGAGCCGGAGTGCGCGGGACCGCGGCACACCGGTCCGCCCCGACTGCAAGGTCCTGCTCCTGCGGTCGGGGCGGGGAGCCCGGCGGTGGGCGGAGGACTATTTCTGCGAGGCCGACGGCTGCGCCTGCGCCTCGACCACCAACGCGTGGCCGGGGTGGTTGGCCAGGCCCGGGGCTGCGAGGCCGACTCGGGCGAGGTACTGGCCGGTGAGGGTGAGTGCGCTCGCCCGTCGTGCCCAGGCGGGCCAGGTGTGCTCGGGGGAGGAGAGTTCGGGGCGCACCCGCAGGACGTAGTGGGTCTCGGGGTCCAGGCCCGGGAGGCGTACGGGCGCTCCGTTCTCGGCGACGGAGGTCTCCAGCTGGACGTACGCGAAGACGGCGTGGGCCCGGTCCCGCGAGACGACGCCGTGGACCCAGGCGGCCGGGTCGGGGTGGTCGGTGCGGACGACGTCGCCGCCGTGGAGCAGCGGGCGCAGCTGCTTGTAGGCACCGACCCACGCGGTCAGCGCGGTCAGGTCGTCCTGCGACCAGTTCGAGATGTCGGATTCGATGCCGGCGTGTCCGAACAGGGCGGTGGCGCAGCGGAAGGCGAGCGTGGTGGCACGGTGGCTGATGTGGGCGGGGGCGGAGCCGATGTGGGAGCCGATCAGCTCGTGGGGCAGGAGCAGGCCGGTCCAGCGCTGGATGGCCTGGCGTTCGATCGGGTCGATGTTGTCCGATCCCCAGATCCGGTCGGTGCGTTCGAGGATGCCGAGGTCGGCGCGGGCTCCGCCGGAGGAGCAGGACTCGATCTCCAGCCCGGGGTGGCGGCCGCGCAGTTCGTCCAGGAGCAGGTAGACGGCCGTGGTCTGCGCGTGGACGCCGGGTCGGCCGTCGTGGACGGCGTCGGCGAGGTCGCGGTTGTGGTCCCACTTGAGGTAGTCGACGCCCACCTCCCCGACGAGGGTGCTGATCCGCTCCAGCAGGTAGGCGTGGGCGTCGGGGTGCGCGACGTCCAGGACGTGCTGGCTGCGCTGCTCGAACGGGAGGCGGTCGGGGTCGGCGAGGAACCAGTCGGGGTGGGCGCGGGCCAGGTCGGAGTCGGGGTTGACCATCTCGGGCTCGAACCAGAGGCCGAACTGCATACCGAGCCCGTGGACGTGGTCGGCGAGCGGGCGCAGTCCCTCGGGCCACACCTTCTCGTCGACGTACCAGTCGCCGAGGCCGGCCCGGTCGTGGCGGCGGTGCCGGAACCAGCCGTCGTCCACGACGAACCGTTCCACGCCGACCGCCGCCGCGGTGTTCGCGAGGGCGCGTACCCGTTCGGGGTCGTGGTCGAAGTAGACCGCCTCCCAGATGTTCATGGTGACCGGCCGGGCGGTGGCCGGGTGCTGTGGCCGGGCCCGGAGCATGTCGTGGAATCCCCGGCTGATTCCGTCCAGACCCGTGCCGGAGGTCGCGAAGTACACCCACGGGGTTCGGTAGGACTCGCCCTCCGCCAGCCGGATCTCACCCGCGTCCAGCAGTTCGCCGCCGCCGAGGACCGTCGTCCCGTCGGCCAGCCGCTCCGCGTACTGGACGTGGTTGCCGCTCCAGGCGGGGTGCACGCCCCAGACCTCGCCGTGCCGGAAGCCGAAGCCCTCGCTGCCGGCGAGCAGCAGCCCGGCGTCGAAGCCCGTGCGGCCGCGCCGGTTCTCCCTCGACCAGACGCCCTGCCGCAGCGGGGCGCGCTGCGGGGAACGCTCACGGGCCCAGCGGCCGGCGAAGTCCAGCAGTTCCGCGGCGTGGGCGGGCACCGGCAGCACGCACGCCAGCCCGTCCAGGGTGTAGGTGTCCGTCGCCGTGTTGGTCAGGGTGTGGCGCAGCCGCACCACGCCCTGTTCCGTCATCTGCAGCTCGGTGTCCAGCGCGAGCCCCGCGCCGGGGTCCAGAGCCCGCACGCGGACGGTGCCTCCCCGGCCGTCCCGGGCGCGTACGGCGACCGGTTCGGCGAGCTCGAAGCGCGTCGGGCGGACCCGGCCGTCGCGGTGCCCGGCGAGGGTCGGACGTCCGAACCAGCCCTGGCCCCGCCCCTGGGAGGGCATCAGACTCCCGGCCTGGTGGCGCGAGGTCCGGCCCATGGCGTCGAGTACCTGCGCGGCATCGTCGGCGCGGAAGCCGGGATCGACGCCCCAGTGCAGCACCCGGGGCATCTCGGCTCCGGTGGCGTCGAGCGCGAGGGCCGCATCACCGGCCGACAGCACGACGAGATTCGCCTCAGTCATCGGGGTCCTTTCGTGGATACCCCCGGCTTCAGCCGGGGGTGGGGGTACCTCCCGCTTGCGGGGGAGAAACGAAACTCCTGCGGAGCAGGGAAAGGAACTGCAATTCGCCGCGAAGGCGGACCGCAGTGCTCCGACCCGCAGATTTGATCTCCAATCCGTAGGCCAGCTGGTTTGTGAGGGTGACCGCAAACCCGTGAAGCGGGCGTTCAAGTACCGCTTCTACCCGACCGATGCGCAGGCAGCCGAGCTGTCGCGCACGTTCGGATGCGTTCGCAAGGTCTACAACCTGGCGCTGGCGGCCCGCACCGAGGCGTGGACGCCGCGTCAGGAGCCCGTCAACGAAAACTCCACCAGTGCGATGCTGACAGCGTGGAAGAAGACCGAGGAGCTGGCCTACCTCGGCGAGGCGCAGCGGTCAACGAGCCGTGTCCGGCGCGGAAGCGTCCTCGTCCGCCTGGGGCCGCGGCCGGAGCCGTCCGGCCGCGCGTCCGTTCGGTTCCGTCAGGAGTTCGGCTGGCGCTCGCACATGCCCCGGTCCGCCGCGTTCGTCGGTTCGGGCTCCCTTCGTCGGCGGGTTGGTTCCGCGCCCCCGCCCGACGGAGTGCACCCTCCAAGAGATAGCACGTTCGCCCTCGCGCTGAACATCCCATGTCCGATCGCCGGCCGGTTCACCTCCACTGCACGTCTTTGACGGTTGACGATATGTCAGGTTCCAGGGTTGCCGAGTCCGGGGTCTGCTTCTGCTCCGCCGGGCCGGACGAGGCTGGCATCCGTCACCGTGGCCCGGTGGGCGTCATCGCCACTCCCGCGCTGCCCGGCCCTCGACGCTCCCGACTCCCCGCGGAGTCGGGGGCGCGAGACCCACAGCGCCCGGAAGATCGCTTCGTGCTCGTCGATGGTTCGACCCGAGGCCTGGGTGTCGACCGAACCGCGCCAAGTGCGAGCGCGCAGCGTACGCCCGGAGATGCCCTCCAGGGGGTCCCCGTGAAGGGCGTGGCTCGCGGTGCGCTGACGGTCTGCCGGCAAGCTCCCGTACGACGGCGTGTCCGCTGTGGAGGCTGAAACATGCGATGTCTGACGCATAGCAAATGGGGCAGAATCTTTTATATATGGACAAAACTTTGAGGCAGCGATCGTATTCATCCCTGCACGCCCGTTGACATCAGGGCGTCACATGGACGAACTTCGTGCGTAACCTCCGGTGCCCAGGGGTGAGCGCGTCGCGCCGTACGTCCCCTTGGTCGTGCCTGTCTCCTCCGTCCCCCAGCCCAGGGATGTCCTCATGGCGAGTTCACTGAAACGACGTCAGTTCCTCTCCGCAGCCGCAGGTGTGGCTGCGGCTGCCATCGCCGGCAGTGGCCTCGTGGCCGGCGTCGCACAGGCGGCACCGAGCACCTACACTCCGGATTGGAACTCGGTCGACCAGCACCCGGCGGCCCCGGAGTGGTTCCAAGACGCGAAGTTCGGGATCTACTTCCACTGGGGGGTGTTCAGCGTTCCCGCGTACCAGAGCGAGTGGTACCCGCGGAACATGTACAAGGCCGGCAGCGCGGCCAACCAGCACCACATCGCGACCTACGGTCAGCCGTCGGCCTGGCCCTACCACAACTTCATCAACGGGGCGAAGGACCTCGCGGGCAACACCGTGCAGTTCGCGCCGAAGCTGAAGTCGGCGGGCGGGAACTTCGACCCCGACGAGTGGGCGCAGCTGTTCGTCGACGCCGGCGCCAAGTACGCCGGACCGGTCGCGGAGCACCACGACGGCTTCTCCATGTGGGACAGCCAGGTCAACGAGTGGAACTCGGTCGCCAAGGGCCCGAAGCTGAACCTGCTGCAGCTGTTCGCCACGGCCATCCGCGCCAGGAACCTCAAGCTGCTGGTGGCCATGCACCACGCGTTCAACCTCAACGGATTCTACGAGAGCGCCCCCGCGCAGTCGGACCCGAGCCTCAAGAAGCTCTACGGGCAACTGGACAAGTCGCAGGAGAACCAGCTCTGGTACGACAAGCTGAAGGAGGTGATCGACCGCGCCCAGCCGGACATCCTCTGGCAGGACTTCGATCTGAACATGGTCGACGAGACGCAGCGCCTCAACTTCCTGTCCTACTACTACAACCAGGCCAACTCCTGGGGCCGCGAGGTCGTCGCCACCTACAAGGACGGCTTCGACAACAAGGGCGAGGTCTTCGACTACGAGCGCGGTGGCCCGGCGGACCTCACCAGCCCGTACTGGCTGACCGACGACAGCATCTCCAGCAGCAGCTGGTGCTACACGCAGGGCATCGGCTACTACAGCATCCAGCAGATGCTGCACTCGTTCATCGACCGGGTCAGCAAGAACGGCAACGTCCTGCTGAACATCGCGCCGATGGCCGACGGCACCATTCCCCAGGCGCAGAAGGACGTCCTGCTCGGCATCGGCGACCACCTGAAGCGCTTCGGCGAGTCGATCTACTCGACCCGCGCCTGGACGGTCTACGGCGAGGGCCCGACGAAGATGGGCGGTGGCTCCTTCACCAACCCGACGGCCGGCACTCCCCAGGACATCCGCTTCACCCGCAACAAGGCCGGCAACGTCCTGTACGCCACCGTCCTGGGCTGGCCCGGCAGTTCACTCACGATCAAGACCCTCAGCTCGGACCGGATCAACCTCTCGTCGCTGACCTCGGTGAAGCTGCTCGGCTCGACCGCCGGAACCACCGTCGACCTGCCCGCACCGGTGCAGAGCTCCTCCGGCCTCACGGTCACGCTGCCCTCCTCCGCACCGTACAGCGCCTACGCGTACGTCCTGAAGCTCTCCTTCTCGGGCAGCATCCCGGACCTGCTGCCGCCGGCCGGCGCCGTCGCCTTCAAGGACGTCAACTACACCGGCGCCTCCGCCGCGCTGACCGTGGGCGAGTACACCGCGGCCGACCTGGCCGCGGCCGGTGTGGGCGCGGCCACCATCTCCTCCATCCGTACGTCCCCCGGCTTCCAGGTCATCGGCTACTCGGCGGACAACTTCACCGGTACCGCCTGGACCTTCACCGCCGACACCCCCGACCTCAGGGCCACCGGCAACAACGACCAGATCACCTCGCTGAAGGTCCAGTTCAACCCGTCGACGTACTTCCGGCTCACCAACGTCACCGACGGCCTCGCCCTGGACGGCGGCGGCAAGGTCGACTCCGGGTCCAACCTCAAGCAGTGGACCTGGGACGGCAGCACCAACCTCCAGTGGCAGGCGGTCGACGTGGGCGGCGGCTACTACAAGCTGGTCAACCGCACCAACGGCATGGTCGCCGACGGCTGGGGCGCCACCACCGCCGGCTCCGCGGCCCGGCAGGCCCCGTGGAACGGCGGTACCAACCAGCAGTGGAAGATCACTCTCCGGAGCGGTTACGGCTACTCGATCGAGAACCGCACCACCGGTCTGGTCCTCGACGGCGGCGGCAGCGTCGCGTCGGGCTCCGTCACCAAGCAGTGGACCTACAACAGCAGCTCCAACCTGCTGTGGACCTTCACGGCGCTGTAGACGCCGGCACCCGCGAAAGTCCTTGCAGCCATCTTGACGTGCCCAGGTCGGCGGGTATTGACTCCGCTCACCTTCAAGATCTCCTCCGCCTCCCAGCAGGAGGGCTCACTTCGACCCTGAATTGTTAGCGCTAACATACTTCCGGAGCTGTACTCCGCCCGCGCCGAATCGGGGCCTCTGAAGTCCGACGGGCAGAGGTGAGGCTTCCTCGCCGGCCGATCCCACCTCCTGGCGCGCCGTCAGGTAGCACACGTGTCGACGGCAACCGGACCGTGTGACAGCTCCATCCCTACAGATAGGACATCTCGATGCGTGGACAAAGTTCCAACCGCAGGCCTCTGTCCGTCGTGCTCACGGCCGTGATCGCGGCCGTGGTGGCGTTGGCGTCGATGCTCGTCGCAGCCCCGGCTCAGGCGGCCACCAGCGGCGCCTTGCGTGGTGTGGGTTCCGGCCGGTGTCTCGATGTGCCGAACGCCAGCCAGAGCGACGGAACTTTCCTGCAGATCTGGGACTGCTCGGGCGGGACCAATCAGCAGTGGACGTTGACGTCCGGCAACCAACTGACGGTGTACGGCAACAAGTGCCTGGATGTTCCGGGCCACGCCACCACGGCCGGCACCCGGGTGGAGATCTGGACGTGCACCGGCGGGGCGAACCAGCAGTGGCGGGTGAACTCCGCCGGCTCGGTCGTCGGGGTGGAGTCCGGGCTGTGCCTGGACGTCAGCGGCGGCGGTACGGCCAACGGGACGGCGGTGCAGCTCTGGAACTGCAGTGGCGCCGACAACCAGAAGTGGACCGGCCTGTCCGGGGCGGGCACCACGTGCGCTCTTCCGTCGACGTACCGGTGGACCTCGACCGGTCCGCTGGCGGAGCCGGTGAACGGGGGAGCCGCGTTGAAGGACTTCACCGACGTGGTCTACAACGGCAAGCACCTGGTCTACGCGACCTACTCCGACGGAACGTCGTGGAAGTCGATGGGATTCGCTCCCTTCACGAACTGGTCGGACATGGCCTCGGCCACCCAGACCGTCATGTCCTCGTCCGCGGTGGCGCCCCAGCTGTTCTACTTCGCGCCCAAGAACATCTGGGTGCTGGCCTCACTGGGGTGGGGGACCGCCTGGCCCTTCACCTACCGCACGTCCAGCGACCCCACCAACCCCAACGGCTGGTCCGCGCCGCAGCCGCTGTTCACCGGCAGCCTCCCCACTGGCGGCCCGATCGACCCGACCCTGATCGCCGACGACCAGAACATGTACCTGTTCTTCGCCGGTGACAACGGCAGCATCTACCGGGCGAGCACGCCGATCGGGAACTTCCCCGGCAGCTTCGGCTCCTCGTACACCACGGTCATGAGCGACACGGTGCAGAACCTGTTCGAGGCGCCCCAGGTCTACAAGGTCCAGGGTCAGGACCAGTACCTGATGATCGTCGAGGCTCGGGACGTGAACGAGCACCGCTACTTCCGCTCGTTCACCGCCACCAGCCTGAACGGCTCCTGGACCCCGCAGGCCGCCACCGCGAGCAGCCCCTTCGCGGGCAAGGCCAACAGCGGCGCCACCTGGACCAACGACATCAGCCACGGCGACCTGGTCCGCAACAACCCCGACCAGACCATGACCATCGACCCCTGCAACCTGCAACTCCTCTACCAGGGCAGGAACCCCTCCTCGGACGGCACTTCCTACATACAACTGCCGTACCGGCCGGGCGTGCTCACCCTCCAGCGCTGACCCTGCCCGGCCCGTCCGAGAGCTGATACTCAACGCCTTGAGGGACCCCGGCCGCGCGGCGGCCGGGGTCCCTCATCCTGCGCGCGTCGCCCCTACAGTCGGTAGGAGTCCCGGCTCGGTCGGGGATGCGGTCAGCGGGCGCCGAGGAGGTGTTCGAGGGCGAGCTGGTCCAGCTGCTCGAAGGCCATGCCGCGCCGGGCGGCGGCGTCGACGTCGAACTCCTCGAAGGCGGAGCGGTCCGCCAGCAGCCCGGCCAGGCCGTCCCCGGCCGTCGGGAGGGCCAGCTCGGGCAGGCGGGAGGCTTCGAGCGCGGCCCGCACCGCCGGGTCGGCCCGGAAGGCGCGGGAACGCTCGGCCAGCAGCAGGTAGTTGCGCATGCAGCCGGCCGCCGAGGCCCAGACGCCGTCGAAGTCCTCGGTGCGCGGCGGCTTGAAGTCGAAGTGCCGGGGGCCGTCGTAGCCGGCCGACTCCAGCAGGTCGACCAGCCAGAAGGCCTGCCGCAGGTCGCCCGCGCCGAAGCGCAGGTCCTGGTCGTACTTGATGCCGGACTGACCGTTGAGGTCGATGTGGAACAGCTTGTCGTGCCACAGGGCCTGGGCGATGCCGTGCGGGAAGTTGAGCCCGGCCATCTGCTCGTGGCCCACCTCCGGGTTGAGGCCGACCCGCTCGGGGCGCTCCAGCTCGTTGATGAACGCCAGCGCGTGGCCGACCGTGGGCAGCAGGATGTCGCCGCGCGGCTCGTTGGGCTTGGGCTCGATCGCGAACCGCAGGTCGTAGCCCTGCTGCTCGACGTACTCGCCCAGCAGGTCGAAGGCCTCCTTCAGCCGGTCCAGCGCGGTGCGCACGTCCTTGGCCGCACCGGACTCCGCGCCCTCGCGACCGCCCCAGGCGACGTAGACCGAGGCGCCGAGCTCCGCGGCCAGGTCGATGTTGCGGATCGTCTTGCGCAGCGCGTAGCGCCGCACGTCGCGGTCGTTGGCGGTGAAGGCGCCGTCCTTGAAGACGGGGTGGGTGAACAGGTTGGTGGTCGCCATCGGGACCTTCAGCCCGGCGGCGTCCAGCGCGGCGCGGAAGCGCTTGACGGTCTCCTCGCGGACGGCGTCGGCCGCGCCGAAGGGGATCAGGTCGTCATCGTGGAAGGTGACGCCGTAGGCGCCCAGCGCGGCCAGTCGCTGCACGGTCTCGACCGGGTCGAGGGCGGGGCGGGTCGCGTCGCCGAAGGGGTCGCGCCCCTGCCAGCCGACGGTCCACAGGCCGAAGGTGAACTTGTGCGCGGGGGTGGGAACGAGCGGGTCGCTGGACATGGAGCGGCTCCGGATCAAGGCCAGGGGGGTGTTTGTCAGGGCTCTCAACAAATTAGTATGCCGGGACGTCAGAAGGAACCCCCACCGGAGGAACGCATGGCTGAGCAGCGTGTCGTGATCGGCTTCGACAGCTCGACGCAGTCCACCAAGGCCATCGCCGTCGACATCGACACCGGCACCGTCCTGGGCCGGGGCCGCGCCCCGCACACCGTCAGCACGGGCGCCGGCCGGGAGAGCGACCCCGAGCAGTGGTGGCAGGCGCTCGGCGAGGCCGCGGCGGAAACCGGCTGGGCGGACCGCGCGGCCGCCGTCTCGGTCGCCGGCCAGCAGCACGGCCTGGTCACCCTCGACGCCACCGGGGCGCCGGTCCGCCCGGCACTGCTCTGGAACGACGTCCGGTCGGCCCCCCAGGCCGCCGGGCTCCGGACCGCGATCGGCGCGGCGGAACTCGCCCGCCGCACCGGCAGCGTCCCCACCGCCGCCTTCACCGCGCCCAAGTGGGCCTGGCTGCGCGCCAACGAACCCGCCGCCGCCGAGCGCGTCGCCGCCGTCCGCCTCCCGCACGACTTCCTGACCGAGCGGCTGACCGGGGAGGCGGTCACCGACCGGGGCGACGCCTCGGGAACCGGCTGGTGGGGTCCGAACGGCTACGACCACGACGTCCTCGCCCGCATCGGCCTCGACCCGGCCCGGCTGCCGCAGGTCCTCGCGCCCGGCGCGCTGGCCGGCGTGGTCCGCCCCGGGACGGCGCTGCGCGAGGGCGTGCCGGTGGCCACCGGCACCGGCGACAACATGGCCGCCGCCCTCGGGCTCGGCCTGTTCCCCGGGCAGCCGGTGCTCAGCCTCGGCACCTCCGGCACCGTCTACGCCGTCGGCCGCACCAGGCCCACCGACCCGACCGGCACGGTCGCCGGCTTCGCCGACGCCCTCGGCGGCTGGCTGCCACTGGCCTGCACGCTCAACTGCACCCTCGCCGTCGACCGCGTCGCCGCCCTGCTCGGCCGCGGCCGCGAGGAGGTCGAGGCCGGCGGCACCGCCGTCGTCCTGCCCTACCTGGACGGCGAGCGCACCCCGGACCTCCCGGGCGCCTCCGGCCTGGTCCACGGGCTGCGCCACGACACCACCCCGGGCCAGCTGCTCCAGGCCGCCTACGACGGCGCCGCCCACGCCCTGCTCACCGCGTTGGACGGCGTGCTGCGCGCGGGCGGCACGGACCCGGCGGGCGACGAGCCGCTGCTGCTGATCGGCGGCGGCGCCCGCGGCCGGGCCTGGCAGCAGACCGTCCTGCGGCTCTCCGGCCGGGCGGTCCAGGTGCCCGACGCGCAGGAGCTGGTCGCGCTCGGCGCCGCCGCCCAGGCCGCCGCGCTGCTCACCGGCGAGCCCGCCGACGCGGTGGCCCGCCGCTGGCGGACGGCCCACGGCCCGGTGCTGGAGCCGGTGAAGAAGGACGAGGACGCGCTCGAACGGATCGGCGATACCCTGCGTCGGGCCGGGGCCTTGCAGGGCGCCCCGGTCGAGAACCGGTAGGAGGAGCGGCACGTGACGGTCGGCATGGCGAGCAGGAGTGCTTCGAGCGGGCCCGCCTCGCAACAGGACATGCGCCGGCAGAACCTCGCGGTGGTCCTCGGCGCGGTCGCCGGGCACAGCCCGCTCGCCCGCCCGCTGTCCCGCGCGGACGTCGCCGGACGCGTCGGACTGACCAGGGCGGCCGTCTCCTCACTGGTCGACGAGCTGATCGGGCGCGGCGCGCTCACCGAAGCGGCGGCCACCGCCAGCGGGCGCGTCGGCAGACCCGGACGGGCGCTGGCCGTGAGCGACGAGGGCCCGGCGGGCCTCGGCCTGGAGATCGGCGTCACCCACCTCGGCGCCTGCCTGGTGGACCTGCGCGGCGAGCCACGCGCATGGCGCCGGGTCGAACGGGAGAACGCCGGCCGGCCGGCCGGGGAGGTCCTGGCCGAGGTCGCCGCGCTGGCCGCCGCGATGGAGGCCGAGGCCGCCGCCCTCGGGCTGCGGGTCGAGGGCCGGATCCTGGCCGTGCCCGGGGTGGTGCCGAACGAACCCGGCGGAGTGGTCGAGCGCGCGCCCAACCTCGGCTGGCGCGGGGTCCGGCTCGCCGACCACTGGCCGGACGCGGACACCGTGCCCGAACCGGAGAACGAGGCCAACCTCGGGGCGCTGGCCGAGTACTGGAACGCCGGGCAGCCGGTGGAGACCTTCGTGCACGTCTCCGCCGAGACCGGCATCGGCGCCGCCCTGGTCATCGACGGGCGGCTGTTCCGGGGCGCCCGGGGCTTCGCCGGCGAACTCGGCCACCTCCCCGTCCACCCGGACGGCCCCGGCTGCGCCTGCGGCGCCCGCGGCTGCCTGGAGCAGTACGCGGGCGAGGCGGCCGTGCTGCGCGAGGCCGGTCTCGCGGAGCACGGCCCGGGCGACGCGGTCGCCCTGCTGGCCGAACGGGCGGGCGCCGGGCACCCGCCGACCCTGGCGGCGCTGGACCGCGCGGGGCGCGCCCTGGGCCTGGCCCTCACGTCCGCCGTCGACCTCATCGACCCGGACGGCCTCGTCCTCGGCGGCGCCTACGCCGACCTCGCCGACTGGCTGCTGCCGTCCGTACGCGCCGAGCTGGCCGCCCGGGTCACCGTGCGGCCCTGGGCCCCGGAGGCGCTGCGCCCGTCCGCGCTGGGCCGGCGCGGGCCGCTGCTGGGTGCGGCGCTGACGACGGTCCGCCGGATCATGGCGGACCCGACCCTGCTGCCCGCCGGCTGACCCGGGGCCGGTGCCGCCTCACCGGTGAAGCGACACCGCTGCCGCGTCAGTCGTGCTCGACCACGACCATCGCGTGCCCGTCCGCGGTGGTGACCCGCACGTGGACGTACTCGCCGTCGTGTCGCCAGGCCAGCTCCTGCCCGGCGGGTTGCAGCCGCACCGAGCGCGGCGCGGTGGCGAGCCGGACGGCGACGGGCACGTCGAGGAGCGGGAACGCGTCGTGCACCAGGTCCAGCTGCGGGGTCTCCCGGGACGGGACGAAGCTGATCAGGTGCACCACGGTGCTGGTGGCGGTCCGGACGACGGTGGTCTCCAGGTGGACCGGCCCGCCGGCGCGGACCAGCGGGTCCGGCAGCAGCCGGTCCAGGGCGGCGCCGAGCAGCCGGCGGTACGTCTCCAGGCCGTGCTCGTGGAAGGCCTCCAGCAGCGGTACGGTCACCGCGGCCACGCCGTCGCCGACGACGACGGCCACGTCGTCGGTCGGGTCGGCCGGGGGCGTGTAGGAGTGGCCGCAGAAGCGGTCCCAGGAGCGCGGGAAGTAGGGCGCGACGACCCGGGCCAGGACCTCGGCACCGGGCAGCGCCCGGGCGGTCAGCCGGGAGCCGTGGCTGATGACCGGGAAGTCCTCCGGGACGCCGGGCACGCCCTGGCAGGCGAGGAAGCTCTCGCCGGCCGGCGCCGGGGCCAGGTCCTCGACCGGGAGGTCGGGCAGGGTCGGCTCGGTGCCGTTCCTGAGCAGTGCGGGCCCGACCAGCAGCACGGCACCACCGGCCCGGCGGTACGCGCTCAGGCGCTCGGCCAGGTCGTCGTCGACGGGGGTGCTCTCCGGCACCACGACGGCCCGGTACCCGCCCAGGTCGGCCGTGGGCGGGACCATGTCGAACTGGGCGCGGAGCTGCTGGAGCGCCCGGACGGCGCCGATGTTGCTCGCGCCGGGGTTGTCGCCCAGGGCGGGGTCGACCACCACGGCGACCTCGCTGACGACCCGTCCGCCGTCGAGGAACGGCTCGCACGCCTCGATGTGTCCGTAGGCCGAGCCGATCAGCTCGTACACCGCCCGCGAGGGCACTCCGCGCGGGTGCAGCACGTCGCCCACGCCACCGGTCAGACCGTGGCTCAGCATCTGGCTGGTCTCGTAGCGCAGGGCCGCCCGGGGCTTGAGGGCGGCGTTGTCCCCCCAGCTCTCGTGGAAGCGCCCGGTGTGGCTGAGGACGGGCAGTCCGAGCGGGCGGACGAAGCGGGCCACGTAGGGCAGGAACGCGTAGCCCCAGCCGCCGGTGGGCAGCCCCTCGATCTCGACGTGCCGCACGAACCGCCGCTCCTCGGGCAGCCCGGTCTTCGGCCGGCTGTTGAACCAGGCACCCTGGACGGCGTCCGCGGGCAGGGCCTTCTCCACCATGGCGGAGTAGCGGGCCATGTAGCGCCGCGCCACGAGGTCGGCGTAGCGGTTCCGGTGGTCCTCGTCGGTCGGGTCCAGGCCCTCGCGACGCATCCCGTCGACCGCCCAGCGGCTCGCGCTGGGCTGGTTCCAGCACATGTCGATGAAGATCCCGTCGACCGGGGCGAAGCGGCGCAGCACCTCGTCCAGCTGGTCGGCGAAGTAGTCGGCGTAGGGGCTGGACATGTCGAGGATGTTCCACGCGGCCTCGAACGCCGAGGCGCTCCAGCGGGTGATCTTGAGGTTCTCGTCGTGCGCGATCCACTCGGGGTGCTCCCGGGCGGCGTACTCGTCGACCTGGAGGGAGAGGTAGATCGGCGCGCGGATGCCCACGGCGTGCAGGGCCTCGACCTGTTCGGCGAGCAGGTCGAGGTCGGGGGCGAGGCCCGGGTGGCGCTCCGGCCGGTCGGTCCCGTAGTAGAGATGGCCGTGGTGGCACTTGGCGAAGACGGTGACGCTGTCGACGTGGGCTTCCTGGAAGGCCCGGGCGAAGGTCACCGGGTCGAAGTCCCGCCCCACGTCGGGGATGTCCGGCCCGGTGTGGAAGTCCAGGTGCACGGTGCGACGGGGGAAGCGGCCAGTATTGTGAGCGTTCACATCGTCGGGAGTCATGGGATGGGTCTATCGGAGACGCAGCCGCGACGTCCAGGGGGTCAGCGGGATGAGTCGCGAAATCGCCTGTCAGAGCGGTGAGTCGGAGAGTGGTGCGGTGTCCGGCCGATGGGTCGGGCGATCCTGCCCTGGCCGAGACATCGGATCTCTCGCTCCGTCGGCGCCGCTACCCGAACAGGCGCCGCTACCCGAACAGGCGTCGCTGGATCTCCCGCCGGTAGTCCTCCAGCGTCCGGTCGAGGTGCACCACCGTGGCCGCGGCCGCCTCGTCGGGTCGGCCGTCGCGGATGGCGCGGTAGATCGCCTCGTGCTCCTCGACCGCGGCCTTGGTGCCTTCGCCGAGCATGTCGTGGATGCCGATGGCGCTGGACTGGCGCTGGAGCCGGCGTGCGTCGCGCACGGCGCTGAGCAGGAAGGTGTTGTGCGCGGCGGTGGCCACGGCGGTGTGGAAGTCGTCGTCCGCCTGGTTGAACACGTCGACCTGGCCGTGCACGACCCCGTGCCGGCACTGCTGCATGGCGACCTCGATCGTGCGCAGCTCGGCCGGAGTGGCGCGGGTGGCCGCGAGACTGCTGGCGGCCGTCTCCTGGACCTTGCGGAACTCGAACAGCATGAGGACGTGGTCGAGGTCGACGGGGCGGAAGAACCCGCCCCAGCGGCTGGAGATGAGCATCCCCTCGTCGTCCGCGACGAACAGACCGCGCCCCTTGTGCGCCCGGACGCGGCCGAGTGCGGAGAGGATCTTCACGGCCTCCCGGACCACTGCCCTGCTGGTGTTCAGCGTGGCGGCCAGGTCGTGCTCGGTGGGCAGCCGGTCGCCCGGGGTCAGGCGCATCTCGGCGATGTACTCGAGGATCTGCTCCGACACGATCTCGTACCCGGGTCGGTAGTCCCCGCGCTCCTTGCCCGGGCCGTTCACCGCCGCCGCGGGCGCGGCCTGCGCGGGCAAGGCCGTTTCGGTCGTGGGCGTGTCGTTCATCTGTCCTGCCTCCGGGTGGCTGGCGTGCGGTGCGACTGATCGTTGTGGAGCTGGTTCATCGTAGCGCAGGGAGCAATGAGTCCTACTCATTCTGGCGAGATCATTGGCGCGGATTCGGGATCCAAACTCGGACAAATGCTGTCTTAGGTCGCATCAGCGCGGCTTGAGGTCGGGCGGCCGGTCCGAAACTGCTCGGAATATCGGTGCTTGAACTCTTGACGATCCCCTCGATAGGGCGGCTAATTTATCCACACCGAGGGCGGGCAGTGGAACGGCAGCCCTCGGTGCCGACGCCCGACCGGGACGGCCCGGCGTCACCCCACCCCCACCTCCCGACCTGTTCGGGGCTTCTGCAGTGGAGTCGCAAATGACCGTCAACAAGCCTCTGGCCGGCAAGGAAGCAGTGTCCGGGACGAGACGATCGGTGTTGCTGGCCGCCTGTGCGGTCACCCTGGCCATGTCCGTGGCCGCCTGTAGCGGCGCCACTCCCGACAAGACCACCACCAAGGACGGCTTCGCCCAGGCGGCGCAGAAGGACGGAGCGGTGACCGTCTGGGTCGACGCGACCCGCGTGCCCGCCGCGAAGCAGTACCAGCAGCTCCACCCCGAGGTGAAGCTGGACATCGTCACCTACGACGGCGACGCCAACGGCTCGAACTACCTCCAGACCAAGGTCCAGCTCTTCAACCGGACCGGCAAGGGGTGGCCCGACGTCGTCTTCAGCTCCCAGAACAACGAGGCGACCTGGGCGGTCGACGCGGGCTTCGCGGCGCCGCTCGACAAGGGCCTCATCCCGGCGGAGACCCTGAGCGGGTTCGCCAAGGGCGCCAACGACGTCTGCACCGTCAACGGCACCGTCTACTGCCTGCGCAACGACCTCTCGCAGGCGGTGCTCTGGTACAACGCCCCGCTGATGCAGCAGTTCGGCTACACCGTCCCGAAGACCTGGGAGGAGTACCAGCAGCTCGGCGAGAAGGTGGCCGCCGAACACCCCGGCTACCTGGTGGGCGACGCCGGCGACTCCTACACCCCCGAGATCTACCTCTGGGCGAGCAAGTGCGAGGCCAACCACATCACCGGCCCCAAGGCCGTCACGGCCAACACCGGCGGTGCGAACTGCACCAGGATGGCCAACCTCATGGACGGGCTGATCAAGAACAAGTCCATGTCCGTCAGCGGCGTCTTCAGCACCGACTTCGCCAAGAACCAGGCCGGCAAGGTCCTGCTGATGCCCGGCCCGGCGTGGTACGGCGGCGCGGTGTTCAAGGACACCCTGAAGCTCCCGGAGAAGACCATCGGGGTGGCCCCGATCCCGCAGTGGCAGGGCGAGACCGAGCCGTCCACCGGCAACGTCGGCGGCGGCACCTGGGTGCTGTCGCAGCACTCCACCCACCTCAAGGCGGCCACCGACTTCCTGAAGTGGGTCACCACCGACAACGCCTACCAGGGCGAGAAGTCCCCCGGCTTCCCGGCGTACGCGCCCGCCGCCGAGAACTGGCTGAAGGCGCAGGCCGCCTCCGGCTACCTCGTCGGTGACCTCGGCGCCCTCAAGGACGCCTCCGCCCAGGTGTGGCCGGGCTGGGGTTCGGGCCAGTACAGCCAGGAGTCCATCTGGGCCGCCACGGTGAAGCCGGGTCTGACCCAGGGTCAGACCATCGTCTCCCTGCTGCCCGCCTGGCAGGACTCCATCGTCAAGCACGCCGAGTCGTTCGGATACAAGGTTTCTCAGTGACCACCACCGTCTCCCCGGCCGGCTCCGGCCGGCGCCCCCGTGGCGCCGGCCGGAGCTGGGCCGGTCCGGCCTTCGTCGCCGGCTACGTACTCCTCCTGATCGCCTTCGGCGTCCTCCCGATCGGTTACGCGATCTACTTCGCGTTCACCGACGCGGGCGGCACGTTCACCGGCTTCACCAACTTCGTGACCACGGCGCAGGACTTCCGCTTCGTGGACGCGCTCGGGCACGTGGCGGTCTACCTGCTGTTCTGGCTGGTCTCGCTGGTGGTGTTCGTGGTGGGGCTGGCGCTGCTGCTGCACCGCGTGTCCTCCGGCCGGACCAGCCAGGCACTCCGCTTCCTGTACTACATCCCCGGGGCGCTGGCGGGCGCCGCCAGCGTGCTGGTGTGGCTGTTCATGCTCGACCCGACGGTGAGCCCGGTCAGTTCGCTGCTGGGGGCCCTCGGGTTCGACACCTTCGGCAAGGTCATCGCCCCGGACAACCTGCCGGTGCTGTTCACCGTCATCGCGTTCTGGACCGGCGCGGGCGGCTGGATCGTCGTCATGTACGGCGCGCTCAACAACATCCCCACCGACGTTCTGGAAGCCGCGCGGATCGACGGCGCGGGTGCCTGGCAGACCGCCTGGCACGTGCAGATCCCGATGCTCCGCAAGTGGATCGTCTACATGGTGATCCTCGCCTTCGCGGGCGGCGCCCAGCTCTTCGTCGAGCCCCAGCTGCTCTCCCTGGCCAGCGTGGGCGTGGCCGGTCGCGACTACTCGCTCAACCAGCTGACCTACGACTTCGCCTTCCAGATGAACAACATCAACGGTGCCGCCGCGGTCTCGATGGAGCTCCTGGTCGTGAGCGTGTCGGTGGCCGGCATCTTCGTCGCACGATCGAGGTTCTTCGATGCCGACTGAGACTCCCGCCACCCCGACCGCCACCGCGCCACACACCGAACGGGAACCGAGCGCCATGAGCCGAACCGCACCCCGGACGTCCCGGCGGGCCCCCGGATCCGTGAGCCAGGCGTCGTACCGGCTGCTGGCCGGTTCGATCCTGACGGCGTTCGTGGTGTTCTTCGTCCTGCCGGTGCTCTGGCTCCTCCTCGCGGCGACCAAGACCGACCAGCAGCTGGTCCACGACAACCCGCTCTCCTTCGGCTCCTTCGGCACGCTCGCGGACAACTGGCAGGCGCTGTCCGCCTTCCAGGACGGCGCGATCCTCCAGTGGCTGGGCAACTCCGCCCTGTACGCCGTCGTCTCCCTGGTCATCACGCTCTGCGTGTCGGTGCCCGCCGGGTACGCGCTGGCCATGACCGAGTTCCGCGGCCGCAAGACCCTGTTGGTCACCACCCTGGTCGTCATGCTGATGCCGACCGCCACGCTGGTGGTGCCGCTGTTCCTGGAGCTCAACGCGGCGCGCCTGATCGGCACGATGTGGTCGATCATTCTGCCGTACGCGTTCTACCCGTTCGGCGTGTACCTGACATACATTTACTTCACCACCGCCGTACCGAAGGACCTGTTGGCGGCCGCCCGGATGGACGGCTGCTCCGAGTTCGGCGTCTTCCGCCACATCGCACTGCCGCTGGCGACCCCGGTGATCGCGCTCGTGGGCTTCTTCAGCTTCGTCGCCAACTGGACCAACTACTTCCTGCCCTACGTGATGCTCCCCGAGAGCGACCAGATGCCGGTCCAGGTGGGCGTGGGCAACCTGCTCACCAGCGTGCCGCAGTTCAACCCGGCCGCCGGTGATGCCGCGATCGAGCGCCCGCAGCTGGCCCTCGCGACGCTGGTCGCCATCACCCCGGTACTCGTGGTCTTCCTCTTCGCCCAGCGCTTCCTGGTCAGCGGCATGCTCGCCGGCGCCACCAAGGAATGACGCTCGAGCCGCCACCCCGATCGGAGATCCTCCCCATGTCCCACAGCTCCACCGACCCCTCCCCGGGCGAGGACGCCGCAGCGCCCCGGCCCGAGATCCAGGCCGGGGTGCCCCTGCTCGAACCGCCCGGCTGGGCACTGGCGCAGCGCGCGCTGTTCGACCTGCTCGACCACGGCTGGCGCCGCTTCGCCCGTGACTTCACCGGCCCCGACGGCCGGCTGAACTACACCGGCCGGCTGACCACCCGGGACGGCGTCGACGACTTCTACGAGGTCTTCTTCAACTGGCCGCAGCTGTACCTGCTCGGCGGCGCCGACGACCTCCTGGCCGCCAGTGAGAAGCACTGGGAGGGCGTGACCAGGCACCTCACCGAACTGGACATGCTCAAGGACGAGTACGAGCGCGGCTACGACTGGTTCCACCAGGGCGAGAGCCTGCTGCTGCTCTACTTCCTGTGCATGGCGGACCCCGAGCGCTGGTCCGAGCGCGCCCTGAGGTTCGCCGAGCTGTACGTCGACCCGGCCCACGGCAACTGGGACCCGGCGCACCGCATCGTCACCCGCCCGCACAACGGCAGCGACCCGGACCGTACGGGCGTGACCGACGGCGACGTCTACCCGTGGCTGCAGAAGGAAGCCGACACGTACGGCTACCCGCTCGAATGGCTCCCCGAGGCGCAGGACGGCCCGTACCCGCTCTCCTCGGACCCGCGGCTCGGGGCGCAGATGCGCGAGCGGATCGGTGTCGGCGACACCGCGGTCAACCTCGCCGCGGCCGGTCTCGTCCTCAACGCCTGGGTCCTCACCGGCGAGCAGCGCTACCGCGACTGGATCGTCGAGTACGTCGGCGCCTGGCGCGAGCGCACCGAGGCGAACGGCGGCCTCATCCCGGACAACGTCGGTCCGGACGGGGTCGTCGGCAGCCGGCTCGAAGGCCGCTGGTACGGCGGCCACTACGGCTGGTCCTGGCCGCACGGCTGGCACAGCGTGGGCCACGCGGCCTGCGTGGCGGCGATCGCCGCCGCGGTGGCTACCGGGGAGGACGACTACCTCTCGATGGTGGGGACCTCGCTCGACGACGTCATCTCCCGGGCCAAGCTGATGCCCTTCACCGAGGCGGACTCCAGCCTGCGGTCCAAGTGGGCGGTCGAACTCGCGGGGGACACCGACAAGCCGACGCTCCACCTCCCGTTCCGGCGCAACGACTCCGGCTGGTTCGACTACAACCCCGTCACCCTGCCGGTGCCGATGGCGTTGTGGCACCACACCGCCTCGGACACCGACCGCGCCCGCATCGAGAAGCTGCGCGAGGCGGACGAGCTGGACTGGAGCACCGTGCGGTCGTTCCGGGCCAAGGAGGAGTCCGGGCACGAGAAGGCGTGGTTCGCGTTCCTCGCCGGCGACGACCCCGACTACCCCGAGCGGATCCTCGCCGCCGCCCAGGCGCAGGTCCGGCACCGGCTGCGGCGGATCGACCGCTACCGCGACCTGGAGGTGGACGAGGCCGACATCCACGTCTGGCAGCAGTGCAACCCGGTGGCCACCGAGGCCCTCGTCCAACTGACCTGGGGCGGCCCCCAGGTGCTCTACAACGGCGGTCTCCAGCAGGCCCGGCTGCGCTACCACGACGCCCAGGCCCGCCGCGCGGGGCTGCCGCCGGACGTGGCCGCCCTGGTCACCTCCATCGACCCCGAGGCGACCACCGTCGAGCTGGTGAACCTCTCGCCAGAAAAAGATCGGACGATTATCATTCAGGCGGGCGCCCTCGCCGAGCACGCCATCGTCTCGGTCCGGTACACGACGTGTACGGACGAGGGATGGATCGGCGACATGTACGACTACGGCCACACCGAGCCGGTGGTCGGCGAGTCGGAGACGGCCTGCGACGAC
Organism: Kitasatospora sp. NPDC097643; assembly: GCF_040302625.1. Taxonomy (NCBI): domain Bacteria; kingdom Bacillati; phylum Actinomycetota; class Actinomycetes; order Kitasatosporales; family Streptomycetaceae; genus Kitasatospora; species Kitasatospora sp. NPDC097643. Next base: position 6,152 of record NZ_JBEOSA010000039.1, on the reverse strand, counting down.
GCCTACCTGACGGTGCGGTTGCCCGCGTCCACCCGGATCCGGCTGGCGCTCCGACTGGAGCTCCGCGCCCGTACCCCCAGCTATCGTTCGCCCTTCGGCACCTCGGCCGACGCGTCGAACGCCGAAACATCGGAGGAATCCGCATGAGGCGCTTCGCCCAGACCATCAGGCTCCGCCCCGAGTACCGGGAGAAGTACCTCGAACTCCACTCCGCCGTCTGGCCCGGCGTCGAGGCGGCCCTCCACCGGGCGCGGATCCGCAACTACAGCATCTACCTCCACGGCGACGTGCTGTTCGCCTACTTCGAGTACCACGGCGAGGACTTCGACGCCGACATGGCGGAGCTCGAAGCTGACCCGGTGACCCAGGAGTGGTGGACGCACACGGACCCCTGCCAGGAGCCCTGGCCCGACCGGGGCGACTCCCGCCAGTGGACCGAACTCCCCGAGGTCTGGCACCTGGGCGAGCCCGCCGACCCCACCGCCGGCTGACCAAGACCCGCGCCGGACCGACCACCCGAACCGGAGCCTCCAGTGACCTCCCCGCCACCCCCGGGACTCATCGACGCCCACCACCACCTCTGGGACCTCGACCAGCGGCCGCAAGCCTGGCTCGACGACCCCGAACTCACCTCGATCCGCCGTACGTTCACCCCCGACGACCTGCGCGCCACCGCCACCCAGGTGGTGGCCGGCCGGCGGCTGCACAGCACGGTCGTCGTGCAGTGCATCCCGGACGTGCCCGAGACCGAGGACCTGCTCGCGCTCGCCGCGCGGGACCCGCTGATCGCGGCCGTGGTCGGCTGGGCGGACCTCACGTCCCCCGCGGTCGGTGACGAGCTCGACCGGCTGCTCGCCGGACCGGGCGGCAGCCACCTCCGCTCCCTGCGCCACCTGGTCCAGGGCGAGTCGGACCCGGACTGGCTGCAACGCCCGGACGTCGAACGCGGGTTGGCGGCGGTCCGGGACCGCGGCCTCGGCTACGACGTGCTCGTCCGCAGCCACCAGCTCGACCAGGCGATCCGGCTGGCCGAACGCCTCCCCGACCTGCCCCAGGTGCTCGACCACGCGGGCAAGCCGGACCTCGCCCGCGGCGAACTGGCGGACTGGGAGCGCCGGTTGCGCCGGCTGGCCCGGCACCCCCAGGTGGTCTGCAAGGTGTCCGGACTGATCACCGAGGCCGACCACGACTCCTGGACCATCGCCGACCTCCGACCGGCGTGGGACGTCCTGCTGAGCGCCTTCGGCCCCGACCGGCTGATGTTCGGCTCGGACTGGCCGGTGGCGAACCTCGCGGGCGGCTGGAACCGCTGGGCCGCCACGGTGCACGTCCTGCTCGACGACTGCTCCGCCGACGAGACCTCGGCGATCCTCGCGGGCACCGCGACCGCCTTCTACCGCCTCACCCGCACCGAACTCACCCGTACCGAAGAGACTCGGGACTCACGATGACGCTCGCTGTTCGCTACACGGCCGCCCGCACGCTCGACACGGCTCCGGTCGAGCCGGCCGAGCCCGGCCCCGGCGAGGTGCTGCTGGCTCCCGCCTACGTCGGGATCTGCGGCACCGATCTGCACATCTTCCACGGCGACATGGACGCCCGGGTCGCCACGCCGGCCGTCCTGGGCCACGAGATGTCCGGCCGCGTGCTCAAGGTCGGCGCCGGGGTGGAGGGCTGGCAGCCAGGGGACGCGGTGACGGTGATGCCGCTGCGCTGGGACGCCACCTGCCCGGCCTGCCGGAGCGGCCACCAGCACGTCTGCCAGAACCTGGACTTCATCGGCATCGACTCGCCCGGTGCGATGCAGCAGCGCTGGACGGTCCCCGCCACCACGCTCGTCCGACTGCCGGACTCCCTCCCGCTGGACCGGGCCGCGCTGGTGGAGCCCACCGCGGTGGCCGTGCACGACGTCGGGCGGGCCGAGGTGCGGGCGGGGGAGCGGGTCGTCGTCGTGGGCGGCGGTCCGGTCGGGATCCTGATCGCGCTGGTGGCCCGGGCGGCCGGGGCCGAGGTCCGGGTGGTGGAGCTGAGCGCCCACCGGCGGAAGCTGGCCGAGGAGTCGGGCCTCGCCACCTGGGACCCGGCGGCCGAGAACGTCGTCGAGGCCGTGCAGGAGTGGACCGACGGCGCGGGCGCGGACGTCGCGTTCGAGGTGTCCGGTGCGGCGGCCGGCGTCGACACCGCGGTGGAGGTGCTGGGCGTGCGCGGCCGGCTGTGCCTGGTGGCGATCCACCCCCGGCCCCGCGAGGTGAACCTGCACCGCTTCTTCTGGCGCGAACTCACCCTGGTGGGCGCCCGGTTGTACGACCGCTCCGACTTCGAGCGGGCGGTGGCGCTGGTCGCCGACGGCACCATCCCGGCCGAGCGGCTGATCAGCAAGGTCGTGCCGCTCACCGAGGCGCCCGCGGCCTTCGAGGCCCTGGAGGGCGGCGGCGACGTGATGAAGATCCTGGTGGACTGCACCGGCGACACCCAGGGAGCCGCCGCATGAACGCCTTCGACCTGACCGGCCGGCTGGCCGTCGTCACGGGAGCCCGGCGCGGCATCGGCCGGGCCATGGCCCGCGCCCTCGCCGAGGCGGGCGCGGACGTCATCGGCGTCAGCGCCAACCTGGAGGAGAGCGGCAGCGAGGTCGAGAAGGACGTCCTGGCCGCGGGCCGCAGCTTCGAGGGGCTCCGCACCGACTTCGCCGACCCGGACGCGGTGTGGGCCCTGGGCGCCGACCTCGCGGGCCGCGAGCGGCCGATCGACATCCTGGTCAACAACGCCGGTACCATCCGCCGCGCACCGGCCGCCGAACACCCCGACGCGGACTGGGACCTGGTGCTCCAGGTCAACCTGAGCGCGCAGTTCGCGCTGGCCCGGGCGGTGGGCGGGGCGATGGTCGCCCGCGGCCAGGGGAAGATCATCTTCACCGCGTCGCTGCTCAGCTACCAGGGCGGCATCACCGTTCCCGGCTACACCGCCGCCAAGCACGGCGTCGCCGGCCTGACCAAGGCGCTGGCCAACGAGTGGGCGGGGCGCGGCGTCAACGTCAACGCCATCGCGCCGGGCTACATCGCCACGGACAACACCCAGGCGTTGCAGGACGATCCGGCGCGCAGCAAAGCCATCCTGGAGCGGATCCCGGCGGGTCGCTGGGGCCGGGCCGACGACCTGGCCGGCGCCACCGTCTTCCTGGCCTCGGACGCCGCCGCCTACGTCCACGGCACCGTCCTGCCCGTCGACGGCGGATGGCTGGGCCGATGACCACCGACCTGGCAGCCGTCCTGGCCGGCGCCCGCGTCATGCCGGTGCTGACCGTGCGCGACCCCGGCACGGCCGCCCCGCTGGCCGAGGCGCTCGGCGCGGGCGGCGCCCGGTGCGCGGAGGTCACCTTCCGCACCCCGGCCGCCGAGCAGGTGCTCAAGACGATGGCGGCCCACGGCGGCCTGGCCGTCGGCGCCGGCACGGTGCTCGACCCCGAGCAGGCGGAGCGCGCGGTGGCGGCCGGGGCCCGGTTCGTCGTCTCGCCCGGCCTCGACGAGGACGTCGTCGCCAAGTGCCGGGAGCTGGGGGTGCCCGTGGTGCCCGGCATCGCCACCGCCACCGAGCTGATGCGGGCCCTGCGAGCGGGCCTCACCACCGTCAAGCTCTTCCCCGCCGAGCCGCTCGGCGGCCTGCCCGCGCTCCGCGCGCTCGCGGCACCCTTCCCGGACGTGCGGTTCGTCCCGACCGGGGGGATCGGCCCCGGCGCGCTGACCGGCTACCTCGCCGAGCCCGCCGTCCTCGCCGTCGGCGGCAGCTGGCTGGCGACGCCCGCGCACCTGGACGCCGGGGACTACACCGAGATCCGCCGCCTGACGGCCGAGGCCGTGGGGGTGGGTGCGCCATGACCGAGGTGGTGGCCCTCGGGGAGGTCATGCTGCGGTTCGACCCGGGGGAGGGGCGGATCAGCACCGCCCGTAGCTTCCGGGTCTGGGAAGGCGGCGGCGAGTACAACGTCGTCCGCGGACTGCGCCGCTGCTTCGGTCTGCGGACGGCCGTCGTCACGTCGCTCGCGGACAACGCGGTGGGCCGGCTCGTCGAGGACCTGATCCTGCAAGGCGGAGTCGACACCTCGCTGATCCGCTGGGTACCCGACGACGGCATCGGCCGCACCGCCCGCAACGGTCTCAACTTCGTCGAGCGGGGCTTCGGCATCCGCGGCGCACTCGGTGTCAGCGACCGCGCCCACACGGCCGCGTCCCAGCTGCGCCCCGGGGACGTCGACTGGGACACGGTCTTCGCGGCGGGGGTGCGCTGGTTCCACACCGGCGGCATCTTCGCCGGCCTGTCCGACACCACCGTCGAGGTCGCCGAGGAGGCGATGACGGCCGCCCGGCGCCACGGGCTCACCGTCTCCTACGACCCCAACTACCGCCCGAGCCTCTGGGCCGACCGAGGCGGGCCGGAGCGGGCCCGCGAGACCGACCTGCGGCTCGCCCGGCACGCCGACGTCATCGTGGGCGCCCTGGGGCTGGCGGGCCGCCATCCCGGCGCCGACCGCTTCGGCGCCGGCGAGGTGGCGGAGGCACTCGCCTCGGTGGCCGGTCTGCTCCCCGCGGCGCAGGTGCTGGCGACGACCCTGCGCGAGGTCCCCTCGGCCGGGGTGAACGACTGGAGCTCGGCCGCGTGGTCGGCGCAGACCGGTTACGTCACCGGCCCCAGGATGCCCGGGCTGCACGTCCTGGACCGCATCGGCTCCGGTGACGGCTTCGCCGCCGGGCTGATCCACGGCCTGCTCGCCGGTGCCGAGCTGGAACGCGCCCTCGCCTACGGCACGGCCCTCGGCGCCCTCACCATGACGACACCCGGAGACGTCGCCATGGCCTCGCTCGCCGAGGTCGAGGCGTTGATCGCGGGTGCCTCCGCCGCCGTCAGACGCTGACCGCGGCGTCTCGATTCCGAATTCTCGTTGGGAGTCCACATGAAACTGCTTCGGATCGGAGCAACGGGAGAGGAGATCCCGGCGGTCCTCGCCGAGGACGGCCGCGTGTTCGCGCTCTCGGAGCTGACCGGTGACATCGACGGGGAGTTCCTCGCCTCGGGCGGGATCGACCGGGTCCGGGCCGCGCTGGCCGAGGGCTCGCTGCCCGCCGTGGACCCGGCCGGTCTTCGGATCGGGGCGCCCGTCGCCCGTCCGGGGAAGGTGGTGTGCATCGGCCTCAACTACCGCGACCACGCCGAGGAGACCGGGGCGGCCGTCCCCGAGCGGCCGGTGGTGTTCATGAAGGACCCGTCCACCGTCGTCGGCCCGTACGACCCGGTGCTGATCCCGCGCGGTTCGGTGAAGACCGACTGGGAGGTCGAGCTCGCGGTGGTCATCGGCCGCGAGGCCCGCTACCTCGCCGACCCCGGCGAGGCGGCGGACTGCATCGCGGGTTACGCGATCAGCAACGACGTCTCCGAGCGGGAGTTCCAGCTGGAGTACTCCGCGCAGTGGGACCTCGGGAAGTCCTGTGAGAGCTTCAACCCGCTCGGTCCCTGGCTGGTGACGCCGGACGAGGCGGGCGACCCGCGGGCGCTGGGCCTGCAACTGGCCGTCAACGGCGAGGTGCGGCAGGACGGCGACACCAAGAACATGATCTTCGACGTCCACTACCTGGTCTGGTACCTGAGCCAGTACATGGTGCTGCGCCCGGGTGACGTGATCAACACCGGCACCCCGGCCGGGGTGGCCCTCGGTCTGCCCGGCACCCCCTACCTGCGCGAGGGCGACACCGTCGAGCTGTCCATCGACGGCCTCGGCACCCAGCGTCAGACCTTCGTCAACGCGTGAAAGGCACCACCTTGTCCGCAAGCACAGCGCGGATCACCGCCGTCGACACCGGCGACCTCCGCTCCACCCGCCACGAGGAGGCGCAGGCATGACGACGAAGGACCTCGACGGCCTCGCGGCCCTGGTCACCGGGGGCGCGTCCGGGATCGGCCTGGCCGCCGCGTCGCTGCTCGCCGAGCGCGGCGCGCGGGTCGCCGTCCTCGACCTCGACCCGGCGGCGGTGAAGGAGCCGCTGCTGGGCTTCGCCGCCGACGTCAGCGACGACACCTCCGTCCGTACGGCGGTCGAGGCCGCGGCCGAGGCGCTCGGCGGGATCGACATCCTGGTCAACAACGCGGGGATCGGTGCGGTC
>NZ_JBEOSA010000038.1:0-79219 GCF_040302625.1 Kitasatospora sp. NPDC097643 | reverse complement strand
GACGACGAGCCCGAGGTGCGGCGGCGCCGGGCGGCGCGCGCCCTCCAGGCGGTCGCCTTCGACACCATCGGCACCGGGTACCCGACCCGTACCCCGGCTCCGTCACCACGGGATGGGGCGGCGGTTGCGGAAGAAGGTGCCGGTGGGGCCGGTGTCGGGGAGGAGGGCGAGCCAGGCGACGGTGTCGGCGCCCTGTTCGGGAGTCAAGGGGGCTCCCGGGCCGCCCATGTCGGTGCTGACCCAGCCCGGGCAGACGGCGTTGACCTTGACCGACGGGGGGACGGCGGCCGAGACCACCAGGGTCAGCGCGTTCAGGGCGGCCTTGGCGATGCCGTAGGCGGCGGGCGAGGGGATGTTGTCGGTGAGCGCGCCGCCGCCGGAGGAGACGTTCACCACCCGGCCGTAGCCCCGGCGGACCATGTCCGGGACGAAGGCCTGACAGGTGCGGAAGGCGCCGAGCAGGTTGATCTGGAGCGACTCGTCGAGGGTGGACTCGTCGACCGAGAAGAACGGCATGGTCGGGTAGACGCCGGCGTTGTTGACCAGGACGTCCACCGCGACGCCGTCGGCGGCGAGCCGGTCCGCGCAGGCCCGGACGCTCGCCGGGTCGGCGACGTCCAACTGCTCGGCCCGGACGCGGTGTCCGGCGCGGGCGAGGTCCGCGGCGGCGGCCCGGCCGCGGTCCGGGTCGCGCGCGGCGAGCACGACGTCGAGCCCGGCCTCGGCGAGCAGGCGGCAGGTTTCGAGGCCGATGCCCCGGTTGGCTCCGGTGACGAGGGCGGTGCGGGTCCGACCGGGCGGTGTGGATGCGTTCATACCGTGATCCTGGCAGACCGTCAGGACCATTTCACGGCTGGGTCGTTCAGCCCAGGGCGGCGCGCATCGCGTCCATCGCCGCCTGCGGGGAGGGCACCCCGGTGGCCCGCAGGACACCGTCCGCGTCGACCTCCGCGGCGAGGTCGGCGAAGTCCGCGTTGCCGAGCGAGAGGTTGTTCTCGACCAGGTGGAGCCGGTCCGCCACGACCCGGAAGCTGCGGCCCGGCTCGTCCTGGAGGGCCAGCACGAGCACCGGACGCTCCGGCGAGCCGAGGGTGACCTCGTCGACGAGGTTCAGGCCCCGGGTGCCGCGGCCTCCGCCGGACAGGGCCTCCCCGGGCGCGTCCGGCCGTGTCTGGCCGGGTTCGGGCCACCGCGTTGCGTACGGTCGACGGCATCGCCGCCACCGGGCACCGGCCGGCGGTCCGTGCGCACCTCGTCGCAGTCGAAGCCGCAGCCGAAGCCGCCGTCGGAGCCGGGACCGGAACCGGAGCCGGAACCGCGGTCGAGCCAGAAGTGGAAGCCGCGGGCGAGGTCGAAGCCGAAGGAGACCGCCAGCCGTGCAACGCAAGTGGTGGACGCTGATCGCCGTCTCGGTCGCGACGTTCATGCTGCTGCTCGACATCACGGTGGTGAACGTCGCCCTGCCGTCCATCCGCAAGGACCTGGGGGCAAGCTTCACCGACCTGCAGTGGGTGTTCGACGCCTACGCCCTGTCGCTGGCCGCCCTGGTGCTGACGGCCGGTTCGCTGGCCGACCGGCTCGGGCGGCGCCGGGCCTTCGCCGCCGGGCTGGTGATCTTCTCCGCTGCCTCGTTGCTGTGTGCACTGGCGCCGAACCCGGTCTTCCTCAACGTCTCCCGCGCCGTCCAGGGGGTCGGCGGCGCGGTGATGTTCGCGGTCTCGCTGGCCCTGGTGGCGCAGGAGTTCCCGCCCGGCCGTGAGCGCGGCGCCGCGATGGGCGTCTACGGGGCGACGATCGGGGTGGCCGTCGCGGTCGGCCCGCTGATCGGCGGGGCGCTCACGGACTCGCTCGGCTGGGAGTGGATCTTCTACCTCAACGTGCCGATCGGGGCGGCAGCCCTGGTCGTCACCTACCTCAAGCTGGCCGAGAGCCGGGACCCGAACGCCACCCGGATCGACTGGGCCGGGGTGGTGGCCTTCAGCAGTGCGCTGTTCCTGCTGGTGCTGGCGCTGGTGCGGGGCAACGCCGAGGGGTGGGGCAGCGCGCTGATCGTCGGGCTGTTCGCCGGTGCGGCCGTGCTGCTCGCCGTCTTCGTGGTGATCGAGCGCCGCGTCCCGGAGCCGATGCTGCCGCTCGGCCTGTTCCGCCGGCACGCGTTCACCGGGGTGCAGCTGGCCGCCTTCGCGGTCTCCAGCTCGCTGTTCGCGCTCTTCCTCTACCTGACGCTGTACCTGCAGAACTACCTCGGGCTGTCGCCGTTCGCGGCGGGCGTGCGCTACCTGCCGATCACCGTGCTCAGCTTCCTCGTGGCGCCGGTGGCCGGGTTGCTGCTCTCCCGGGTGCAGGCCCGGCTGATGCTCTGCGTCGGCCTGGTCGCGGTCGGCGCGGGCATGCTGCTGATGGGCGACATCCAGCCCGAGGACACCTGGACCGGTCTGCTGGCCGGCTTCCTGGTCGGCGGCGCGGGCGTCGGCCTGATCAACCCGGTGATCGCCGATGTCGCGGTGAGCGTGGTGCCCAAGGAGAACAGCGGCATGGCGGCGGGCATCAACGACACCTTCCGGCAGGTCGGCATCGCGGTCGGCATCGCCGTCTGGGGGGCGATCTTCGTCGGCCGGGGCTCGCACACCGTCCGCGAGCTGGCGGCGGGCACCCCGCTCGCCGAGGGCGCCCGTCCGCGCGAGCTGATCGAGGCCGCCTCCTCCGGCAGCTTGCCGCAGGCGCTGGCCGCGCTGCCGGAGGAGGCCCGGGCGGCCGCGTCGACCGCCGCCCGGGCCGGCTTCCTCGACGGCCTCAACCTCGTGCTCATGCTCGGCGGACTGGTCAGCCTGGTCGGCGCGGCGCTCGCGCTCTGGCTGGTCCGGGAGGACGAGATCGACCGTCAGGAGGCCTGATCCCGCGGGCCGGATCAGCCCTGGTACTGGGCGACGATCCTGGTGAACTCGTACGGGGACTGCGCGATGCCGCTGCACGCGTCGGCGCCCGTGCCGGAGCCGCAGGCGCGGTCCCGGTTGACCGCCCAGAAGGCGAACCGGGCGAGGTGGTGCTGCCGGGCGTACCCGAGGATGGTGCGGAAGTCGCCGGTGGTGACGCTCTCCCCCGCCTGGTCGGTCTTCCCGTTCATCGAGGACACCCCGATGTGCCGGTACGCGGCGTCGTCGCCGTACCCGTACGCGCTCTTGACCGCCGCCTTCAGCCCGTCGAGCGCACCGACCGTCGCCTGGCCCATGCTGCCGCTGTGCCCGCCGAAGTCGAAGGGCATCACCACCCAGCCGTCGTTGGCCAGGCCGGCCGCCGCGCCCCGCTTGATCAGGTCCTTGCCGGTGGCGTCCGGGCCGGTCGGCGTGGTGCCCATGGTGATGTAGGTGACGATGCCGGGGTTCCTGGTCTTGACGATCTTCAGTGCGTCGACCACCCGCTGACGGACCGTCGCATTGCCGAACTCGGTGTTCTCGATGTCGATGTCGAGCGCCTTCAGCCGGTGGGCGTCGATCACCTTCTGGTACGCCCCGGCCAGCGCGCTCGCGCTGGTGCACTTCTCGCCCAGCTTGTTCCCGCTCCACCCGCCGACCGAGACCACGACGTCACCGCCGGCCGCCCGGATCTGCGAGATCGCGGCCGCGTCGGAGCCGCCGGTGAGCGGCCTGGTGCCGTCCCAGGCGGGGTTGCAGCCGCCGTCGGAGAGGACGAACGCCAGCGTGAACCACTTCACCCCGGTCGCCTTCATCACGTCGGTCGGCTTCTGCGGGTTGCCCCAGCCGAGGTACTCGTACGGCGCCGCGGCCATCCCGGGCACGGCGGTGACGGCGGGGGCCGCCGCGGGCGCACCCGGGGCCGCGGCCGCGCCGGTCGCGGGGGCCAGCAGGAGGGCGGCCGGAACGAGGGCGGCGGCCAGCAGCGGGGCGGTGAGACGGAGTCCGATGGTCTTGCGCATGCCAACTCACTTTCGTCGATGCACCACACGGTGACGGCAGGTCAAGGGGAGGCGGGTGTCTCACAGGATCGGGGCCAGGGCCGCCGGGGTCAATGACTTTGGTTAGGAAAGTTTCCCAATGGTGGTCAGTGGGCCGGTCAGCAGGGCCCGGGAAGGGACGGGAAGGGATCGGCCCGTCCCGGGGTTGATCGGTACGGCCACCCGTCGCCGTGACGCAGACTGGGGCCGACCACTCGACAGACCGAAGGATGGAATTCCATGGCTGACCGGCCCTTGACGCTCATGGCGGTGCACGCCCACCCCGACGACGAGGCCACCGGGACGGGGGGCGTGCTGGCGCGGTACGCCGCGGAGGGCGTCCGCACGGTCCTCGTCACCTGTACCGACGGCGCCTGCGGCGACGGCCCGGGCGGCGTCAAACCGGGCGAGCCCGGGCACGATCCGGCCGCCGTCGCCGCGCTGCGCCGCCGCGAACTGGAGGCGAGCTGCGAGGTCCTGAAGATCGGTCACCTCGAACTGCTCGAGTACGGCGACTCCGGGATGATGGGCTGGGCCGCCAACGACGCACCCGGCTCGTTCTGGCGGACGCCGGTGGACGAGGCGGCCGCCCGCCTCGCCGACCTGCTGCGGCACTACCAGCCGGACGTGGTCGTCACCTACGACGAGAACGGGTTCTACGGCCACCCCGACCACATCCAGGCGAACCGGATCACCACGGCGGCGCTCAAGCTGACGGACCTGACGCCGAAGGTGTACTGGACGACGGCCCCGCGTTCGGCGATGCAGCGGTTCGGCGAGGTCATGCGCGAGTTCGGCGCGGACTGGGAGGAGCCGGACCCGGCCCAGGCCGAGGCCATGGCGCAGATCGGGCTCCCCGACGAGGAGATCACCACCTGGGTGGACACCACCGAGTTCGGCGGCCAGAAGTTCGACGCGCTGGGCGCGCACGCCAGCCAGAGCGAGAACATCTTCTTCCTGAAGATGGGCAAGGAGCGGTTCACCGAGCTGATGGGGGTGGAGACCTTCGTCCGGGTCCACGACACCACCGGCGCCGAGTTGCCCGAGAACGACCTGTTCGCCGGGCTGCGCTGACCTCGGCGGCGGGCGTCGGTCGCGGGCGTCGGTGGCGGCGGGCGTCGGTCGCGGGCTTCGGTGGCGGCGGGCGTCGGTCGCGGGCTTCGGTGGCGGCGGGCTTCGGTGGCGGCGGCGCGGTCAGTCGCGGCGGCGGGCGTTGAGCCGGGCGGCCTGGCGGGTCAGGTGGTCGCGCTCGGCGAGGCTGGCCGCCTTCCGGGCCGCCTCGGCGTACAGCCGAGCCGCCGTCGCCGGGTCGCCGTCCCGCTCGTGGAGGTACGCCGCCACCGCGGCGTACCTCGGCAGCGACCCGTCCAGCGCCGCGAGCGCCGCCAGGCCGGCCCGCGGCCCGTCCGCCTCGCCGACGGCCACCGCCCGGTTGAGCCGGACCACCGGGCTGTCGGTCAGCCCGGCGAGTTCGTCGTACCACTCGACGATCTGCACCCAGTCGGTCTCCGCGGCGGTGGGCGCGTCGGCGTGCAGCGCCGCGATGGCGGCCTGGGCCTGGAACTCGCCCAGCCGGTCCCGGGCGAGGGCCTGCTGGAGGACCGCCACGCCCTCGGCGATCAGCCCGGTGTCCCACCGGCCGCGGTCCTGCTCGGCGAGCGGCACCAGGCTGCCGTCCGGCGCGCTGCGGGCGGCGCGCCGGGCGTGGTGGAGCAGCATCAGGGCGAGCAGCCCGGCCACCTCGGGGTGGTCGATCGCGGCCGCCAGCTGCCGGGTGAGCCGGATGGCCTCCACCGCGAGGTCGACATCACCTGAGTAGCCCTCGTTGAAGACCAGGTAGAGCACGCGCAGCACGGTGGCGACGTCGCCGGGCTGGTCGAACCGCACGCCGGAGACGGTGCGCTTGGCCCGGCTGATCCGCTGCGCCATGGTCGCCTCGGGCACCAGGTAGGCCTGGGCGATCTGGCGGGTGGTCAGCCCGCCGACGGCCCGCAGCGTCAGCGCCACCGCGGACGCCGGTGTCAACGACGGGTGGGCGCACAGGAAGTAGAGCTGGAGCGTGTCGTCCACCGCGGCCGCGGGCCCGGGCGCCGGCTCCTCGTCGACCCGGTCCTCCCGGCGGCGGCGGGCGGCGTCCGCCCGGCTCGCGTCGAGGAACTTGCGCCAGGCCACGGTGACCAGCCAGCCCTTCGGGTCCCGCGGCCGGTCCGCCGGCCAGACCCGGACCGCCTCCACCAGCGCGTCCTGCACGGCGTCCTCGGCCGCCGCGAAGTCGGCTCCGCGGCGGACGAGGATGCCGAGCACGCCCGGAGTGAGGCTGCGCAGCAGTGCCTCGTCCATCCGGTACGTCACTCCACTACTCGGTGGTGGAGGGGTGGGCTGCCAGGAACGGGCGCAGCTCCAGCCACTCGTGGATCGGCTTGCCGCCGGCCCCGGGCGCGGCCGACAGCTCGCCGGCCAGTTCGACGGCGCGCTCGTAGCTGTCGACGTCGATCACCATCCAGCCGGCGATCAGGTCCTTGGTCTCGGCGAACGGACCGTCCGTGACGGGCGGGCGCCCCTCCCCGTCGTACCGGACCCACGCCCCCTCGGGCGCGAGCGCCTGCCCGTCGACGAACTCTCCCGTCCCCTCCAGCTTGGCCGCGAAGTCGTTCATGTACTGCACGTGTGCCGAGATCTCCTCCGGCGTCCACCGGTCCATCGCAACGTCGTTCACCGCCGCCGGCGCGCCACGGTAGTGCTTGAGCAACAGGTACTTGGCCATGGTCTCTCTCCTCGGTGCTGTGCGGCCCATTCTGGCCGCGTTCAACCCGGGGACGGAGCAGGCCGCGGGTTCTCGACATCGCCGCCAGGAATTTTTTTCGCGGTCCGCCGGTCCGCGCCGTTCGCGCGGTTCGCGCTGTTGATCGGACGTCTACCGGGGGCTGTTTCGATGCCGGGCGGCGGCCGCGCTCGGCGGACGCCGTTCCAGCGACCCCGAGACGAGGACGGCAATGCCCGGACACCACAGCCCACCACCACCGGTACCGGAACCGGCGATATCACCGTTCCTCCGCCCGCGTAGCGCGGCGGGCGTGACGGTCGCCGTGATCATCGCCCTGCTCGCGACGCTGGTGCACGTGCTCCCGCTGTTCCCCCCGTCGGCGTCCGCGGCGGTGGCCGACCACACGGTGGCAACCTGGAACATGCAGCGAGCGACGCGCAACTGGGAGGTGGCACTACGGCAGTTGCTGCTCCCGGGACGGGAGGCGGTCGCATTGCAGGAGGTGCCGGACTCGATCACCGCACCGACCGGCTACGACCTCTACTCGCCGGATCCGCTGCCGGACCCGACCCCGACGACCTCGCCGACCCCAACTCCCTCGACAACCCCGACGACCCCGCCGCCGCCACAGTACGACCTGGACGACTGTGGTCACTTCGTTCGGTCCGGCGGAAGGCAGGACAACGACTACTACGTGTGCAAGCACGAGTGGAAGGCCAAGAAGCGTCCCCGCACGGGCCCGGACAAGATTTTCATCTACTACCTCAACACCAGCACCCGAGGCACCAACCTCGCGTTCATCACCCCTCTGGATCTGAGCGTCCGCGACGGGCGCGGGCAGGTCGACGTGCTCGGCTGGCGGGACACCTACGACGGGGGTGGCAGGCTTCCGAAACCCATGCTGGGGATCAAGGTCGGTGACACCTGGTTCTACAACGCGCACATGCTCACCGGCGGCGGAGCCGACGCCGTGGAGCAGCTGAAGGCAGTGAGTGCGGCGCGGGCCGGCGAGAAGTGGGCGGTCATGGGCGACTTCAACCGCCGCCCGAGCGAGCTCACGGCGACCGCCACGGCCGTGGGGGCGCGTGTGGTGAAGAGCGGCCAGAATACCCGCCCAGCGAGCCCGCCGGACGGGCGCCAACTGGACTACATGGTCGCGAGTGACCCGCCGGCGGGCGTGGCGGCCGATTACAACGCCTTCGTCCAGGGCTACTTCACGGACGCCTACTCGGACCACCGCCCGGTGGTGTTCCGGCGGGAACCCGTGCAGCGGCGCAAGCCCCAGCGGGACAGCTGCCCACCGGCCGGCGCTCCGGCGCTTCCCGCCCAGCCCGCTGTCGCCCGCGCTGCGCTGATCGCCTCGGCCACCGGGCCGGAGTCCGACGCCACCGACCCGACGCCCGCACCGGCGCCCGAGTCGCCGTCCGCACCAGCGCCCTCCAGCACCGACCCGACGTCCACTCCCACGCCCGACCCGACGTCCGCACCGGCCCCCTCCGGCACCGACCCGGTGCCGCAGCACGGCAGGATCGCCGTGCTGACCGCCGGTTCCGGGAACCTGGTCGCCGACCTCGGCGACGGCAAGTCCGCCCCGGCCGGCGCGGTGCGGGCCGCCGCGCCCAACTGCTCCCCGCAGCAGAGCTGGGCGACCTGGCAGAAGTCGGACGACACCTGGGTGATCGAGACCGGCCTGACCAACGGCGTCACCCCCGAGGGCAAGGGCTCGGTGCTCAGCACCCCCGCCTACGGTGACCAGGTGACGGTCCGCCCGATCGAGAACGACGCGACCGGCAAGCCCGACGGGAGCCCCGGCCAGCGCTGGCGGTTCGTCCCCGACGAGGCGGGCTGGTACCGCGTCCTCGCCGCCGCCGACAGCCGCTGCCTCACCGCGCCGACGGACGGCACCGGTCTGACCGTCGCCACCTGCGACGGGTCCGCCCGGCAGCGGTGGCGGCTGGCCGCCCCGTGCACCGGCCCCGGCCGTGCCGTCCCGGGCTTCCCCGGCATCCCATGGCCGACGGTGTCCGGCCGCCCCGAGCTGACCTGGCCGTCGCTGCCCGGCCATCCGGCGATCCCGTGGCCGGCGGTGCCGGGCTCCCCCGGGATCCCGATGCCCGGCCACCCCGATCTGCCGGAGATCCGCTGGCCCGGCTTCCCGGACCTGCCGAAGACGCCGTGGCCCGCGATCGCCGGGCACCCGGACGCCAGCTGGCCGTCGATCCCGGGCTTCCCGACCGTGCCCTGGCCCGCGATGCCCGGGCACCCGGACATCCCGTGGCCGGTGCTGCCACTGCCCGGCAACGGCAACGACGCGGGCACCGACCTGGTCCCCGGCCTGCCCGCCCCCGCCGACCCGGCGATTCCCGGCCACCCGGAGCTCTCCTGGCCGACCGTCCCCGGGTTCCCGCAGGTGAAGTGGCCCGCGCTGCCGGGCTTCCCGAACATCCCGTGGCCGGGCCACCCCGCCATGCCCACCATCAACCCGCCGACCACTCCGACCACCCCGACCGTCCCGAGGACGCCCTGGCCGGGGCTGCCGGACCGGCCGTCCTGGGGCTGGCCGTCGATCCCGGGCTTCCCGAACGTGCCCTGGCCGTCGCTGCCCGGCCTGCCGGACGTGCCGTGGCCGACCACCTCGGGCTTCCCGAACGACCCGGCCACCGCCGGCGCGCCGCCCGAGGAGCCGCAGAAGCCGATGGACTGCGAGCCGCCGGGCACCGACCAGCCGGCGGTCGACGACGACACCACGCCGGACAACGGCACCGATCCGTCCCACCCCGGCGGTAGTGGGGGTGACCCCGGTGGCCCTGGCGGCCCGTCCTTCCCGTCCCTCCCCGGGATCTTCCTGCCCTTCTTCCCGGTGCTGCCCTCCCTCCCCAGCTGGGGCAGCGGTCCGAGCGGCCCGAGCGGTCCGGCCGGCCCCTGGGACGGCCCGCGGCCGGACCCGACCCAGGGCATCGGCATCACCTCGGCGGCCGACGCCCAGCTGGTGCCGGACGTGCGCGGCGGCGTGCCCGCCGTGGGGACGCCGGTCCAGGCCTGGCAGCCCAACGGGACCGACTCGCAGCGCTGGGCGTTCTGGGACCGCGGTAACGGCAACTGGCTGATCGAGACCCGGCTCACCTACGGCGGCAGCCGCCCCGAGGAGCGGCTGGTGATCGGGCACGACACCGGCACCCACCAGACCGCGCTCCAGGCCGCGGCGACGGACCGGACGAACCAGTTCTGGAGGTTCACCGACGCCGGCAACGGCTGGTCGACCGTGGTGAACGGGGACGGCGGCGGCTGCCTGACCTCCGCCCCCGCCGGACAGCCGCTGACCGTGAACGCCTGCGACGGCTCCGACCGCCAGAAGTGGCGGCTCACCGGTCCGACCGGAAGCGGTGGCGGCGACACCGGTAACGGTGCGGTGCCCGTCTACTCGGCGTTCCCGGGCAAGTGCCTGGACGTCACCGGCGGCAACACCGCCAACCGCACCCCGATCGACCTCTACGACTGCAATGCCACCGCCTCCCAGCGGTGGACCCCGTCCGCGAGCAGCGGCGTGTTCACCCTGAAGGCGTTCGGCAAGTGCCTGGACGTCGCGGGGGGCGCGACCGACCGCGGCACCCGGGTCGGCCTGTACGACTGCAACGCCACGACGGCGCAGAACTGGCAGCAGGGCAACGACAGTTCCCTGGTCAACCCCGCCTCGGGCAAGTGCCTCGACGTGACCGGTGGCAACGCCGTGAACGGCACCGCCCTGCAGATCTGGGACTGCAACGCCACCGACTCCCAGCGCTGGGGCCTGGGCAGCGTCCCGCCCCGGGCGGCGCAGCCGCCGGCGCCCCAGCCGGGCACCGGTCCGGCGGTCGACCCCGGCGTCGGAGCCGGGCAGGTGTCCACCCTCGTCTCGGCGAACAACGGGATGGTGGCGGACCTGGACGGCGCCGGCACCGGCTCGGGCACCTCGATCAAGGCGCTCGGCCCGAACGGCAACGACGCCCAGCGCTGGGCGTTCTGGGACGCGGGCAACGGCCGCTGGATCCTGGAGACCCTGCTCACCGACGGCAGGACGGCCGCCGGTCAGGGCATGGTGATGGACCACGACCCCGGTAACCACCGCACCCACCTCGTCCGCGTCATGGACGGCAACGCCAACCAGCACTGGGCCTTCCGCAGCGCGGGCGGCGGCTGGTACTGGATCACCAGCGACACCGACGGAGGCTGCCTCACCGCCAACAACCCGGGCGAAGCCCTCGCCATCAGCCCCTGCGACGGCAGCGACCGCCAGAAGTGGCGGCTCGGTGACGTCGCCAACGGGCCGAACCCGCCCGGCCAGTCCAACCCCGGCCAGCCCACCCCGAACCCGGCCACCGGACAGGTCGTCAACCCCGGCGTGCGCAACAACCAGGTGGCGACGCTCCGTTCGGCGAACAACGGGATGGTGGCGGACCTGGACGGCGCCGGCACCGGCTCGGGCACCTCGATCAAGGCGCTCGGTGCCAACGGCAACGACGCCCAGCGCTGGGCGTTCTGGGACGCGGGCAACGGCCGCTGGATCCTGGAGACCCTGCTCACCGACGGCAGGACGGCCGCAGGTCAGGGCATGGTGATGGACCACGACCCCGGCAACCACCGCACCCACCTCATCAAGGTGATGGACGGCAACGCCAACCAGCACTGGGCCTTCCACGACGCCAGCGGCGGCTGGTACTGGATCACCAGCGACACCGACGGAGGCTGCCTCACCGCCAACAACCCCGGCGAAGCCCTCGCCATCAGCCCCTGCGACGGCAGTGACCGCCAGAAGTGGCGACTGGACAACCCCTCCCAGGGCCCGAACCCGCCGAACCCGGCGACCGGCCAGATCGTCAACCCCGGCGTCGCCGACAACCGGGTCGCGACCCTGCGCTCGGCCAACAACGGGCTGGTCGCGGACCTCGACGGGGGCGGGACCAACTCCGGTACGTCGATCAAGGCGCTCGGCCCGAACGGCAACGACGCCCAGCGCTGGGCCTTCTGGAGCACCGCAAACGGCCGCTGGATCATCGAGACCCTGCTCACCGACGGCAAGGCCGCCCCGGGCCAGGGCATGGTCATGGACCACGACCCCGGCAACCACCGCACCCACCTCATCAAGGTGATGGACGGCAACGCCAACCAGCACTGGGCCTTCCACGACGCCAGCGGCGGCTGGTACTGGATCACCAGCGACACCGACGGAGGCTGCCTCACCGCCAACAACCCCGGCGAAGCCCTCGCCATCAGCCCCTGCGACGGCAGCGACCGTCAGAAGTGGCGACTGGACAACCCCGCCCAGGGCCCGGCCGCACCGCAGCCCCAACCGCAGCCCCAGCCGGGCGGTTCGTCCGGCGGCTCGCCCGGCGGGCCGGTCCTCCGGCCGAACATCGGCGACAGCCAGGTCGCGACGCTGCGGTCGAACAACAACGGCATGGTCGCCGACCTGGACTCCGGCAACACCAGCTCGGGCACCGCGATCAAGGCGCTCGGCGCCAACGGGAACGCCGCCCAGCGCTGGGCGTTCTGGGACGCGGGCAACGGCCGCTGGATCATCGAGACCCTGCTCACCGACGGCAAGGCCGCCCCGGGCCAGGGCATGGTGATGGACCACAACCCCGGCATCCACCGCACCCACCTGACCCAGAACCAGGCCGGGAACAACAACCAGCGCTGGACCTTCCGCGACGCGGGCGGCGGCTGGTACTGGATCGTCAGCGAGACCGACGGGGGCTGCCTCACCGCCAACAACCCCGGCGAGCAGCTCGGGGTGTGGCGGTGCGACGGCTCCGACAAGCAGCGCTGGCGGCTCGACAACGTCCAGACCGGCCCCACGCCGGGAGCCGGCGGCGGATTCCGCGGCCCGGACTCGCTCCCGCTCCCGCCCCAGGGCGGTGGCCAGCAGTCCGCCGGCTGCGCCCTCCAGCCGCTCTCGGCCGAGCGGCAGGGCCGGTGGATGTGGAAGGACTTCAGCATCTGCCGCGGCCAGACCTTCGAGGACACCGGCAATGCGGACCAGTGGACCGTGCTGAAGATGGAGGACAACGGCGAACTGGCGCTCTACTACACCGAGGTCGACGACCTCGGCCGGCAGCACACGGTGAAGGAGTGGAGCGCGCCGAACAGCGCCGGGTGCGGCATCCGGGCGACCATGCAGACCGACGGCAACTTCGTCGTCTACGGCAACGGCAGGGTCTGCTGGGCCTCCGGCACCAACGGGCACGACAACGCCTGGCTGGAGATCAACCAGGGCGGAGCGCTCACCGTCTGGTGGGTCGACGAGGAGGCGGTCAAGAACGCCGAACGCCTCGCCAGCCGGATGACCAAGAACCTGGCCCAGCTCGGCCTCGGCGAACTGCTCACGCTGGCTGCCATGATTCCCCGCTGGCAATGGGCGGCCGGCAGCCAGCACCGGATCTCCGTCCCCAACTGCGGAAAGCTGAAGTGTTTCTGACCCGGCCGGGGGATTTCCGCGTCCGCTGACCGCGGCCCCCGTCCGCTGACCGCCCCGCGGCGGGCGGCGGACGGGGGCCGAGCCCCAGGTCAGGGCGGATTGTCAGTGCCCCCTCGTAGAGTGGGAACCACGCTGGAGGGGGCGCTGAAAAGGCGCCGGAAGGGCGTCGAAAAGGCGCCCGGAACAGGGGTGGAAGTATGTCCGCGAACAGGATCAAGCACAAGGTCAACCACGTTTCGCTGGTGGTCGACAAGTCCGGCTCGATGCGCCAGCACGAGGCCCAGCTGGTCCGGGTGGTGGACGAGTTCGTGAAGGGCCTCCAGGAGGAGTCCGACCGGCTCGGTCACGAGACCCGCATCAGCCTCTACGCCTTCGACCACGGGGTGCAGAACCTGGTCTGGGACATGGACGTCAAGCACCTGCCGTCCCTGAAGGGCCTCTACGCCGTCAACAACGGTGCGACGGCGCTGATCGAGGCGGCCGTGAAGTCCATCGACGACCTGAAGAACATCTGGGAGGGCTACGGGGAGCACTCCTTCCTCCAGGTCGTCGTCACCGACGGCGAGGAGAACGCCTCCGGCTTCTCGGAGAACGGCGAGATGCACGTCCACATGGCCGGCAGCCGGGGCACCGGCGTGCTGAAGAAGTGGATGGGCCGCATCCAGGGCGCCATGGACGACCTCCCCGAGCACTGGACGTCGGCGATCCTGGTCCCCAACTCCCTGGCCAAGCGCACCGCGCAGGAGTACGGCTTCCCCGCGGGCAACATCGCGATCTGGGACGCGGACTCCACCAAGGGCGTCGAGGAGGCCATCGGCACCGTCAAGTCGGCTGCCACCAGCTTCCTGCGCGGCCGCGAACAGGGCGTGCGCGGCACCCGGAACCTGTTCACCATGGGCCAGGACCTGAGCTCCGCCGACGTGAAGGCCAACCTCGACGCCCTGGACACCGGCAAGTACATCCTGGTCCCGGTCGACCAGGCGCTCCCGATCCGCGAGTTCGTGACCAGCTCCGGCCACCCGTACACGACCGGTTGCGCCTTCTACGAGCTGTCCAAGCGCGAGAAGATCCAGGGCCGCAAGCAGCTCGCCGTGGCCGAGAAGGACCCGGCCACCGGTCGGCTGACCGGCCGGGTCTTCTCGGGCCCGGCGGCCCGTCAGCTGCTCGGCCTGCCGGCCTCGGAGGTCACGGTGAAGCCGGGTGACAACCCGTCCTACACCGTGTTCGTCCAGTCGACCTCCGTCAACCGGAAGTTGGTGCCGGGCACCAAGCTGCTCGTCATGCGGTGACCGGGGCCGGGCGCTCCTGCCCCCGGCGGTCGTCGACGCTCAGCCGGAGCACCAGGCCCACGATCACGACGCCGAGGGCCAGGCTCACCGGGCCGGTGCCCAGGTCGAGCCCGCCACGGTGGGCGTCGACGCCCGCCCAGTCGGCGAAGCACGCGCCCAGCGGACGGGTCAGCACGTAGGCCCACCAGAAGGTGAGCACCGGCGAGGCGCCGAGCAGTCGGTGGGCGAGGGCCGGCACCACGATCATGGCCGCGAACAGCAGGCCGGACGGCAGGTAGCCCCAGCCCAGCGTGGCGGCGGTCAGATCGCCCACCGCCGTACCCAGGGCGAACGTCGCCATGACCGCCGTCCAGTAGAGGACCTCTCGGCGGCCACCGGACACCGACTCCACCGCCAGGGTGCCCTCCAACTGCCGCCAGAGGCCGAACACCACGGCCAGGGCCAGCGCGAAGGCGGCGGCGGAGACGGCGTACGGCACGCCCAGGGCGACGTGCGCGACGTCGGCGGCCATCGTCCCGAACACGCTGACCATCACCACCGCCGTCCAGTACACGGCCGGCACGTACCGGCGGGCGCGGGCCTGCGCCGCCAGCGCGACGGCCAGCAGCAGGCCGGCCGACGCGACCGCCGGAACCGGGCCCAGCACCCGGGCGAGGTAGTCGGAGGTGGTCTCGCCCATGCCGGTGGTGAGGATCTTGACGACCCAGAACACCGCCGTCACCTGCGGGACCTTGCTCCGGAACGGCCCGGCGGACCCGGCCTGGCCGCGATGGATCCCCTGCGGGGTGGTGGTGGCGCTCATGACGACGGTGTTCCCTTCCCCATCGCGCGGCTCAGCCGCCCAGCACGGTGTTGCCGGTGACGGTGCCGTTGGTGCCGTCCACCGTCACCAGGTGCCGGACACCGTCGGGGCCGACGACCACGGCCTGCCAGGCCCGGCCGCCGCCCTGCTCGGTGGCCGGGGAGAGCGACTCCACCTTGCCGCCGGACACCGCCGCCGCGGCCTTCGCCACCGCGTCGGCCGCGTCGGTGGACGGCAGCGGCGCCGGTGCCTGGCGGCCGGCGCCGCGCCCGCCCTCACCGTCGGCCCAGCCGCCGCGCTCGCCGTCACCGTCCGACCAGCCGCCGTGCCCGCCGTGGCCACCGGGCCCGCCGTGCTCGCCGTGCTCGCCGTGCTCGCCGCGGTGACCCTTGCCGCCGTGCTCGCCGCCGCCGTAACCGTGGTCGGCGGCCGCGGCCTCCCGGCGGTCGCCGTGCCGCTCGACCCCGTGGTGCACCGCCACCGCCGCGCCACCGGCCACCACGACCGCCGCCGCACCGGCCGCGACCCAGCGCACCGGGCGCCCGCGCAGCCACCGCCGCGCACCGCGCACCTTGCCGACGGACTCCGTCTCCGGCTGGTCCAGCGGCTGCTCGAACTCCATGGGCTCGCTCACTGCGCCCACCCCTGCTTCCCGAACCGGTCCGGGCCCCGTGCCCGGATCTTGCTGCGGGCCAGCATGTCGGGCCCTTGCTGAAGATCAGCTGAAGAGCTGAAGAGGCCTTCAGCTTCCGCCCGCGGCGACCTGCCACCCTGGAGGCATGCGCGTACTGGTAGTAGAGGACGAGCGCCGGCTGGCCCTGGCCCTGCAACACGGCCTGACCAGCGAGGGCTTCACCGTCGACGTGGTGCACGACGGCCTGTCCGGCCTCGCCCGGGCCACCGACCACGCCTACGACGTGATCGTCCTCGACATCATGCTGCCGGGCCTCAACGGCTACCGGGTCTGCTCCCGGCTGCGCGCCAGCGGCAGTGACGTCGGCATCCTCATGCTCACCGCCAAGGACGGCGAATGGGACGAGGCCGAGGCGCTGGACACCGGCGCCGACGACTACCTGTCCAAGCCCTTCTCCTTCGTCGTCCTGGTCGCCCGCCTCAACGCCCTCGCCCGTCGCATCGGCAGCCGGGCCCCGCGCCGCACCGTCCTGGGCGACCTCGTCGTCGACTCCGCCGCCCGCACCTGCACCCGCGCCGGCACCACCGTCCCGCTCACCCCCCGCGAGTTCGCGCTGCTGGACCACCTCGCCCGCCGGGCCGGCGAAGCCGTCTCGAAGCGGGAGATCCTCGACCAGGTCTGGGACAGCGGCCCCGACAGCGACCCCAACACCGTCGAGGTCCACATCAGCGCGCTGCGACGCAAGATCGACACCCCGTTCGGGCGCGCCGCGGTCCAGACCGTCCGCGGGGCCGGCTACCGGCTGGCGGCCGACGGTGGCTGAACCGACCCCTGAGCCGACTGGGCTCACCCCTGGACCGCCCCCTGGACCGACCCCGCCGCGCACCCTGCGCCGCCGGGCCCGAGCCGTCCTCCACCGGGCCACCCGGCACCCCCGGGTCGCCCCCCTGATCCACCGGCTCGCACCGCGCTCGGTCCGCTCCCGCACCACGCTCGCCGCCTGCGTCAGCGTCGCCGTCGTGCTCCTCGCCGCCTCCGCCGCCGTCCTGCTGCTGCTCCACGTCAACCTGGAACGCACCGTGGAGACCGGGGTCCGCGAGCAGGCCCGGGCGGTCGCCCGGCTCGCCGCCGACGGCCGCCTCACCCCACAGCTGCCCCTCGAGCACGGCACCGACTTCATCCAGGTCGTCGACGCCTCCGGGCGGGTCGTCGCCGCCAGCGGCAACCTCGCCGGCCAACCCCCGATCGCGCCCATCCGCACCGAGGACGGCCACAACACCTACAACGTGCACGCGCTCGGCGCCGAACACCACCAACGCGTCACCACCGTCACCGCCAGCACCCCCACCGGGCCGGTCACCATCCACGTCGGCGCCTCGCTCCGCACCGCCGACGCCGCCCAGGGCCTCACCACCGCGGCCCTCGCCGCCCTCAGCGGGCTCCTGCTGCTCACCACGGCCGTCCTCACCTGGCGCGCCACCGGGCGGGCGCTGCGCCCCGTCGAGGCGATCCGCGCCGAGGTGGCCGCCATCGGCGACCGCGACCTCGCCCGGCGCGTCCCCGAACCCCGCAGCGACGACGAGATCGCCCGCCTCGCCCACACCATGAACGCCATGCTCGAACGCCTCGAAGCCGCCGGCACCCGCCAGCGCCGCTTCATCGCCGACGCCTCGCACGAACTGCGCAGCCCGCTGACCGTCCTGCGCACCCAACTGGAGGTCGCCCTGGCCGTCCCCGACCCGGACGTCCGCACCGACCTCGTCGCCGGCGCCCTCCAGGACACCGAGCGCCTCCAGGCCCTCGCCACCGACCTCCTGCTGCTCGCCCGCCTCGACGCCACCGGCCAGGACCGCCCCGGCCGGCAGCAGGTCGACCTCGCCGAACTCGTCGACACCACCGTCCGCGCCCGGGGCCCGCAGCCGCACCCCGCCACCTTGCGGGTGGCGCCCGGCATCGTCGTCCCCGGCAACCCCCAGTGGCTCGGCCGGCTCCTGACCAACCTGCTCGACAACGCCCAACGCCACGCCCGCCACGACGTCACCGTCCGGCTGCACCGGGACGACGCCACCGGCGAGGCCGTCCTCGACATCTGCAACGACGGCCCGCGCATCCCCCCGGCCGATCGCGAGCGGATCTTCGAACGGTTCACCCGCCTCGACGACGCCCGCAGCCGCGACGACGGCGGCACCGGCCTCGGCCTGCCCATCGCCCGCGACATCGCCACCATTCACGGCGGCACCCTCACCGTCCTCGACCCGCCCGGCCCCACCACCTTCCGGACCCGGCTCCCGATCAGCACCGGACCGTGACGGCGGGGACGGCGCCGCGCCGCCCGGCGGGTCGGGGGGGTGGCACCGGCTGGACTCCAGGCCGTCGGCGTTCCAACCGAACCGGGACGGCACCGCGCCGCCCGGCAGGTCACTGCGGGGCCGGGCGC
The DNA here is from genome assembly GCF_040302625.1 of Kitasatospora sp. NPDC097643. Taxonomy (NCBI): domain Bacteria; kingdom Bacillati; phylum Actinomycetota; class Actinomycetes; order Kitasatosporales; family Streptomycetaceae; genus Kitasatospora; species Kitasatospora sp. NPDC097643. The sequence goes on along the minus strand of NZ_JBEOSA010000038.1, from coordinate 60,887 downwards.
TGCGGGGTCTCGGCGGCGGAGAGCCGCAGCTGGCGCAGCTGCTCGGGGGTGGGGCACCAGCTGGATTCCAGGCCGTCGGCGTTCCAGTCGGCGAGCCGGGCGCCGGCCTCGTAGGCGCTCTGGAGGAAGGCAAGCAGCGTGGTCGCCGGGGCGTCGGCCGTGCGGACGGTCTCGTACGGCAGGACGGCCAGCAGGCCGGCGCCGGACTCCGTCCAGGTGCCGGCGGCCAGCGGCTGGTCGCCCAGCCCGGCGGGGGCCGGGGCGGTGTAGGAGTAGTAGGCGGCGTCGCCGAGCTTGTCGTCGCCGGGCCAGAACCCGAACGAGATGACCTCGTGGGTGTACGCCTCCCGGGTGACGTGGTCGGCGTCCAGCAGCGGTGCCGGGCGGCCCGAGAAGCGGGTGACGGCGAGGTCGAGGCTGTGCCAGAAGAGGTGCACCGGGCTGGTCTTTCCGTTGAACCAGCCGTTGAACTCCTCGAACACCGCATCCGACCAGTCGAGGATCCGGCCGAAGCGCCGGACGGCGTCCCGGTCCCAGGAGGCGTGCTCCCGGTCCAGCGGGAACGGCGTGGTCATCGGCACCCCGTACGGCTCCTCCCTGATCGCGACGTCCACGCCCAGTCCGCCCAGCGCCTGGTGGAGGCCTGCGTCGAAGTCGGCCACGGCGAGCCCGTCGCCGAGCCCGAACGACGCCGTCCGGCCGTCGGCGGTCCGGACGACCACGGCGTGGTCGACGAGGTCGAGGGTGATCTCGAACGTCGTGTCCCGGTGGTGCAGCCGCCGCGTGGTGAGGCCGCGGACGTCGACGTACAGCGGTACGTTCCACCAGTGGTTGCGCGGCGCGGTCGTCGCCAGCCGGATCTTGCCGAGGATCTGGCAGTACAGGTGCAGGGTGTCCTTGGTGGGCCGCCAGGCGGCCAGCGGCAGCTCCGGCAGGCTCACCTCCGGCGGGGTCGTGTCCGGCCGGGTCGTGTCCGGCCGGGTCATGACGACGCGATCCGGAACGCGACGCCGTCCAGGTAGCACCAGCTCCAGTCCTCCCCCGGTTCGGCGGACCGGGCGATCGGGTGGTCCACGGTTCGGGCGTGGGCGGAGGCGTGGCGGTTGGGCGAGCTGTCGCAGCAGCCGATGCGGCCGCAGGACTGGCACATCCGCAGGTGGACCCAGGTGCCGCCGATGGCGAGGCAGTCCTCGCAGCCGTCGATCACGTCGGGTAGCCGGGTCAGCTCGATGCGGTCGGTGTGCGTGCAGATGACATCCATCCTCGATGTCACCTCCTCGGGCGTGGCGGTGGGCGTCCCTTCCAGTGTTCTCCCGGTCGGCTCTCTTCGCTCCGGCCCGGACCGCCCGGTCCCCTGTGCACGGCCTCGACGGTCCGCGCCCCGGGCTCGGAACCGGGGCACCGGGGCGCGGACGTCAGTGCGACGCGGAGGTCAGGGGGAGGTCAACGGCCTTGGAGGGACTTGACGTTGTCGCCGAAGGTCCAGCCCTTGGAGCCGTCCCAGTTGATCGACCACGTCATCAGCCCCTTCAGCGAGCCGCCGAACGCGTGCCACGACTGGCCGACCGGGCCCGGCTCCAGGTACCCGCCGCCCGCGCCGGGCTGGGCCGGGAGGCCGGGCACCTGCTTGTCGTAGGGCACCTTGACGGTGGTGCCCTGGATGGTGAGGCCGTTGTTCAGGCAGGTGGTCTGCACGGTGAAGCCCTGCACGGTGCCGGCCTGGTAGGAGTCGCCGGAGCAGCCGTACATGCTGCCGTTGTAGTACTGCATGTTCAGCCACCACAGTTGCCCGTTGTCGGCGTACTTCTTGATGATCGGCAGGTAGGCGCCCCAGATCGACCCGTAGGTGACGCTTCCGCCGGTCACGTACGCGGTTTCGGGGGCCATCGTCAGACCGAAGCCCGCGGGCATCTTCGCCAGGACGCCGTCGATGATGCGGATCAGGTTGGCCTGGGAGGCGGACAGCGTGTTGATGTCGCCGCTCCCGGACAGGCCGGTCTCGATGTCGATGTCGATCCCGTCGAAGTTGTACTTCTTGAGGATCGGGACGACGGTCGCCACGAACCGGTCGGCGACGGTGCTGGAGCTCAGGTCGATGCCGGCGGTGGCACCGCCGATCGACATCAGGATTGTCGCCCCGGCCGCCTTGGCCTGGCACATCTCGGCGGGGGTCGCGACCTTGACGTTGGCGTCCATGCCGTCCTGCCACTGGACGGTGCCGTCCGAGAGGATCACCGGGAAGGCGGCGTTGATGACGTTGTAGCCGTGCGCCGCGATCCGGCTGTCCGTGACGGGGACCCAGCCCATGCCGGGGTGTACGCCGTTCGCGGCGCCGTCCCAGTTCTCCCAGTACCCCTGGAGGACCTTGCCCGAGGGCTTGGGCTTCGTGGGGCAGGTGTCACCCGGCGGAGCCGTGGTCGGCGGGACGGTGGTGGGCGGGACGGTGGTCGGCGGCACGGTGGTCGGCGGCACGGTCGTGGGCGGAGCGGTGGTCGGCGGTGCGGTCGTCGGCGTGGGGCTGCTGCCGCCGGGGCCGGTGAGCGAGACGTCGTCCGCGTAGTACGTGGGCTGCCCGTACCACCCGTGCAGGTAGACGGTCACCGAGGTGGTGTTCGGCCCGGTGGTGAAGCCGACGCTGAGCTGGCCGTACGACGAGTTGTTCGGCGTCCAGGTGGACGGGGCGCCGGTGAGGCCGGTGCCGGTGGCGCCCAGGTAGACGTAGCTGCCCTGGACGTAGGCGCTCAGCGTGTACGCGGAGTTGGGCTGCACGCTGACGGTCTGGGTGCACTGGGCGTCGTCCTGGCCGCTCGGCGTGGCCTGGAGTGCGGAAGCGCCGGAGTGGACCGGGCTGCTGACGGTCGTTCCGGAGCCGTTGGAGCAGCTCCAGCTGGAGAGTCCGTTCTCGAATCCGGGGTTGGCCACCAGGTTGGTGGTGGCCGCCCCGGCCGCCCCCGCCGTGACGGAGCCGGCCACGGTGAGGCCGGCCCCGACGACGGCGGCGGCGCTCACCCCGGCGAGGAGTTGTCGCAGGACGGTCGGTCGGTGCTCGGCGCGGCTGGTCCGGTTCACCTGCGACGCACGCGACAGGCGTGGCGTACGCGGCCTCCGATGGAACATGCTTGCTCCCTTCCCGCCGGGCGTCATGGACATGACCGATGCGTGGGGGTGTGACGCCCGGCTCTGGGTGAGGTGGGGACATGTGGGGCTGTGCCGGACCGGATCGTAGGAGGGGTGGCAGGGCCCGTCAATAGGTCTGGACCAATTGCGAGGGAGCGCGGGCCCGGGCGTCGCCGTCCGAGCGGCTCAGGGGCGGCGGAGGGCCTCGGTGAGGAGGGTGGCCGCCTCGACCACGGCCTTGGAGAGGTGGGCGCCGGCATGGCGGGTGAGGCGCTCGATCGGGCCGGAGACGGAGACGGCGGCCACCACCCGGTTCGCCGGACCGCGGACCGGCGCGGAGACGGAGATGACGCCGGGCTCGCGTTCACCCGCGGACTGGGCCCAGCCCCGGCGCCGGACGCCGCTGAGGGCGGTCGCGGTGAAGTGCGCGCCCTGGAGACCGCGGTGGAGGCGCTCGGGCTCCTCCCAGGCGAGCAGGACCTGCGCGGCCGAGCCGGCCTTCATCGGGAGGGTGACCCCGACCGGGACGGTGTCGCGCAGGCCGGAGAGCCGCTCGGCGGCGGCCACGCAGATGCGGACCTCGCCCTGTCGGCGATAGAGCTGGGCGCTCTCGCCGGTGACGTCGCGCAGCTGGGTGAGGACCGGGCCGGCGGCGGCCAGCAGGCGGTCCTCGCCGGCGGCCGCCGAGAGCTCGGTGAGCCGGGGGCCGAGGACGAACCGGCCCTGGAGGTCCCGGCCGACCAGCCGATGGTGTTCCAGGGCGACGGCGAGCCGGTGGGCGGTGGGCCGTGCCAGGCCGGTGGCGGCGACGAGTCCGCCCAGGCTGGTGGGCCCGGCCTCCAGGGTGCCGAGGATCGAGGTGACCTTGTCGAGCACGCCGACGCCGCTCGTGTTCTCCATGGATGGGTACTCCAGTCTCGAACCCCGTGAGCGGCAGGTGGGTCCTGCTCACGGGGGCTCCCCGCGGGGAGCGGGGGGTGGTCAGCGAGGACGGGCCGGAGAAGTCGGCCGATTGCCTGCGCCGGGCACGAGACGGGTACGCGGAAGGGCCGGGGCGGGAAGCGCCCGGGCGAAGGACAGCACAGAGAGCACCGTGTCTCCTCATCTTTCCCGCGCCACGTTGGCGACAGGCCGGAGTTGGCACTGATCCCGGGCGGCGCGGCGCGTACTTCGGACGCCGAGTCGACCGGGGAGTTGCCGGGGCTTCGTAGGGCCGGTCCCTCCACCCCTCTGGATGATTCGCGAGGAACCATACAAGATTCCGCGGCCGCCCCGTCAAATGACCGGTCACATTACGTCGCGATGACCGATGCCGGTCGCGGTGCCGCCCGCCTACCGTCGACGACGTAACCGACACACCAGAAATGAGCACCCGCTTGCTGTTCCGCCGCACCACCGCATCCGACCTCGACCGCGTCATCGCCGTGACGGTCGACGAACCCGTCGGCTGGATCCCCGCCGACCGCTACCTCGACGAGCTGAAGGAGGGCATGTACCGACCCGAGTGGACCTGGATCGCCGAGGACGGCGGCCGGATCGTGGCCCGCGCCCTGTGGTGGGGCCAGGCGTCCAGCGCACACCCGGTCGCGCTGGACTGCCTGCACGTCGACCCGACGGTCGCCGACCGTACGGCGGTCGCCGCCGAGCTGCTCACCGCAGGCCTGCGGGCCTTCACCGCGCAGGGCGCCGCCAAGCTCCCGCTGTACAACGTGACACTGCCGAACGGCTGGCGCGAGGACCGGGCCGTCGTCGACGCCCTGACCTGGCGGCAGGACGCCGCGCTGACGGCCGGGCTCACCGACCGGGTGGAACGGCTCCGCCTGGAGTGGACCCCCGACGCCGGGCTGCCGGCCTCCAGCGGCCGCCTCACCTTCACCGAGGGCACCGACGACGAATTCCTCGACGTCTTCCGGCGGATCGCGGTGGGCAGCCTGGACGGCGAGACCCGCCGGAACGTGGCGACCATGGGCGCCGAGGCGGCCGCCCGCGAGGAGGTGGACTTCTACCTCGGCTGCCCGGGCGAGCGCTCGTGGTGGCGCCTGGCCCGCACGCCGGACGGGCGGGTCGCCGGGCTGGCCCTGCCCTCGGCGACGCCGTACAACCGCAACGTCGGCTACCTCGGCGTCGTCCCCGAGCTGCGCGGACAGGGGTACGTCGACGACATCCTGGCCGAGATCACCCGGGTCCAGGTGGCGGCGGGCGCCGAGCTGATCACGGCCACCACGGACACCGACAACGCCCCGATGGCCGCCGCCTTCGCCCGGGCCGGCTACCGGACCGCCCAGACCCGGATGATCTACTCGGTGCCGGAGGCCGCGGACGCCTGAGCCCGCGGGCGCGGACGCGGCGCAGGGGCCGGCCTCATGAGGCCAGCAGGGCGGCGAGTTCGGTGCGGGAGCTGACGCCCAGTTTGGGGAACGCGCGGTAGAGGTGGTGCCCGACCGTACGGGGGCTCAGGAAGAGCTGCGCGGCGATCTCCCGGTTGCTCGCACCGGCCGCCGCCAGCCGCACGACCTCGCGTTCCTGCGGGCTCAGCAGACTGATCGGACCGTCCCGACGGACCGTCAACCCCGCCTCCCCGCCCGCCGCGGCCAGCTCCGCCCGGGCGCGCCCGGCCCAGGGCCCGGCGTCGAGCCGCTCGAAGGCCTCCAGCGCGGCCCGCAGGTGCTCCCGGGCGTCGAGCCGGCGCCGCAGCCGGCGCAGCCACTCCCCGTAGAGCAGCGCGGTGCGGGCCCGGTCGTACCCGCTGCCGCCCTCGTGCAGGGCCAGCGCCGCGACGAAGTGCTCCTCGGCCGCATCGTCGGGGCCGGTCAGCGCCCGGCAGCGGTGGGCCAGGGCGGCGAGGGCGGGCTGCCCCAGGGCGGCGGCCCACTCGCCGAGCAGCCGGGTCGGCTCCGCCGCCCGCTCCGGGCGGCCGGCCCGCCCCGCCGCCTCGACGAGGTCCGGCAGCAGCGGCAGGCAGAACAGTGGGTGGGCCGCCGCGCGGCGCGCCGACTCCAGGGATTCCAGCGCCGACTCCGCCCGGCCGAGGCCGAGTTCGAGCAGGCCCAGGGCCCATTCGGCGTCCGCGGCGGCCCGGCCCACCCCGCGCGGTCGGGCGTACCCGAGGGCTTCGCCGGCCCGGGCCCGGGCCTGCTCCTGCTGCCCTCGCACGGCGGCCGGCATCGCCAGGGCGGCGCGCAGGTGGGCCGCCCGGTGGTCCAGGTCGTGCTCCTCGGCGAGCCGGAGTCCCTCGGCGGCGTGCGCGGACGCCTCGTCATGGCGGCCGAGCGCCAGTTCCGCCCGGGCGAGCAGGTGCAGCGTGGTGGGCAGCCAGCCGCTGACGCCCTGGTCGCGGCAGTGGGCGACCGCGCGCACGGCCGCCTCCCGCGCGGCCGCGTGGTCGCCGGTCAGCTGGTGGTAGATCCCGGCCATCAGCCGGTCCATCACCCCGCTCGCCGGGTCGCCGTCGCCCCCGGCCGCGGCTGCGCCGCCCGCCACGAGCGCGCGCAGCGCGTCGAGCGCGCCCGGCACGTCCCCGCCGAACAGCCGGGCCGGGACGGCCAGGACCGGCCGGTCCGGGGCGCGGGCGGCGATCTCCTCGATCAGCGCGGCGTCGCCTGCGGAGTACGCCGCGTGGACGGCGTCGGCGAGCAGCGAGGTCGTGGTGTCCGGGGAGTTGGCGCCGGTCCGGTCCGCGCCGTCGAGCAGCAGCCGGGCGGCCGTCTCCGGCCTGCGGTAGCCCAGTTCGACCACGGCCTGGGCGCGGGCGAGGCTCGCCGCCAGCTCCGGATCGGCCGTCGGCTGCGGCACCTGGCCGGCCAGCGCGGCGCACCGCTCGTCCTGCCCGCCGTCGGCCGCCCGCTGCGCGGCCCGGACCAGGCGGCGGGCCCGTAGCAGCGGGTCGGCGGTGAGCTGGGCGGCACGCTCGTAGGCGGCGGAGGCCGACGCCATCGCCTGCCGGTTCCCGGCCCACTCGGCGACCCGTTCCAGCTCCTCGGCGACGGTCTCGTCCGGGCCCGTCGAGGCGGCGGCGAGGTGCCAGGCCCGCCGGTGCGCCTGGCCGGTGGCGCCGAGGGTCTCCGCCAGCGCCCGGTGCGCGGCGATGCGCCGGGCGAGCGGGGCGCCCCGGTAGGCGGCGTAGCGCACCAGCGGGTGCCGGAACCGCACCGCCGCGCCGGACAGCAGCACGAGGCCCGCGCGCTCGGCGGGTTCCAGGTCCTCGACCGTCGCGTCGAGCGACTGCGCCGCCCGCAGCACCACGCCCAGGTCCCCGGTGTCGTCGGCGGCGGCCACCAGCAGCACCGCCCGGGCGGCCTCGGGGAGCCGCCGGATCTGCGCCAGGAAGCCCTCCTGGATCCGGCTCGGCAGCCCAGCGGCGGTCTCGGGCAGGGCCAACGGGCCCATCCGCCCGGCGCGTTGGGCCGGGGTGAGGGCGGCCGACAGCTCGATCAGGGCCAGCGGGTTGCCGCGTGCCTCCTCGATGACCCGGTCCGCGACGTACGGCGGCAGGCCCGGCAGCAGTTCGGCGGCGGCAGCGCGGTCGAGCCCCTCGACGAGCAGCGGGGGAATCCCCTGCACGGCCGCGCCGGGGGCGCCGTCGCGCACCGCGAAGAGCATCACGACGCCCTCGGCCCGCAGCCGGCGGGCGGCGAAGGTCAGCATGTCCACCGACGGCTGGTCGAGCCACTGCGCGTCGTCGACCAGGCAGAGCAGCGGGCCGTCGGCGGCGGCCTCCGACAGCATGGTGAGGACCGCGAGGCCGACGGTGAAGCGGTCCCGCACGCCGTCGCCGCTCAGCCCGAAGACCGCCCGCATGGCCACGGCCTGTGGCTCCGGCAGGGCGTCGACGAGGTCCAGTACGGGCAGGAACAGCTGGTGGAGGCCGCCGAAGGCGAGCTCCATCTCCGACTCGATGCCCTCGACGCGCAGGACGCGCGCGCCCTGCGCCCGCTCGGCGGCGTGGTCGAGCAGCGCCGTCTTGCCGATCCCGGCCTCGCCGTGCAGCAGCAGGGCGCCGCTCGCACCCTGCCGGGCGTCGGCGAGCAGCTGCTCGATCCGGTCCCGCTCCGCGTTCCGCCCCCGCACGATGCGCGCCCCCGTCCCCGTGTTCCGATCGTCCCGGCCGCGCCCGCCGGGGTCGTACCGGCGGGCGGGTCCGGGCCATCATCGCAGGTCGGAGCGCGTCCGTGCGGTGCGGTCAGGCGCTGTCGAGGGCTTCGCCGATCTTGGCGGCCATGGCGGCCATGGCGGGGCTCCGGCCGTTGCGGGTCTCCAGCGCGGCGTCGACGGCGACCTGGATGACGGAGCGGAAGTTCTCGGCCTCCCGGGGGTCGATGTCCCGGAGCAGGGCGACGGAGGCCGCGAGGGCGGGGAGGACCTGGTCGGCCATGTCGGCGGTCGACTTCCCGAGCTTCATGCCCTTGGGCTTCTCCGCGAGGACGCGGCCGACCAGCCCGGTGGCGGAGGACAGGCTCTTGCCGCCGGCCAGGCCGGCCCTGGCGGCGGAGAACGCGCCGGGGTCGGCGGCCGCCATCAGGCTGACGACACCGTGGGCCGCGGTCTGGATGGTCAGCTTCTCGTGCACGGTCAGCTTCTCGCCGCGGGTCGTGCCGGCCCCGGCGGCGGCCCGTCCGGGGCCGGCGGCGGTCAGCCGGCCGGTCGCCTCGCGCTGGAGGACGGCGGACGAACCGAGGAAGTCCACGATGGCGGCGAGTTCGGCGTCGCTGTAGCGCTGGCAGAGCCCGTTGAGCGCGCTCATCCAGTCCTCGAAGTGCGGGGCCAGGGCCTCGGTGGGGCCTTCGGCCGCCTCGATGAGGACGCTCCTGCCGTCGGAGGGGTTCGGCACGCGGCGGGCGAAGCCCTTGCGCTGGAGGCGGTCGACCAGCCCGGTGACCGAGGCCGGGGCCAGCCCGGAGTGCTCGCCGAGCTCGCGCGCGGTCAGCGGGCCGAAGCGCTGGAGCAGGTCGATGGCCTTCTCCTCGGTGACGCTCAGGCCGTGCAGCTGGGCGAGGGCGGTGTGGAACATGACCGCGGCCGTGCTGAGCTCCCGGCCGGCCGCGTACAGCCGGGCCATCAGCTCGCCGCGTGGGGGCTGGTCGGTGGAGGTCATGGACTCAGACTAGCAAACTGTTTCGTCGCGCCGAAGCAGTTGCTATGCTTCTTTCGTCCGAACGAAATAGTTTGGCACGCCGCCCCCTGGGGGGCTGACGCCGTCGTTCCCTCGCAGAGATCGAAGAAGCCCATGCCCCAGCACCCCGCACCCGCACCCGCCCCGGTCCAGCGCCGCGCGCTGGCGATGCTCATCCTGATCTTCGCGTCCTTCATGGACCTGCTGGACAGCACGATCGTCAACGTCGGCCTGCCCGCCATCCAGAAGGACATCCACGCGACGCCCGGCCAGCTCGAATGGGTCGTCGGCGGCTACACCCTCGCCTTCGCCGTCGTCCTGATCACCGGCGGGCGCCTGGGCGACATCGTCGGCCGCAAGACCATGTTCCTCACCGGCGTGGCCGGCTTCACCGCCTCCTCGCTGGCCGCCTGCCTCGCCCACGACGGCGACCTCCTGGTCGTGGCCCGCGTCGTCCAGGGCGCGTTCGCCGCCCTGATGGTCCCCCAGGTCCTCGCCTCGGTGCAGGCCCTCTACAAGCCGAAGGAACGCGCCGCCGTCCTCGGCATCATCGGGGCCGTCTCCGGCATGGCCGCCGTCGCCGGCCCGCTCCTCGGCGGCTGGCTGGTCTCCGCCGACGCCTTCGGCATCGGCTGGCGCAGCATCTTCGTCATCAACATCCCGATCGGCCTCGCCCTGCTCGCCGCCGCCCTCCGCTGGGTGCCCAACACCCGCTCCAGCCGCCCGCTGCGGCTGGACCTCCCCGGCCTGCTGCTCGCCTCCGCCGGCCTGTTCCTGCTCGTCTTCCCGCTGGTCGAGGGCCGCGAGGCGGGCTGGCCCGGCTGGATCTGGGCCATGCTCGCCGCCTCCCCGCTCGTGCTCGCCGTGTTCGTGGTCAACCAGCGGCGGCGCATGCGCCGCGACCACTCGCCGCTCGCCCCGATGCACCTGTTCGCCGACCGGGGCTTCGCCTCCGGCAGCATCGTCCAGCTCTGCTTCTCCGGCGCGCTGGCGGGCTTCTTCCTGATCCTCGCCCTCTACCTCCAGATCGGCCTGCACTTCTCCGCCATCGCCTCCGGGCTGACGCTGCTGCCCTTCACCGCGGGCGCCTTCGTCGGCTCCGGCGTCTCCGTGCCGCTGGCCCAGAAGGCCGGCAAGCCGCTGGTGATCGTCGGCGCGCTGATGCAGGCCGGCGGCATCGCCTGGGTCCGCGGCATCGTCGACAGCCACGGCGCGGGCCTGTCGGGCTGGGACCTGCTGTGGCCGCTCGCACTGGCCGGGCTCGGCCTCGGCTTCCTCGTCGTCCCGCTGGTCGACCTGGCCCTGGCCACCGTGGACGTGCGCGAGGCCGGCGCCGCCGCCGGCGTCTACAGCACCTTCCAGCAGTTCGGCGCCGCCCTGGGCGTCGCGGTCACCGGCGTGGTGTTCTTCGGCAAGACCCACAACGGCTACGACCCCACCGTCATGAGGACCGCCCTGCTGGCGGGCGCGCTGGTCTGCGTCGCCGGCTACCTGCTGGCCGCCCTCGCCGCCCTGCTGCTGCCCGCCAGCCGCCTGGCCCAGCACGAAGCCCCCGACGAGGCCCCCGACCAGGAGGAGGCCGGCGACCTGCTGGCCAACGCCCGCTGACCACACCGGCAGCAGTCCGCGCGCCGCCCCGGCACCAGGGGGCCGGCGCGCGGAACGCGTCCGGACCGGGCCGCGGCCGACTTCGGCCGGCGCTCCGGTCAGAGGCTCGCGAGCAGGTCGTGCAGGGGAGCGGGGACCTGCGCGGAGTCGAGGGCCTCGGCCAGCAGACGGCCGTAGCGAATCTTGCGGCCCTTCTTCGTCCCGAGGAAGCGCCGCAGCCGGTGCGCCGCGGGCCGGCCCCGGTGGGCGGGCTGGCGCCCGAAGGTCTGCCAGGCCGGGAGGTCGCCCTCGGCCTCGACGACCTCCTCGACCCGGGCCACGCCCAGGGCGCGGATGAGTTCGTCCTCCAGGTCCGACACGCACACGAAGAAGCCCCGGCGCGGCGCGCCCGCCCGTTCCAGGGCGCGGTCGCAGTAGCCCTGCTCGCGCTCGTCGCACAGCCCGGCGAGGCGCAGACCCAGCCCCGGCGGCCCGAGCAGCTCGGCGTAGCGGCCGACACTCATCGCGCCGCCCATGGGGACGACGCACACCCCTTCGGCGGACAGGTCCCGCCCGTGGCGCGTGGCCAGCGCCTCCACGGCCGCGAGGTCGCTCAGCCCCTCCACCAGCACCGCGGTGCGCACCTCCAGCCGCCCGGCCAGCTCACCCGCCGGCCCCTCGGGGCCGCCCGCCGCCCAGCCGACGACCGTGTCCCGGAACTCCCGCATCTCCGCCATGGAGCGATCCTGCTCCTGCCCGGGCCGCAACGGCACGCCATTTTCGCTCCCGGGAACGCCGGGACCCGGCGCCGACCGGCACCGGGTCCAGCTGCGGACGGATCGTCAGAACTCCTTTCCGAACAGCACCGGCTCGCCGTGGCCGGGCCGGGGGGTCGGCACGTCCGCGGGGAGCACGGTGGTCCCGGTGGCGCCGAGCAGGATGCCCAGGGCGTTGTCCAGCGGGCCGATCGCGGCGAGGCCGCCGGTGCGCTCGGCGAAGGAGGCGGCGGCTTCCGCCTTGGGCCGCATCGAACCGTCGGGCAGGTCCAGCGCGCGCAGCCCCGCGGGGGTGGCGGTGAGCAGCGGGCGGGGGCGTGAGGTGCCGAAGCCGGTGAACACGTGGGTGACGTCGGTGAGGATCAACAGGGCGTCGGCGTCGAGCTGTTCGGCGAGCAGGGCCGCGGTGCGGTCCTTGTCGACGACGGCCTCGACCCCGTGGACCAGCCCCGTGACGGTGTCGCGGGTGACGGGCACTCCCCCGCCCCCGGCGGCGATCACCACGGTGCCGGCGGCCAGCAGGGTGCGCAGGGCCGGGACCTCGGTGACGGCCACCGGTCGGGGCGAGGGGACGGTGCGGCGCAGCCGGGTGCCGTCCTTGGCGGTGGTCCAGCCGTGTTCGGCCGCCATCCGGCGGGCCTGGGCCTCGTCGAGCGCGCCGCCGATGAACTTGTCGGGCCGCTGGAAGGCCGGGTCGTGGGGGTCGACCTCGGTGTGGGTGAGGACGGCGGCCACCGCCCGCCCGGGCAGTCGGCCCATCAGTTCGCGGGCGAGGAGGGTGCCGATCATGCCCTGGGTCTGGGCGCCGAGGACGTCCAGCGGGTACGGCGCGCTCAGGGCCGGGTCCGCCTCGCTCTCGGCCGCGAGCAGGCCGACCTGCGGGCCGTTGCCGTGGGTGATCACCAGCTCGTGCCCGGCCTCGACGAGTTCGGCGAGCGAGCGGGCGGCCTGGTGGACGTGCTTCGACTGCACGGCTGCGTCCGGGTGTTCGCCCCGCTGGAGCAGGGCGTTCCCGCCGATGGCGGCGACGATGCGCATGATCAGTCCTTTCCGAGGGTGGCTGGCGGGCGGTGTTGTTGCCGGCGACGACCAGTGCGGTCGCGGCGGGCGGTGCGTTCCTCGCCGTCCGCTGCGGAAGATCCTCCGGCCGCGGCCCGCTCCGGCGCAGGGGCCGACGGTCCCTCGTTCCGGCGCCAGGCGTCCCGGGCCCCGCACCCACCGGTCCCGGGAGCAGCCGGGACCGGGCCCGGGACCTTCGGCCGGAAGCGGGTCCCATTGGTCGGATCCCCCGGCGCCCCGCACCAGGAAGCCTTGAGGAAACGGCGCGAACGGCACCCGCCGACGCCCGAGTTCGGACGATGATCCGGAAAGGTGGTCCAGCATGGCCCGAAGCCCGCAGCACCAGTCCAGGCCGACTCCGGCGAGCAGCAGTCCCCCCGGCCGGCCGGGCGCCGTCGACCTCCTGGTGGGCAACGCGCTCGAGGCCCTGGCGGAGTACGCCTCCTTCTCCCAGGAGCAGGTCGACCACATCGTCAAGAAGGCCTCGCTCGCCGCGCTGGCCCGGCACACCGCGCTCGCGGTGCTGGCGGTGGAGGAGACCGGGCGCGGGGTCTTCGAGGACAAGGCGGTCAAGAACGTCTTCGCCTGCGAGAACGTCACCCACGTGATGGCCCGGACGAAGACCGTCGGGGTGGTGCACCGGGACGAGATCGACGGCATCGTGGAGATCGCCGAACCGGTCGGCGTGGTCGCGGGCGTCACCCCGGTGACCAACCCCACCTCGACCACGATCTTCAAGTCCCTGCTGGCGCTCAAGACCCGCAACCCGATCGTCTTCGCCTTCCACCCCGCGGCCCAGCGCTGCTCGGTCGAGGCGGCCCGGATCGTGCGGGACGCCGCGGTGGCGGCCGGTGCCCCGGCGCACTGCATCCAGTGGATCGCGGAGCCGTCGATGGACGCCACGCACGCCCTGATGCAGCACCCGGACGTCGCCACGATCCTGGCCACCGGCGGCAACACGATGGTCCGGGCGGCGTACTCCTGCGGCAAGCCGGCGCTGGGCGTCGGCGCCGGCAACGTCCCCGCGTACGTCGAGCGGAGCGCGGACCTCAAGCGGGCGGTGAACGACATCGTGCTGTCGAAGTCCTTCGACAACGGGATGATCTGCGCCTCCGAACAGGCCGTCGTGCTGGACGCGGAGATCCGCGACGCCGCGCTCGCCGAGTTCCGCACGCTGAAGGCGTACCACGCGGGGCCGCGGGAGAAGGAGCTGCTGGAGCGGTACCTGTTCGGGACCGGCGAGGGCGAGGCCTGCGCGGGCGGCCGGCTGAACGCGGCCGCGGTCGGCCGCACGGCGGCGCAGGTCGCCGAGGCGGCGGGCTTCGCGGTGCCGGCCGACACCTCGGTGATCCTCGTCGACTGCTCCCGGGTCGGGCCGGCCGAGCCGCTGACCCGCGAGAAGCTGTGCCCGGTGCTGGCCGTCCTGACCGCGGGGACGCGCCGGGAGGGCGTCGAACTGGCCGCCGCGATGGTGGAGTTCGACGGCCTCGGGCACTCCGCCGCGGTGCACACCGAGGACGCGGCGTTCGTCGAGGAGTTCGGGCACGCGGTCAAGGCCTGCCGGATCATCTGGAACGCACCCAGCTCGCAGGGCGGCATCGGCGACGTCTACAACGCCTTCACGCCCTCGCTGACCCTCGGCTGCGGCAGCTACGGGCACAACTCGGTGTCCGGGAACGTCTCGGCGTTGAACCTCGTCAACATCAAGCGGATCGGGCGGCGCAACACCAACATGCAGTGGTTCAAGGTCCCGCCGAAGATCTACTTCGAGCGCAACTCGGTCACGTACCTGGCGAGCATGCCCCGGGCGCGCCGGATCGTGGTCGTCACCGACCACACCATGGTGCGGATCGGCCACCTGGAGCGGATCAGGAACGTCCTGGACCGGCGCCGGGAACCGGTCGAGGTGCGTGTCGTCGACTTCGTCGAGCCCAATCCGAGCATCGACACGGTGCGCCGGGGCGCGGAACTGATGCGGGAGTTCGAGCCGGACACCATCATCGCGCTCGGCGGTGGCTCGCCGATGGACGCGGCCAAGGTGATGTGGCTGCTGTACGAGCACCCGGACGTCGAGTTCGCCGACCTCAAGGAGAAGTTCTTCGACATCCGCAAGCGCGCCTTCACCTTCCCCGACCTGGGCGAACGCGCGAAGCTGGTGTGCATCCCGACGACCTCGGGCACCGGCAGCGAGGTCACCCCGTTCGCCGTGATCACCGACTCGGAGACCGGCCAGAAGTACCCGCTCGCGGACTACGCGCTGACCCCGAGCGTGGCCATCGTCGACCCGGCGCTCACCACCGCCCTGCCGGGGGACGTCACCGCGGACACCGGCTTCGACGCGCTCACCCACTGCATCGAGACCTACGTGTCCGTCTACGCCAACGACTTCACCGACGGGCTGGCCCTCCAGGGGATCAAGCTGATCTTCGAGCACCTGGAGCGCGCGGTGCTGAACGGCCCCGACGACCCGGTCGCCCGGGAGCGGATGCACAACGCCGGCACGATCGCCGGCATGGCCTTCGGCTCCGCCTTCCTCGGTGCCGTGCACGCCATGGCCCACACCCTCGGGGCCACCTTCCACGTCGCCCACGGCCGCACCAACGCCCTGCTGCTGCCGCACGTGATCCGCTGGAACGGCTCCGCACCGGCCAAGGTCACCGGCTGGCCCAAGTACCAGCACTACGCCGCCCCGGAGCGCTACCAGGCCGTCGCCCGGATGCTCGGCCTGCCGGCCGCCACCCCCGAGCAGGGCGTCGAGGCCCTCGCCGCCGCGGTCGAGGAACTGCGGGACAAGGTCGGCATCCCGCGCTCCTTCAAGGCGGCCGGCGTGGACGAGGCCGCCTTCCTGGCGGCGCTGCCCCAGCAGGCGATGAACGCCTACGAGGACCAGTGCGCACCGGCCAACCCCCGGATGCCGATGGTCGCCGACCTGCAACGACTGATGCGCCAGGCCTACTACGGCGACCGGGACTGAGAGCGGAGACTCCGACATGACCACCTCGCAGCACGAGCGCACCACCCCGCGGCAGGACCGGACCGCCGCCTGGGAGGGCTTCCGGGGCGGACCCTGGCGGGACACCGTCGACGTCCGCGACTTCATCCAGCGCAACTACACCCCGTACGAGGGCGACGCCGCCTTCCTCACCGGCCCGACCGAGCGGACCCTCGACGTCTGGCGGCAGATCACCGACCGCTTCCCCGAGGAGCGCGCCAAGGGCGTGTACGACGTCGCGTACGACGTACCGTCCACCATCACCGCGCACGCGCCCGGCTGGATCGACCGCGGGCAGGAGCTGATCGTCGGCCTCCAGACCGACGCCCCGCTCAAGCGCGCGATCATGCCGAACGGCGGCTGGCGGATGGTCGCGGGCGCGCTGCGGACGTACGGCTACCCGGTCGACCCCCGGCTGGAGAAGATCTTCACCGAGTACCGCAAGACCCACAACGCCGGGGTGTTCGACGCCTACACCCCCGAGATCCGGGCCGCCCGCAAGGCCGGGATCATCACCGGCCTGCCCGACGCCTACGGACGCGGCCGGATCATCGGCGACTACCGCCGCGTCCCGCTCTACGGCGTGGACCGGCTGATCGAGGCGAAGACCGCCGAGAAGGCGGAGCTCGACCCCGCTCCCACCGACCCGGCCCGCCTCGAGGAGACCATCCGCGAACGCGAGGAACTCGCCGAGCAGATCCGGGCGTTGGGCGAGCTCAAGGAGATGGCCTCGGCGTACGGGTACGACCTCTCGGGCCCGGCCTCGACCGCCCGCGAGGCGATCCAGTGGCTGTACTTCGCGTACCTCGCGGCGGTCAAGGAGCAGAACGGCGCGGCCATGTCGCTCGGCCGCACCTCCACCTTCCTCGACGTCTACCTCCAGCGCGACCTGGCCGCAGGAGACCTGACCGAGCGTCAGGCCCAGGAGTTGGTGGACGACTTCGTCATCAAACTGCGGATCGTCCGGTTCCTGCGCACCCCCGAGTACGACGAGTTGTTCTCCGGGGACCCGACCTGGGTCACCGAGTCGATCGGCGGGATGGGCGCGGACGGCCGGACCCTCGTCACCCGGACCTCCTTCCGCTACCTACAGACCCTGTTCAACCTGGGCCCGGCCCCCGAGCCGAACATGACCGTCCTCTGGTCGCCCCGACTCCCCAGGGGCTTCAAGGAGTTCTGCGCCCGGGTGTCGATCGACACCTCCTCGGTGCAGTACGAGTCGGACGAGCTGATCCGCCCGCGCTTCGGCGACGACACCGCGATAGCCTGCTGCGTCTCCGCGATGGAGGTCGGCAAGCAGATGCAGTTCTTCGGCGCCCGGGTCAACCTCGCCAAGACCCTGCTCTACGCGATCAACGGCGGCCGGGACGAGCAGTCCGGCGAGCAGGTCGGCCCGGCCACCGCACCGGTCGGCGACGGCCCGCTCGACTACGACGAGGTGCTGGCCCGCTTCGACGAGCAGTTGGAGTGGCTCGCCGGGACGTACGTCCACGCGCTCAACGTGATCCACTACATGCACGACCGGTACGCCTACGAGCGGATCGAGATGGCCCTGCACGACCGGGACGTCCGGCGCACGATGGCCTGCGGCATCGCCGGGCTCGCGGTGGCTGCCGACTCGCTGGCGGCGATCAAGTACGCGAAGGTCACCCCGGTGCGGGACGGGACCGGGCTGGTCACCGACTACCTCGTCGAGGGCGAGTACCCGGCGTACGGCAACAACGACGACCGGGCCGACCGGATCGCCGTCCGGCTGGTCGAGGACTTCATGGCGAAGGTGCGCAAGTACCCCACCTACCGGGGCGCCGAACACACCCAGTCCGTCCTGACCATCACCTCCAACGTCGTCTACGGCAGGAAGACCGGCAACACCCCGGACGGCCGCCGGGCCGGCGAGCCGTTCTCCCCCGGCGCCAATCCGATGAACGGCCGCGACACCCACGGCTACGTCGCCGGCGCGCTGTCCGTCGCCAAACTGCCCTACCAGCACGCCGAGGACGGCATCTCGCTCACCAACACCGCCACCCCGGACGCTCTCGGCCGCTCGGCGGCGGAGCGGATCACCAACCTGGTCGGCGTGCTGGACGGCTACACCACCTGCCACGGCTTCCACATGAACGTCAACGTCCTCAACCGGGACACCCTCCTGGACGCCATGGCCCACCCGGAGAAATACCCGCAGCTGACCATCCGGGTCAGCGGCTACGCGGTCAACTTCGTCCGCCTCACCCGTGAACAGCAGCTCGACGTGCTCGGCCGCACCTTCCACGACGCGCTGTAGCCCCGCCACCCACCACCCGCTCGCGGTGCCGGCGCCTCCCCGACCACGGGCGCCGGCACCGCGCCTCGCCCCGCCCCGCCCCGCCCCGCCCCGCCCCGCCTCGCCTCGCCGAAGGAGTCCCATGGCCGTCACCACCCCACCCCCGGTCACCGGGATGCTGCATTCCTGGGACCTCTCCACCGGCGTGGACGGCCCCGGCACCCGGTTCGTCACCTTCCTGGCCGGCTGCCCGCTGCGCTGCCTGTACTGCCACAACCCGGACACCCGCACCATGCGGCACGGCCGGTCCTGCTCGGCCGACGAGATCGTGCGCGAGGCGGCCAAGTACACCGACTTCATCCACGCCTCCGGAGGCGGCGCCACCATCAGCGGTGGTGAACCGCTCCTCCAGCCCGCCCTCACCGCCGAACTGCTGCACCGGTTCCGGCACGAACTCGGCCTGCACACGGCCCTGGACACCTCCGGCTTCCTCGGCGCGCGCGCCACCGACGCGCTGCTCGCCGACACCGACCTCGTCCTCCTGGACATCAAGTCCTGGGGCCCCGCGCGCTACCGGCACCTGACCGGGCAGGAGCTCGCCCCCACCCTGGACTTCGCCCGCCGACTGGCCGACCTCGGCACCGAGGTCTGGGTCCGCTTCGTCCTCGTCCCCGGCCTGACCGACCCCGCCGAGAACATCGAGGGCGTCGCCGCCTTCACCGCCTCGCTCGGCAACGTCACCCGGGTCGACGTCCTGCCCTTCCACAAGCTCGGCGCCGCCAAGTGGCGCGCCCTCGGCCTCGACTTCCCGCTCGCCGACACCCCGGTGCCCACCCCCGACCAGACCGCCGAGGCCCGGGCCGTCTTCGCCGCCCACGGCCTGCATACGCTCTGAGGCCGCCACGGCCACGGCTGCCGCGCCCGGCCCGCTCGGCCGGGCGCCGTGCTCCCCGGGGACCGCCCGGCGCTCGCGCCCGCCCCGCCCCGGGCGCAGGCTGGAGACACGCCCTGCGCACCACCCTGCGGTCGTACCGCCCCCGCGACGGGGCGGTGCAGGTCGTTCCGACGAGGACGGGAGTGGGCGAATGCCTGGAAGCGATGACCGGACGGGCCGGGCCCTGGTCGCCGAGCTGGCCGCTCTCGTCCGGCTGGCGCACAGCGCCCTCCACGGTGCGACGGCCGTGCTGACCGATCCGGAGCGCGACGGCGGCGGGGTTCCGGTCGCGGAGAAGGCCCTGGCGGAGCTGCGGGCCCGGATCGAGGAGGACGCCGCCGAGGCGCCCGGTGGGCGGGCCGGCATCGTGGTCGGCGTCCACGTGGGCACCGAGGTGGAGTCCCTGGGGCAGCTCGCGCAGCGCCTGCTGGAGGCGGCCTGGGCGCGGCAGGAGCGGGAACCGGTCGCGGAACGGCTGCGGGCCCCGCTGCGCGGGATCGCGCACGCCGCGCTGGACCTCGTCGAACGGGCGGCCGCGGTCCTGGAGTCCGGTGAGCCCGCGGACGTCGCGGATCTGCTGGCGCAGCTCCAGGAGGTCGGCCAGCGGCAGCGGCTGCTGTACGAGCTGCTGATCCGCGAGGACGTCGCGGACCCGGTCGACACCGCCGACCTCGTTCTGCTGTCCTGCTGCTACCAGCAGTGCGCCGCCCACGCCGGCTCGATCGCCCGGTACGCCGTGCTGTTCTCCCACGCAGCGGTCTGAAGCCGGCGGGGTGGCCACCCCGCCGGCTACGGGAGGCCTGCGACGGCGGTCGCCGCCAGCAGGAAGCGCCGGGTGGGTTCGTGCAGCACCAGGCCCCGGTCGGTGACCAGCATCGGCCCCAGGACGGGGTCGGCCGCGAGCGCCGCTGCCCGCGGTGTTCCCCGGTACAGGAGGCGGGTGAGCAGCGCCAGCACGTTGTGGGCGTAGGCGTGCGAGGCGGTGCCCGGCGCCTGCGCGGCCAGCTCCCCGGCGCCGATCACCGTCACCCCGGCACCGACCGGCGTGGTGGTGTCCGGCCGGGCGCCCTCGATGTTGCCGCCCTCCGGTTCGGCCGCCAGGTCCACCAGGACCGCGCCCGGCGGCATCGCCGCCACGGCCGCCGCGCCGAGCAGCACCGGGGGTGGGCCGTCGGGGCGGGTGAGGGCGGTGACCACGAGGTCGTGCCGACCGGCCGCCTCGGCGAGCCCGCCTGTCCAGGCGGAGCGCCGGTGGTCCAGGCTCTGCCACAACTCCCGGTCGTCCGCCACGGGGTGGAGGCCGGGCAGGTCCAGCAGATCGGCCCCCAGGGCGGTGGCCGCCGCACGCTCCCGGCGGCGGAGTTCGACCGCGTGCACGGGCGCGCCCAGACGGCGGGCCGTGTCGACGGCCTGGAGGCCCGCGTGGCCGGCGCCGACCACCAGCACCCGGACGGGGTCGAGCAGCCCGTCCGCCGTCCCCCAGGGCGGCAGGCAGCGGTCCAGCCGGGTGGCGGCGAGCAGGACCGCCCGGTAGCCGGCCACCCGGGACTGCGAGGCCTCGGCGTCCACGAGGTGGGCGGCGGGCGGTTCGGGCGGGGCCAGGTCGAGGCCGATCGCCGTCACCCCGCGGTCGGCCCACCGCCGGACCAGGTACGGGATCCGGTGCGGGCGCAGCATCGCGACGAGCACGAGCCCGGGGCGCAGCTCGCGGGCCGGGTCGACGCCCGGCGGGTGGATGCCGAGCAGCACGTCCGCCCGGCGCAGCAGGTCGGCGCGCCCGGTGACGGTGGCGCCCGCGGCGCGGTAGTCGGCGTCGCGGTGGCCGGCCCGGGTGCCGGCGCCGGACTCGACCAGGACCGTCGCCCCGAGGCGGCCGACGGCCGGGACCAGGTCGGGGACGAGGGCCACCCGGCGCTCGCCGGGTGCGCTCTCCCGGGGAACCCCTACCCTCGTGGTCGTCATCGCCGCCTCCCAGGTCGGCCGGCATCACCAGTATGTCCCGTTTGCCCGCCCGCTTCGCCCGGTCGATACTCGTGCGCGGGGCTACTCACGCACGGGCGCCGCAGGGCACGGCGGAGGGAGCCGGTCATGGCCTCCAGGGGTTGGCAGTTCTGGGTGGACCGGGGCGGGACCTTCACCGACGTGGTCGCGCTGGCCCCCGACGGCCGGCTGCTGACCCACAAGCTCCTCTCGCACGACCCGGCCCGCCACCGCGACCCCGCCGTGGCCGGGATCCGCGCCCTGCTCCCCCCGGACGCGCACATCGACTCCGTGCGGATGGGCACCACGGTGGCCACCAACGCCCTCCTGGAGCGCACCGGCGCGCCGACCGCCCTGGTCATCACCCGCGGTTTCGCGGACGCACTGCGGATCGGCTACCAGAACCGGCCGCAGATCTTCGCCCGCGAGATCACCCTGCCCGAGCCGTTGTACGCCCGGGTGGTCGAGGTGGACGAGCGGATCACCGCGGACGGAACGGTGCTGCGCCCGCCCGATCTGGAGCAGCTCGCCGAGGAGTTGCGCGGATGCCTGCGCGACGGCATCCGCTCCCTCGCCGTGGTCTGCCTGCACAGCTACCTGCACCCCGCCCATGAGCGGGCGATCGGCCGCCTCGCCGGTCGACTCGGCTTCACCCAGGTGTCGTTGTCCAGCGAGGCGAGCCCGCTGATGAAGCTGGTGCCGCGCGGGGACACCGCCGTCGTCGACGCCTACCTCTCCCCCGGGCTGCGCCGCTACGTCCGGCAGGTGTCCGACGAACTGGCCGGTGTGCGACTGATGTTCATGCAGTCGAACGGCGGGCTGGCCGAGGCCGGGCACTTCCGGGGCAAGGACGCGATCCTCTCCGGCCCGGCCGGCGGCATCGTCGGCATGGTGCGGATGTCCCGACTGGCGGGCCACGAGCGGGTGATCGGCTTCGACATGGGCGGCACGTCCACGGACGTGTCGCACTACGCGGGCGAGTACGAGCGGGTGGTGACCACCCTGGTCGCCGGGGTGCGGCTGCGGGCGCCGATGCTGGCCATCCACACCGTCGCGGCGGGCGGCGGCTCGGTGCTGCGCTTCCAGGCCGGACGCCTCCGGGTCGGCCCGGACTCGGCCGGAGCGGATCCCGGGCCCGCCTGCTACCGGCGCGACGGGCCGCTCACCGTCACCGACGCCAACCTGCTGCTCGGCCGGATCCAGGCGGCACACTTCCCGCACGTCTTCGGACCGGACGGCGATCAGCCGCTCGACCTCGATCTGACGAAGCGTCAGTTCGGTGAGCTGGCCCGGGAGATCGGCGACATGTCGGCGGAGCAGGCAGCCGAGGGCTTCCTGCGCGTCGCCGTCGGGAACATCGCCAACGCCGTCAAGCGGATCTCCGTCCAGCAGGGCCATGACGTCACCCGCTACGCGCTGACCACCTTCGGCGGCGCGGGCGGCCAGGTCGCCTGCCAGGTGGCCGAGGCGCTGGGCATCCGGACCGTCCTGGTCCCGCCGATGGCCGGGGTGCTGTCCGCCCTCGGCATCGGCCTCGCCGACACCACCGTCCTGCGCGAGCACGCCGTCGAACGGCCGCTGGCGGAGAAGGAGATGGCCGCCGTACGCGCCCTCGCCGACGAACTGGCGGCGGCCGCCACCGCCGAGCTGCTCGACCAGGGCACCCCGCCCGAACGGATCCGGCTGACCCACCGGGCCCGGCTGCGCTACCAGGGCACCGACACCACCCTCGCCGTCCGACTGGGCGACGTCGCCGCGATGACCGGTGAGTTCGAGGAACGACACCGCGCCACGTACTCCTTCCTGATGAACCGTCCGCTGGTGATCGAGGCCCTCGCCGTCGAGGGCACCGGGCTCTCCGAGCAGCCGGAGCTCAACCCGCCCACTGCCACTGCCACTATTGAGCCGCACACCGTCCCGCTCTTCACCAGCGGCTCCTGGCGACAAGTCCCGCTGCTGGAACGGGAGTCCATGCGACCCGACGACACCGTCACCGGCCCGGCCGTGATCGCCGAGGCCAACGCCACCACCGTCGTCGACGATGGCTGGCAGGCCGCCATGACGCCGACCGGACACCTGCTCGTCGAACAGGTCCGCGCGACCGTCGAGGAGAGCGTCCCCACCGCCGCCGACCCCGTCCTCCTGGAGGTCTTCAACAACCTCTTCATGGCCATCGCCCAACAGATGGGCGCGCGGCTGGAGTCCACCGCCCAGTCCGTCAACATCAAGGAACGGCTCGACTTCTCCTGCGCGCTCTTCGACCCGCACGGCAACCTGGTCGCCAACGCCCCGCACATCCCCGTCCACCTCGGCTCGATGGGCACCACCGTCAAGGAGGTGATCCGCCGGCGCGGCCCGCACCTGCGCCCCGGCGACACCTACGCCGTCAACGACCCGTACCACGGCGGCACCCACCTGCCCGACATCACCGTGGTCACCCCGGTCTTCGACCCCGCCGGGCAGGACATCCGGTTCTTCGTCGCCTCCCGCGGCCACCACGCCGAGATCGGCGGCATCACCCCCGGATCGATGCCCGCCGCCAGCCGCGCGATCGAGGAGGAGGGCGTGCTCTTCGACAACTGGCCGCTGGTGGTGGACGGCAGGCTGCGCGAGGCGGAGACGGTACGGCTGCTCACCGGGGCCCGGTACCCGTCCCGCGACCCGGCCACCAACCTCGCCGACCTGCGGGCCCAGATCGCCGCCAACCGCAAGGGCGTCGACGAGGTCAACGCGATGATCGACCACTTCGGGCTCGACGTCGTCCAGGCCTACATGCGCCACGTCCAGGACAACGCGGAACAGGCCGTCCGCCGGGCCATCGACGGCCTCGCCGACGGCTCCTACCGGTACGAGACGGACTCCGGCGCCGTGATCGCCGTCTCGGTCCGGGTCGACCGCGAACGGCGCACCGCCACCATCGACTTCACCGGCACCTCGGCCCAGCTCGACAGCAATCTCAACGCCCCCTCCGCCGTCGTCACCGCCGCCGTCCTGTACGTCTTCCGCACCCTCGTCGACGAGGACATCCCGCTCAACGACGGCTGCCTGCGGCCGCTGCGGATCACCGTCCCGCCCGGCTCGATGCTCGCGCCGGTCCACCCCGCCGCCGTCGCCGCCGGCAACGTCGAGACCTCGCAGGCCATCACCGGCGCGCTCTACGCCGCCCTCGGCGTCCAGGCGGAGGGCTCCGGCACCATGAACAACCTCAGCTTCGGCAACGAGCACCACCAGTACTACGAGACCATCGCCTCCGGCTCCGGCGCCGGCCCCGGCTACCACGGCGCCGACACCGTGCAGACCCACATGACCAACTCCCGGCTCACCGACCCGGAGGTGCTGGAGTGGCGGCTGCCCGTCCTCGTCGAGGAGTTCGCGGTCCGCCCCGGCAGCGGCGGCGAGGGCCGCTGGCACGGCGGCAACGGGGCGCTGCGCCGGCTGCGCTTCCGCGAGCCGATGACCGTCAGCCTGCTCACCGGCCACCGCTGCGTCCCCCCGTACGGCCTGTCCGGCGGCTCACCCGGCGCCCTCGGCGTCAACCGCGTCCTGCGCACCGACGGCAGCAGCGAGACCCTGCCCGGCTGCGGCAGCGCCGAGCTCGCGGCCGGCGACGCCCTGGAGATCCGCACCCCGGGCGGCGGCGGGTACGGTGCGACCGACCGGCCCCACGACGATCCGCCCCACGACGAGCGGCCGCACGACGACCGGCCCCAGTGATCGTCCCGGTCGGGGCACCCCGCCCCGGGCCCGCTCCCGCCGTGACGGCGGGTCCGGGCCGGGCACTCCGGGTGACTGCCACCTGCCGGAACGCGCACGCGTCCGGTTGCGGCGGCCAGCGGGACGGGGCGTCATGGCAGGAGGATCCGCGCCGGCCTCCCCGGGGAGGCGGTGCGGCGCCGTTCCCTGGCCACCCGAGAGTGTCGGAGACCTCCGTGCAGACCGTGCGCACCTCGCAGCAGATCACCCACGACGTCATCGCCTACCTGGAGCCCGCGCTGCGGGCGGCCGCGGCCCGGCTCGACGAGCCGGTCCGGCGGATGACGGAGTACCACTTCGGGTGGATCGACGCCGAGGGCCACCCGACCACCCCGGTCGGCTTCCGGCGGCGGCCCGCGCTGGTCGCCCTGCTGTGCGCGGGGAGCAGCCCGCAGGCGTGGGACGCGGCCCGGACGGCCGCCGTCGCCGGCACGCTGATGTCGGCCGCCGGGACCGTCCACGACGACATCATCGACCGGGAGATGGTCCGCAAGGGCCGGCCGACCCTCTGGGCGGCCTTCGGCGTACCGGCCGCCATCCAGGTCGGGGTCGCCCTGCACTGCCTGGCGTTCGAGCTGCTCGCCGAGGAGGGCGACCAGGTCTCCACCGAGCTGATCCGCCGGGCCGCCCGCGCCATCCGGGAGTGCTGCTCGGGGCAGGTTCGCGACCTGGAGGCGGAGGGCACCTCGCGGATGAGCCTGGAGCTCTCGCTGGAACTGCTGGAGAGCACGATCGCCCTCCCCACCGCCGGGGTCTGCCTCGCCGGCGCCCTGGTGCGCGGCGCCGGCTCGGACGAACTGGCCGCGGCCGAGCGGCTCGGCTACCACGCCGGGATGGCCCTGGCGTTCTTCGACGACTGGGAGGGGGTCTGGGGCACCTCCCGCGACGCCCTCGAAGACCAGCTGGCCGACCTGCGGCGCCGTAAGTCCCGGGCGTTCGCCGCGGTCGCCCTCCGGTCCGAGGGACCGGCCCGCGACCAGCTCGCCGCCTTCTACGACGACACCGCCGAACCGACCCTCGACCAGCTCCGGCAGGTCGCCGACCTCATCGAGGAGTGCGGCGGCCGTACCTGGCTGGAGGAGCGGATCCGGGAACACATCCGGCTGGCCCACGCCGTCCTGCCGCAGGCCGTCCCGGACCCGGTCGCGCAGGCCGAGCTCGCCGCGTTCGTCGCCGCCATCGCCGACGAACTGCCCTGACCGGCGGCCCGGGGCCGGGCGGGCCGGGCCGGGTGGTGCGGGCCGCCGGTCAGTCCTCGATCTCCTCGATCCGCCGTCCGTCCACCCAGGCCGACCAGCCGTTGGAGCAGACGATGTGCGCCCAGGCCCCGGCCCGTTCGAGCACTTGCAGCTCCACCCTCGCGTCGATCCTGGTGACGGCCGTGAGCGCCGGGTCGGGTGCGACCCAGGCGGACATGCCGCCGGACGGGACGCGGTGCGTGGGGCGGAAGACCGGCCCGACGGTGGTCGTCGGGGGCGGGCCGGCCGGCGCGGGCTGCCGGCCGGGCTGCTCGGTCACCCCCACCTCGGGCGCCGCCACCTCGGTCACGCCCGCCTCGGCCACCGCCACCTCGGTCACCGCCACCTCGGTCACCGGCGCCGCCTTCGGGCGGTAGACCTCGTCCGGCAGCGCCAGCTCCGGGATCGGCCGCAGGAACTCGGCGGCCAGGTTGCACGCCGCCACGACCCCGAGCGCCCGGAGGCCGAACCGGACGGCCGACCAGTCCTGCCCGGCCCGGGTGAGGCCCTGGCTGGCCAGGGCCCAGACCGTCGGCTCGGTCACCACGAACAGCACCATGTCCTCCTGCGCCACCGGCCGGCCCGCCTCGTGGCCGGTCACCTGGACGTCGTGCAAGGAGAGCAGGCTGATCCAGGTGAACAGGGTGCCCGCGAAGGTCGCCAGCGTGAGCCCGAGTTCGTAGGCCTGCGGATCGCCCGTCCCGGCCGGTTCGAGGTGTCCGGCCGCCGCGTACCGGCGCAGTTCCCGTTCGGCGGCGGCGGCGGTGACCTGGGGCAGGAGCGTGCCGGTCCGCCCGCCGGGGTGCAGCTGGGCGGCGAACAGTTCCGCGACGGCGTGGCTGATCCAGCGCCGGTCGGCCACCCGCAGGGCGTCCTGCTGCGCCTCCAGGACGTCCGTCAGCGAGACGGTGACCGGAGCCGGCTGCTGCCGCCGCCCGGCGAAGGAGCGGAAGAAGGCGGTCTTGTAGGCGTCGACCAGCAGCAGCAGGAAGGCCAGCTGCTCGGCCGTCAGCTCCTCCACCGCCGTCGGCAGCGGCATCGGCTGCCCGTTGGAGAACTGCACCTGGAGCTGCACCCACCAGGCGAGGTCCTGCGGCGCGAAAGGGGCCATCAGCTCGTACCCGCCGCCCGACCCGGGCCGCAGGCCGACGAAGACGTCCTCGGCCCGGTGGGAGGCGTACAGCCGGCACTGCGTCGGCGCGCTGTCGAACAGGGCGCTGCGGGCGTCCACCACCCGGTCCGGGACGGCGAGCGGGAGCAGCGCGGCCCGTACGGTGGCGGTGGGCAGCCCGGTGAACTCCCGGAGCAGCTCGCCGACTTCGCGCACCGGCTCGGGGCCGCCGGGGTCCGGGGCGGCCAGGTCGGGCAGCGGTGACAGCACACCGGGCTCGGGCAGCCCCAGGTGCCGGGCCAACGGCGCGAATTCGGCCCGGCGGAGGCGGATGGTGCGGGCCAGGCCGCCCGGTGAGGAGCGGTCGGGCGCCCCGGCGGCGGTGCTGTCCGCAGCAACGGTGGTGTCCCCGACGATGGTGGTGTCCGCGGCGGCGGCGGTGCCGGTGGCTTCGGTGTCCATGGCTCAGGTCCCTTCCGGCGGCGCGGTTCCCGGTCCGGAGCCGGCCACGATGCCGCGGGCCGCCGGGGCCGCCGCCGCGCCGACCGCCTTCGCGACGTGGGCGCCGGCGTCGCCGAGGCCGGGGCCGGGCAGGGCGTGGAAGGCCGGGGCGGCGGGCCCGGTCTGCTTGATGACGGCCGTCAGGTTGGAATCGACCTGCTGGGCCAGGCCGTTGATCGAGGTGCCGAACTTCTGCTGGGAGAGCAGCTCCATCTGGGTCGGGGTGTAGACGCCCTTGCCGCAGTCGCCGAGGAAGGCCTTCATGTCCAGGACCCGCTGGTAGGCGGCCGGGTCGGCGCCCTTGTAGTACATGAGCGGTTCGAGCTTGGTGGAGATGTCCTTGGCGACGCCCCGGGCGGTCTCCTGGAGCCCGCTGCCCGGGCTCAGCTCATGCGGTTTCATGTTCATGTACGACTTGTAGGTGGTCACCGACCCGGTCTGCTCGGCCCACTTGGGGTCGGGCGGGTAGTCGAGGGCGTTGTTCTTGAGCACCGGGAGGTCCTGGTAGGCCTCCGGGTGCTTGCTCTGGGTGACGGCCTGGAGCGCCTTGCCCGCGTCCTGGTCGCCGGTGGCGCCGGCGTACGCCTTGTTGTACGCCTGCTGGAAGGCGTCATTGGCCTTGGGGGCGCTCACCGGCACGCCGTTTTGCTCCAGTTGGGAGGTGCCCTTGAACTGTTTGAGCTCCTCCAGCAGGTCGTCGGCCCGCGGCGAGGTGGGCGGGACCTTCTCCAACTGCGCGAGGGTCTGGCGGTAGGCCATCTGGTTGAGGGCGAGGTCCCGGTCCATCCCGACGGTGCCCATGCTCTTGGCGTTGCGCAGGTCGATCAGGTCCCCGGTGGTCAGTGGCCGTCCGCCCCTGGTGAATCCCTGCGCGTTGAGGGCGGCGACGGTGTCCTCCTGGGCCTTGGCCAACACCGGGTTGATGGCGTTGGCGTACTCGCCCTGGACCTCAGTGGTCGCGGTCTTCAGGGTGGCCTTGGCCTGGTAGCTGGAGTTGATCGCGATCGCCTTCTGCTGGAGCGCCTGCTGGGCCGCCGCGATCTGGTCCGCACCGGCCCCCTGCGCCCGCAGGCCGCGCAGGTCCTCGGCCATCTGCCGGAACTCCTCCGCCGCCTTCTGCCCGGCGGCCTGCTCGGCGCGGTAGGCGGCGTCGGTGGCGGCCGTGGCCGTCGGCACCGGGCCGGGCGGGTACTGGCCGGGCGGCGCCTGGCCCTTCAGCTTGCTCAGCGCGGAGCTCTCGGTCGCCGCCTCGGTCGCCGCCGGGCCGATGTTGCCCAGACCGAGCCCGTGCAGCCCGACCGCGTTGCCGAGGTCCTGGACGAAGGCGAGCGCGATCGCGCCCCGGCCGGCCTGCGGGGCCGGGCTGTTCGGGTCGATCACCTGGCCGATGGTGGCCTGGTAGGCGGCCTGGAGGGTGTTGATCGGCAGCACCGCGTTGGCCGCGCCGAGCAGGGCCTTGCCGATCCCGCCCTCCTCGTAGCCGACGCCGAAGCCCTGGACGGCGTTGCGGCCCACCATGAACGCCCCGAGCTGGGCCGCCCCGGCGGCGGTCAGCGGCACCGCGAACGGGGCCAGCAGAATCTCCGTGGCGATGGCGACGTGCTGCACCCGGGTGGCGCCGGCCGCGTGCTCGTCGGCCGCGATCGACTCCAGCTGGGCCGCGGCCGCCTCCCGTTCCGACTGGCCCTGCGCCTGGTTGAACACGGCGGTGGTCAGCTGCCGCAGCGAGCTCTCGGTGTCGGTGCCCGGCGCGCCGGTCTCGATCCGCTGGAGCACCCGGTTGGCCGCCTCGAACCGGCCGGGCGGGAGCTGGTCGATGACGTTGCTGAGGTAGTTCTCGCGGGCCTCGATGCCGTCCAGCCGGTGGAGGTAGTCGGTGTAGTCCCGGTCGGCCTGGCTGCCGAGCTTCACGGCGGCGGTGAGCCTGTCCATGCCGCTGCTGCGGAACGACTCGCGCTGCTCGATCACCGAGGCGTCGGCGGCGGGGACCTTCCGCTCCAGCGCCTCGATGGTCTGCAGCTGGTCGGCGGTCAGGCCCCGGGCGGGGTCGACGCTCTCGTGGAGCGCCTGGAGCTGCTGCCAGTACGACGGGTCGTACATGTTGGCCCCGTCGAGCCGGCCGAGCCGGTCCCGGATCGCCTGGGCGGGGTCGGGTGCGGGAGGTACGGCCGGGGCGGTTGCGGGCATCGGGGGCAGGTCGGGCAGGAGCTGCGCGTCCCCGCCGGGCGGGACGTCGTAGGGCTGGTAGAGCTCGGCGGGCTCGGGGCCGGGCGGCAGCTCGGGCAGCGGTACCGGCTCCGCCGTGGGGAGCGGTGGGAGCGGTCCGGCGTCCACCGGGAGCGGCGGCTGCCCGCTGGGCAGGGTCAGCGGCGGGTCCGCCAGCCCCTGGGCGTGGCGCCAGTTGAGGTACTGGTTGAACTCGGCGTCGGTGGGCGGGTCGGTGAAACCGGGGTGGGTGGCGCGCCAGCGCTGGAAGGCCGGGTCGTCCAGCAGCCCCTGGATCCAGTTGTTGATCGCCCGACGGTCGCTCTGGGGCATGCCCGGCTGCGGCTGCCAGGGCGGACCGCCGCCCCCGTCCGGACCGTCCTCGTCCGGACCGTCCTCGTCCGGACCGCCCCAACCCGGACCGCTGCCCGGCTCGCCCGCCAGCGAGCCGGCCAGGCTGCCGAGGAAGGAACCCAGGATCCCGCCCACCGCGGCCGCGGCCGCCCCGGCCCCGGCGTACCGCAGCACCGTGGCGCTGCCGCCGCAGCTCAGCCAGGCCTGGCCCTGGCATTCGGCCGATCCGCCGTCGTCGGCGTGGGCCGGGAATGCGTCGGTGAACCCGTGCAGCAGCAGCACGGTGCCGATGAGCAGCGCGAGGCAGGCGGCGGCGGGGGGTCGCGCACCGGCGCGGCCGACCAGGACGGCGGCCAGCGCGAGGGCGCCGGCCAGGCCGAACTTGACCGCGGTGTCGGTGACGAACGCGGCGACGATCAGCGCGGCCGCGGAGCCGAGCAGGCCCACCGTCATGCCGGTGACCCCGGTGATCCGGTGGCGGCGGGTCGGCGCGACCTGTTTGACCAGCGCCGACCAGATCCGGCGCAGGAACGTCGACACGATGCTCGCGAGCACGGTCGGCGCGCTCGCGAGCACCCCGACGGCGAGCACCGCCCCGGCCGCGGGCGGGACGACCTGGGCGGCCAGCAGCGCGACCGCCGCGCCCCACAGCAGGTGCACGGAGGCCGACCGGTCGCCCCGGACGAACGCGCCGAGCGTACGCGGCAGCCCGCGCAGGTCGGCGAGGAAGCGGGTGGTGCCGACGGCGTGCCAGTAGCCGAACACCCCGAACAGCACGGTGGTGAGCAGGCCCCAGAACAGCGCGCCCTGGAAGAAGTTGCCGTCACTGGTGGCCGGTGCGCCGTGCGGCACCTTCCGCCAGCCGCCGTAGCGGACGGCGATCAGCCAGACGTTCACGGCGTAGCCGATCAGGCCGCCGACCACCGCCCCGGTCACCGCGGACCAGACGTGCTCGCGCAGCCACCCGGGCAGCCGCCGGGCGACCTCGCCGGGGGTGGGGACGGTGCGCGGGGCGGTCGCGGTGGTCATCTCAGCGCTCCGGTCATCTCAGCGCTCCGTCCGGTCCACGATGACGAACCCGCCCGCGTACGGCTCCGCGGAGGTGCGCACCCGCAGGACGGCGTTGCCCCCGGAGGCGAAGCAGGCCGTGGTCGTGCTCCCGGGCTCCAGCCGTGGCGCGCCGACGGCGGCGGGCAGGGTGTACGGCACCAGGTCGCCGTTGTGCAGGCTCACGCAGCCGTACGCGGGCACCCGCAGGTACTGCGGATGGAACCGCCCGTCCAGCACCAGCGCGCTGGGGCCGGGGGCCACCCGCTCGCCGGCCCGGACGGCGGCCGGCGTGCTGAACGGCCGCTGCCAGAGCACCAGCGCCAGGAGGACGGCCAGCAGCGCGTAGGCGGTGGTGTGCGGCCCGACCTCGCGCAGCCGGCGGACGGTGCGCTCGGGGTCGGCGGCCAGTAGGCCGAGCGGCGCCCCGTAGGCCAGGTGCCCGGCGTAGGCGAGGGCGATCAGCCCCGGCCCGCGCAGCGCGTAGACACCCGCGACGGGGGACGCGACCGCCAGGGTCTCGATCATCAGTCCCCAGGCCAGGGCCCACTGCCAGCGCCGGCCGGCGGCGATGACGGCGTAGGCGATCCCGAAGCCGATGCCGGTGGCGAAGTGGAACGCCCAGCCGAGCAGTCCGGTGCGCGGGCTGGAGGACTCCGTGCCCAGGGCGAGCACGCCGTAGGTGTCGATCGGCGCGAAGAGCCGCACCCCGGCCAGTGCGAAGGGCACCCGGAACAGGTCGTAGCCGAAGGTGCCGAGCAGACCGCCGACGGTCCCGACCACGAGCGCGCGGTGCAGCCGGCCCGGGCGCGGGCGGCGGGCGGTCGCCGCGCCGATGGCGGCCAGCAGCGCCAGGCTCGGCACGGTGACCGCCCAGAACCAGACGGCGAACGGCGTCAGTCCGTACGCCCAGGCCAGGACCGGGGTGACCGGGAGGAGCCCGAGAAGCACGCACAGGGCCCCGGCACCTCGCCCACCGAGCCCGGGACGGGCCCGGACCACTGGGCTGTCCACGGTCGAGGTGCGCTGCTCTCCTCGTGTCCGCTCCGCCATCTCGGGGATCCGATCCGACCTTCTCCTGCCACGATTCCACCGGCGGTTGACCACGGGCAACCGGTGCCCGGGCGCACGGCCCCGGGCTCACCTCACGACCCCGGGCTCACGGCGCCGGGCTCACGGCCCGAGCTCCCAGAGCCGGATCGTGCCGTCCGCGCTGCCCGAGACGGCGTGGCGGCCGTCCGGGGTGAACGCGACGGCGTTCACGTTCCCGGTGTGGCCCTCGAACCGGGCCGGGTCCCGGCCGTCGACCGGGTCGACCAGCCGGACCCGGTTGTCGCTGCCGAGCATGGCGACGAGGTCCGCGTCGTAGTAGTCGGTACCGCTTCCGGTCAGCAGCCACCGGCCGTCGGGTGACACCGCGAGGCAGAGCAGATTGCCCGTGCCGACCTCGAAGGAGCCGGTCTCCGCCCCCGTGACCACGTCCCACACGCGCAGCCGGCAGTCCATGGTGGTGGCGACGGCGAGACCACCCCGGGCCGCGAATCCGACGGCGGTGACGAAGAACAGCCCGTCACCGAACCGGCGCAGCTCGGTGCCGCCCGCCACGTCCCACAGCCGCACCTGGTCGGCGCCGAACGCGGTCTCGGCGGCACCGGACAGCAGCAGCCGACGGTCCGGGGAGAACGCGACGCCGGTGACGTCGGCGGTGTGCCCCGGGAAGCGCCGGAGCTCCTGACCGGTCGCCGGGTCCCAGCAGCGTACGGTGTGGTCCCCGCAGCCGGTGGCGACCAGTCGGCCCTCCGGCGAGAAGGTCGCGGACAGGCAGCCCTGCTCCTGCCCGTGGAAGCGGCGGAGTTCGGCCCCGGTGGCGGTGTCCCACAGGACCGCCGGGCCCCAGACTCCGCCGGACACGGCGAGCCGGCCGTCCGGGGAGAGGGCGACGCACTGCACCCCGTCCTGGTGCGCGGCCCACCTGCGGATCTCCGTGCCGGCCGCGAGGTCCCACAGCCGGAGCGTCCGGTCCTCGCTACCGGACAGGATCCGCAGGCCGTCGGCGGAGACCGCGAGGCAGGTCACCGGCGCGGTGTGGCCGGTGAGCACCGACGGGCCGGAGGGCGGGGCGGGTGGCGGGCCCGGCGGTGGACCGGGCGGTGGGCCGGACGGCGGGGTGTCGATACCTGGCATGGCGGCGCTCCAGCAGGAGGGAGGGACCCGCCCGCGACCACTGTCGACGCTACGCCTCCCCCGACCGGTCAGCCTGCCGCACCGGCGAGGCTACGCGGCTACGGGCGGACCCCGGTGCGCAACGGCAGCCGGCGCAGGGCGGCGTCGAGGGCTGCGGCCGGATCCGCGGGACCGGTGGCGCGCCAGGCGATGTGGCCGTCGGGGCGGACGAGGACGGCGCCGTCGGGGCCGGTTCCGGCGAGGGCGGCGAACTCGGGCCCGGGGTCGGCGTGGCGCAGCCCGGCGGTGCCGGCGGGCCGGCGCCAGGCGGGCGGGCCGAGCAGGATCCAGTCCCCGGCGGGCAGGTCGAGGGTGGAGCGCGTCCGGGCGGGGTCGGTCCAGGCGTGCGGGAGGCGGGTGCCGGGGCTGCCGTTGAGGTCGGTGGCGACGGGGTCCGCCGGGTCCGCCGCGTCGGGGAGGACGGCGGCGGAGCGGTAGCGGTCGCCGAGGCCGTGGGCGGCGGGGGTGGTCCAGTCGGGGTCGGGCGAGGGGCTGCCGGGGGTCATGGCCCGGGCGTTGGCACCCGAGGCGGCGACGGCGTGGACGGCGGCGGGGTGGCGTTCGTCCTGGTAGGTGTCCAGCAGGGTCTCGTCCGCGCGACCGCCGAGGACGACCCCGAGCTTCCAGACCAGGTTGTGGACGTCGGCGATGCCGGTGCTGGCGCCGCGGGCGCCGGCCGGGGGCATCTGGTGGGCCGCGTCGCCGGCGAAGAAGACCCGGCCCACGCGGAGCCGGTCGAGGGTGCGCTCGCGGGCCTCCCAGGGCAGCACGCTGACCACCTCGGGCTGGACGCCGGGCACCCCGAGGACGTCCCGCAGGATCTGCTCGCACCGCGCGGGCGGGTAGTCGGCGGGGCTCTCGACGGCCGGGTCGTAGCGCAGGTGGAAGGCCCAGCGGGTGCGGGCGTCGATGGCGGTGAGCATGCCTCGCACACCGTCGCGCGCGATCAGGACGACGCTGAACTCCCGCCCCTGGACGAGGTGTTCGAGGTCCGCGCGGAACAGGATGTTGAGCTGGTGCCCGTGGCTGGTGCCGTACGTGGAGGGGACTCCGAGCTCGTGGCGCAGCGCGCCGCCCGCGCCGTCGGCGGCGATCAGGTAGTCGGCGGTGACGGTCTCGGTGGCGCCGGTGGCCACGTCCGTCAGGTCGACGGCGAGGTGGTCGCCGCCGCGCCGCAGGCCGGTGCGCAGCGTGCCGAAGCGGATCTCGGCCGGGCGGCGGCGGGCCGCGGCCAGCAGGACGGGTTCGACGGCGTCGAGGGTCGCGCGGCGGCCGGTGGTCGGGCTCCAGCGGGCCATCGCGGCGGGGGCGAAGATGCTCTCGGGCCGGTCGCCGGGGTTCGGTCGGCGCGGGACGTCGGCGAGGGCGGTGGCGAGGTCGGGGCCGCGGTGCAGTCCTTCGGCACGGGCGAGTGGGGCGCCGGCTTCCCGGACGGCGTCCGCCACACCCAGTTCGCGGAAGATCTCCATCGCGCGGGCGTTGAGGCTGCGGGCGCGCGGGTGGTCGTGGGTGCCGGGGTGGGCCTCGACCAGGAGCGAGGGCACCCCGTGGTGGGAGAGGGCGAGGGAGGCGGTCAGGCCGACGATGCCGCCGCCGACGACGAGGACGGGGTGGTGCTTGCGGGTCTGCATGGGCTGTTCTCCGGTCGGGTGCTGAGGCGGGTTCAGGAGCGGGTGCGGGCGCGGGCGCCGGTGCGGGCGCCGGGCAGCAGCAGGGAGGCGAGTGCGCCGAGCAGGCTGAGCGCCGCGGCGGTGAGCAGCGCCGCGTGGGAGCCGGGCAGGAGAGCTGCTCCCGCGGCCGCGCCGGTGACGGACTGGGCGATGGCGCCGAGCAGGGCGAGGCCGAGGGCGCCGCCCAGTTGGCGGGAGGTGTTGAGCAGGCCCGAGGCGAGGCCGGCCTCCGCGGGCGGGACGGCGGCGGTGGCCGCCGTGGTGGCGGACATCAGCATCAGGCCGAGGCCGGATCCGATCAGCAGCAGCGGGCCGAGCAGGTCGACCGGGTAGCGGGCGTCGGCCGACCGGGTGGCGAGCCACAGCAGCCCGGCTGCCGCGACGGTGCCCCCGTACAGCGGCAGTCGGCGCGCCCCGGCGTCCAGCAGGCGCCGGGAGAGCAGCGCGGCCGCGGCCAGGCACCCGCCCATCGGCAGCATCGCCAGGCCGGTCTGCTGGGCGGAGTAGCCGAGGACCTGCTGCATCAGCTGGGAGACGAGGAAGAGCGACGCCGTCAGGCTCGAACCGAGCAGCAGGACGACGAGGTTCCCGGTCGGTACGCCGGGCAGCCGGAGGACCGGCAGGCGGACCAGCGGGTGCGCGCTGCGTGCCTCGATCCGGACGAAGGCGGCGAGCAGCAGGGCTGCCGCGGCGAGGGTGGCCAGGGTGGTGGGGGACGTCCAGCCGTTCTCGCCGCCGTGGGTGATGCCGAACAGGAGCAGGCCGACGCCGGTGGTCGAGACGAAGGCCCCGGGCAGGTCGAGGCGGCCGACGGAGCCGCAGCGGTCGGCGGGTTGCAGGCAGAGCTGGACGGCGGTCAGCAGGGCGATGCCGACGGGCACGTTGACGTACATCACCCAGCGCCAGCCCGCGTGTTCGGTGAGGACGCCGCCGAGCAGTACGCCGAGTGCGGCGGCCGAGGAACTCGAGGCGGCCCAGGCCGACATGGCGCGCCGGCGCAGCTCCGGCCGGTCGGCGGTGGCGGCGAGGACGACGCCGAGGGTCGAGGTCGCCAGTGCGGAGGCCCCCAATCCCTGGGCGGCGCGGGCGGCGATCAGGGCCGGGCCGCTGCCGGCCAGGCCGCCGAGGGCGCTGGCGGCGGTGAAGAGCAGCAGGCCCGCCTGGAGGGTGGCCCGGCGGCCGAAGAGGTCGCCGGCCCGGGCCGCGAGCAGCGTGCAGCCGCCGAGCACCAGCAGGTAGGCGTCCACCACCCAGCGGGCGGCGGCGGATCCGAGTCCGAGGTCGGCGCTCATGGCGGGCAGGGCCACGTTCACGATGGCGCCGTCCGTGACGACCATGAACGACGCGGTGCAGGCGATCGCGACCGCCGCCGCGACGGGCAAGCCGGGCCGCAGCAGGCGCGGCGGTCCGGGCGGCGGAGGGTCGGTGGGCGCGGGCGCGGTGGGCGGAGGGGGCGCGGCAGGGTTGCGCGCGGAGGACGGTGTGGACATGTCGACTCCAAACCTGAACAGTGTTCTAGTAGAACGGTGTTCAGGTTAGGGTAGGCTCAACGGTGTGTCAACGCGGCTGATCAGGGCCGTGACGTCGGCCCAACCCGCCCGCCCAGCAAGGAGATCCGCGTGCGCCTGCACCGCGAGGACGTGCTCGCCGGAGCCCTCGGCCTGCTCGACCAGGACGGCCTGGACGGGCTCACCATGCGCCGCCTGGCCACGTCCCTGGGTGTCGGCCCCAGCGCCCTGTACTGGCACTACCGGGACAAGCAGGCCCTGCTGGAGGCCATCGCCGAGGAGATCATGAGCGGCGTCGCCGACGTCGACCCCGCACTGCCGCCGCGCGAGCGGACCGCCGAACTCGCCCGACGGCTGCGGCTCGCCCTGCTCGCCCGCCGGGACGGCGCCCGCGTGCTGTCCGGCACCTACGTCCGCCGGCCCAACACCCTCCGCTTCGGCGAGGTCGCCGTCCAGGCGCTCGCAGCCGCCGGCGTGCCGGAGACGGAGACCGCGCTGGCCTTCTTCACCCTCCAGGACTACGTCCTCGGCCACGTCATCGAGGAACAGAGCCGCGAGCACCAACTCGCCACCACCGACCGCACCCCGACGCCGGACGACGCCGAGACCAGCGACTACCCGGCCATCGGCACGGCCATCCGCCACTGGGCCGACCGCACCCCGGACGACCGCTTCGAGTACGGCCTGCGGCTGCTGCTCGACGGCCTAGACCGCCGCACCGCCGCCTGACCGCCGATCACCGACCAGTCACCCACCCATCAGTCACCCACCCGAGGGACGCGGCCATGGCATCGCACCCGACCCGTCGCGGAGTTCTCACCGGGGCCGCCGGGACGGCGCTGACCGCCGCGCTCCCCGCCACGGCGTACGGGACCGTCGAGCAGCTGCGTGCTCTCGAACGGGCGCACTCCGCCCGGCTGGGGGTCTTCGCCCGGGACCCGGCCACGGGCCGGACCGTGCTGCACCGCCCGGACGAACGGTTCCCGCTCTGTTCGACGTTCAAGACGATCGCCGTGGCCGCCGTCCTGCGGGATCTCGACCGGGACGGCGAGTTCCTCGCCACCCGCCTCAGCTACACCGACGAGGACGTCACGGCCTCGGGCTACGCGCCGGTCACGGGCCGGCCGGAGAACCTCGCGGGCGGCATGACGGTCGAGGACCTGTGCGCGGCCGCCATCGACCACAGCGACAACACCGCCGCGAACCTGCTGCTGCGCGAGCTCGGCGGTCCGAACGCGGTCACCCGCTTCTGCCGTTCCGTCGGCGACGGGGTGACCCGGCTGGACCGGTGGGAGCCCGCGCTGAACTCGGCCGAGCCGGGGCGGGTGAGCGACACCTCGACCCCCCGCGCCCTCGGCCGCACCTACGCCCGGCTCGCCCTGGGAGACGCCCTCGACGCACCGGACCGCGAGCGGCTCACCCGCTGGCTGCTGGCCAACACGACCAGCGGCCACCGCTTCCGTGCCGGACTCCCCGCGGGCTGGACCGTCGCGGACAAGACCGGCACCGGCGGCTACGGCACCACCAACGACGTGGGCATCACCTGGCCTCCCGGCCGGGGACCGATCGTGCTGGCCGTCCTGTCCACCAAGCACGACCCCGCCGCCCCCGCGGACGAACCACTGATCGCCGCCACCGCCGCGCTGCTGGCGGCAGCGCTGGCCTGACCACCGGCGGCCGCCGAGCCCTCCGGGCCCGCCCGCTCCGAGGCGGGCCCGGGGTCGTCGTCCGTCAGCCGGCCGCCGCTGTGGCAGCCGCCGTGGCGACGGTCACGGCCGCGATGGCCGCCACCGCGACGCGCATGTTCCGGATCGCCTGGCCGACCGACTCACCCGCCCAGTCGCCCGCGGCGATCTCCGCGAAGCGCAGCTCGACCCGCGCCCGGGGCAGGTCGGGGAAGGCCAGAGCGTGCAGCCGGGCGGCGTGCAGCAGGGCTATCAGGGTCGCGGTGCGGACGTCCGGCGCCACGTGGTGCCGGATCACGGCGCCCAGCCGCGCGCGGAGTTCACGCTCGACCGAGCCGTCCGCCTCCGGGTAGCGGCGGACCGGGAAGAGGCCGAGGACCCGGTGACGCTCCTCGACGACCAGGCCGCGCTCGCACAGCCGCTGCACGGTGGCCCGGACCGCCGTGGGGTGGTCCTTGGTCAGCCAGTCCGCCGCCTTCGCCTTGCCGGGGGCCTTGCGCCCGACCCACTCGGCGAGCCGCTCCAGGCGCTCGTCGAGCAGCGGGTCGCCGGTCGGGGTGCGGTCGGTGACGCTGAGCCGGCCTTCGTCGAGCGCGACCCGGCCCGCCAGCGCGAGCTCGGCGAGGAGACCTCCCGCCACCGCCCATCCGGCGCTCGAACCGTCCTTCGCCACACCGGACTCGTCGTCCAGCGAGAGCAGCATCAGCTCCTCGGCGAGGGTGACGTGCATGTGCTGTTTCCTTTCCCTGTTCGGACCGGACACCCCGCAGCCTGCCTGCCTACCGGCGGCCGCACCCGGGTGCCCTCAGCCAGCAACGCCCGCACCGGCGGCCGCGTTCCCTCGGTGCGGTCGGTCGAAGGTCAGTCGAAGCAGAAGAACGCCTGGTAGAGGGTGACCGGCCCGTCCGCGTCGGGGAGTTGCAGCGGGATGGTGCGGGCGAGATCCGCCCCGGAGAGCAGCGCGAAGCCGGCCGCGCGGGTGAGCTCGGCGAGCCGGTGCAGCTCGGTGCCGGGCTCCGGGCCCGACGCCTCGTCGGCGGGGAAGAGGCACTGCCCGGTCTCGTACCCGTCGGGGTGCAGGGCGAAGGCCGTGGCGTAGGGCCCGACGACGGACAGCCGCAGGACGGCGCCGCCGCCGGCCCAGCCGATCCGCCAGACCGAGGCGACGTCGCAGTTCTCGTCGGTGATGTCCTCGACCTGCCAGGACTGCGGGAGCGCCGCCCGGAACGGCTGGTACGGGTCCCGTTCGAGCAGTTTGACGATCTGGTGGTAGGTCGGGTGGCCCAGGCTGCCGTAGGCGCGGCGGGCGAACTCCTCGAAGGCCGCGGTCATCGCGGGTCTCCTCTCGGTGCGGTGCGGGGTGGTGCGGTGCGGTACGGGCCGGGCCCGGCGCCTCGGGAGGTCTCCGCGAGGCACCGGGCCCGATTTCAGCAGGGTGTCAGAAGGTCGTCAGGAGGGTTCAGTACCCCCGGCCTGACGGGTGTCCGTGGAGCTTGCCCTTCGCGTCCCGGTGGACGCGGACCTTCGTCTGCATCCGCCCCTTGGCGTTGGTGCCGACGGAGAAACCGAAGTCCAGCTCCCGAACCTCCTTGCCCTTCTTCTTCTCGATCACCTTCCCATGCTTCCAGGCGTGCTGGACGAAGCGGCGGGCGGAGGCCCAGCCGTGGAAGGTCGAGAGGCCGCCGCGCTTCTTCACCTCCCGGTGGTACTCCGGGGTCCCC
Organism: Kitasatospora sp. NPDC097643; assembly: GCF_040302625.1. Classification (NCBI taxonomy): domain Bacteria; kingdom Bacillati; phylum Actinomycetota; class Actinomycetes; order Kitasatosporales; family Streptomycetaceae; genus Kitasatospora; species Kitasatospora sp. NPDC097643. Next base: position 21,057 of record NZ_JBEOSA010000038.1, on the reverse strand, counting down.
CGCACGTGCCGGGCCTGCTTCTGCATCGAGATCTGGCAGACGGCGGACTTGTTGTGGGAGAGCGCCCAGCTGTCGCCCACCTGGACGGAGAAGGTGTGCTGGTCACCGATGGTGAGGTTGAACACCAGCTGGTCGACGACGAAGCCGAGGTCGTTGACCCTGGTCACGTCGCTGACGGTGCCGTCCGGGGCGATCAGCGCGTCGCCGGCCTCGACCTTGGCCGCGTCCGTCCAGCCCTTGCCGGTGACCCACAGCGGGTGCTCGGCGGTCGCCCGCAGCGGCTGCGTGCCGTCCGGGCCGGCCTGGATGTCGACGAGGTGCTTGGTGCCGTAGCCGACGATGACGTTGAGCACGGGCTCCGGCCGGGACTCCCCGGTGCCGGGGTCCGTGGACATCACGTAGTCGCCGACCTGGATCTGACCGATCGGCTGCTGCGAGCCGTCGGCCATCAGCACCGGGGTGTCCGGGGCGAAGGAGTTGCAGCCGGAGCTGCGGAACACCGAGCGCGCCCGGGAGGCGAAGCGGCCGGCCCGCGAGGCCGCCCGACCCGCCCGGACCGCCGTGAAGGCGCCCTTCACCGCGGTGTTGGCGCCGACCAGTCCGGACAGCGCGGTGACGCCCATCTCCGCCGCCTTGCGCCAGTTGCCCGTCGCGGCGTAGGAGATCGAGGAGACGGCCGCGGCCGCCGCACCGATCGGGCCGGGGATGTACGAGGCGACCTCGGAGACCTTGGCCACCACGTGGACCGTCTTCTTCAGCCACTTGGGCATGCCCCAGTTGCCGTCGAGGTCCGTGCAGTTGACCGGGTCGCCGGTGCAGTAGTCGTACGGGCCGGCGTTGCCGCCGGGCATCGGGTCGACCTGGAGGAAGCGGCCCAGGGCCGGGCTGTACAGCCGGGCGCCCATCAGGATGACGCCGTCCTGGGCCTCGGCGGAGCGCTCCTTGCCGCCCAGCCAGCCGTACCGCACGGCGGCCTGGCCGTCCTGCGGGATGCCGAACTCGTCGAAGTCCAGCACCACCGGCTTGGTCAGCGCGGTGTCGGTGGTGACGACCACCGAGCCGAACAGGTCGGTGAGCTGGAGCTGGACGTCACCGGTCCTGCTGGTGGTGGCGACCAGTTCGGTGTCCGGTCCCGAGATGTTGCGGGTGACGGTGCCCTGGGTGGTGTCCTCGACGGTCCAGCGGACCTCGTCGGAGTCGTCGCCGTAGTGGTTCAGCTTCGACGTGAGGTTGGCCCAGCTGCCGTCGGCCTGCTTCTTGCTGGTGGTGTAGGCGGTCAGGCGGTGGGCGGCGTCCAGCGCCCACTGCTGCTTGGTGTCCCCCTTCTCCTGGGCGGCGACCTTGTCGTTGGCCCAGTAGGTGTTGGTCGCGCCGGTGGCGGTCTTCACGGTTCGCCCGAAGGCGTCGTAGACGTAGCCGGCGTCGGTGAGCCGGTCGGCGCTGTCGTAGGTGTGGTTCTCGGCGACCGCGCCGGTGGTGCCGCACGAACCGTCCGCCGCGGCCGGCGTGGTGGTCTTCGACAGCCGGTTGGCGTGGGCGTCGAAGGCGTACTGCCGGGTGACGCAGCCGCTGGTGGTGCTGGACTGCTGGGCCTTCACCAGTCGGCCGAGGCGGTCGTACTGGTAGGTGCGGGTGGCGGTGGAGCTGGTGTTGCGGGCCACCTGGCCCTGGGTGGAGACGTCGCTGGTCTGCGCCCAGACGACCTTGTTGTCGGAGGTGCGGGTGTAGGTGCGGCCGGTGGCCTCGCCCACGGCGTTGTAGGTGTCCTTGCGGACGATGCCGCCGGGGTAGGTCTGCTCGACGAGCTGGCCGTCCGGCCCGTACGCGGCGGTGAACTCGCCGGCCACGCTGTCGTTGACCGAGGTGACCAGCCCGCGCGGCTCCTTCGCGCGGTCGTAGGTGTAACTGGTGGACCCGGTCGGGTCGGTGACCTTGACCGGCTTGCCGAACCTGTCGAACTCGGTGGTGGTGGTGCCGCCGTCGGCGTCCGTGTAGGAGATCAGCCGACCCAGCTGGTCCATCACGCGGGTCAGCGACTTGCCGTCGGTGGTGGTCCTCACCGCGTCACCCGTCGCCGGGTCGTACTCGGTGGTGACCTTGGGCAGCGGCTGGCCCTCGTCCGAGGTGATCTCGGTGGAGGTGACCCGGTCGGCCCCGTCGTAGGTGGTGACGGTCCTGCGGGTCTTGCCGGCGTTGGTCTCGGTCGTCTCCTCCGGCTCGCCGAACGGCGAGTAGCGGGTGATCCGCTTGACCGGCAGGGTGGTCGGCATCCGGGTGCCGTCCGCGCCCGTCACCGGGCCGCCGGGCAGCGTGACACAGGGGCTGCCGGCCCACTCGGGCCGGTTGCCGCAGCCGGGGTCGTCCGGGTTGGCGCCGGCCGTGTAGAACACCGACTTCACGGTGCTCGCGTCGGCGCCGGTGCCGTCGGGCTTGCGGGACTCCACCGCGCGGCCGGCCGCGTCGTACTTGACGTACGCCGTCAGCTTGGCGCCGAGCGCGTCGGTGGTGACCGAGGTGGCCACCCGCAGCTGCCAGCCGGAGACCCCGCCGATCGGCGCGTCGTAGCCGTTCTTGCTGACCCGCAGCTCCACGTCGTCGGCGTAGCCGTCGATCCGGGCGCCGTCGGTGGAGGTGGTGACCAGGTGGTACGCCTTGCCGTCCGGCTTCCCCTCGTCGTAGACGTGGGTGTTGTGGTCGCGCGCGAGCACCGGGGTGCCGGCGGCGAGGGCCGGGTTGAGCGTGGTCTTGGTCAGGGTGACCCGGTCCAGACCCGCCTGGTAGTACGGCGCGACGGCCGCCGGGTTCTTCCCGGTGACGGTGAGCCGCAGCTCGTGGTCGCCGCGGGCGAGCCGGACCGTCGAACCCGCCGTGTAGGAGGTGGTGGTGACGGTCGGGTTGTACCCGTCGAAGGTGCCGCCGACGTTCTGGCCGTCGATCGACAGCTGGACCACGCCGTAGTCCGCGGCCTTCGTCAGCAGCGCGGTCAGCTGGTACTCGCCCTCCTCCGGCACGGAGACCCGGAAGGACGCGTTGTCCCCGACCTGGTCGGCGGCGAGGAAGACGTGGCTACCGCCCGACCAGCCGGCGCCGGCGCAGCACTGGGCGAGCGTCTGCACCCGCAGCGGGTCGGTCGCGCCGAGCTGGACGAGGCTCTCGCCCTCGGCGGTGAACACGGCCGGCGTGGTCTGCCCGGCGACGGCCTCGGCGAGCGAGGCGCGGTAGACCGGGCCGAGCGTCTCCGCGACGTCCAGGCCGTCCGACGTGTAGACGGTCCGGTGGTCCAGCAGCCGGGCCCGGGACGCGGAGTCGGCCGGCAGGCCCAGCTCCGCCACGAAGCGCTCGGCGTCCGGGTGGGTGCCGAGGGCGATCGACCGGTCGGTGGCGTCCAGGGAGCGGACGGCGTGGCCGTAGCGGTCGTACTCGGTGGTGTCGATGTCACCGCCGGGGGTGACGGACGGGGTCGCGGTGTTGACCTCGCTGCCGGAGGCGTTGAGGTAGTGCACCGTGGCGGCCCGGTAGCCGTCGGGGCCCGGCGTCGCCGCGCTCGCGGTGGCGGTGCCCGGGTCGTCCTCGGGGCCGAACAGCGCGGTGGCGTCGGTCGGTGCGTCGGTCTGCGCCCAGGCGGCGACGTCCGGACCGGACATCGCGTACGGGCCGCCCGCGCCGCGGGTCAGCGGCACGTCGTAGACCACCTTGGTGGCGATCTCGCCGTCGACCTGGTCCTTGCTGCCCGGTGCCAGCGAGGCCCGGCGGACCTTCAGCAGCCGGCCCGGGTCCTGGTCGGCCGCGGCCCTGCCGTAGTCGAAGTTCCACGGCAGCTCGCCGGCCGGCGCGATCCGGGTGACCCGGCCCGCGTCGTCGTAGGCGTACGTGGTCTTCAGCGGGGTGGCCAGGCGCGGGTCCCACACCTGGGCGAGGCGGCCGCGCTCGTCGTACGCGTAGTGCGCGATCTCGACGGCCTCCTGCTTGGCGGTCACCGGGTTCCACGACCAGGCCTTGACGGCCCGCACCCGGTCGGTGAAGTCGCCGGGGGTGCCGGCGACGGCCGTGGTGGCGGTCGCGTAGTCGTAGTCGGTGACCTCGCAGCCGCGCGGCAGCGGGTCCACGGTGCAGCCGTTGGCGTCGTCCACGCCCGGCTCCACCGGGGCGATCACCCGCTTGACCTGCGAGCGCCGGTCGGTGGAGTCGTAGACGTAGCGGGTGGTGGAGGCCGCGTCGGGCCCGGTGGCGGACTGCACGGTGTACACGTCCGAACCGCTCTGCCGGGCGAACACCGTGGTGGAGCCGTCGAGTTCGGTCAGCGTGTAGGTGTCGCCGGTCGCCTTCAGCGCCAGGTGCTCCGAGCCCGGCTCGGGGAACAGCGAGCCGTCCTGGGCCCGGGCGAAGGTGAGCGCGGTGTCGTCGACGCCCTTGAGGACGGCGGCGTCCACGCTCGGGAAGGAGAGCGAGACGTAGTCGGCCGACTCGCCGAGCGCCCCGCCGGCCCACTGCGGGCCGAACGGCGCGACCAGCTCGCGCACCGACATGTTGTCGAAGTAGACCGGCTTGTCGGCGTTGTCCGAGTGCCCGTTGTAGAGCCGGATCTGCGCCTCGGTGGCGTCCGCGGCGAGCGTGACGTCGGTGGTCAGCTCGGCCCAGGCGTCGGTGTACGGCGCCTTGCGGGACACCGTGGTGGTCAGCGCGTCGGCCTTGCCGTGCACGACCACGATCCGCATGCCGCGGTCGTCGTACCCGGCGGTCAGCCCGGTCGAGGACGGCACGTAGACCCAGGCCTTGACCCGGTAGGTGTGCCCGGGCTTCATGCCCAGCTGGAGACCCCCGGAGCCGCCCAGCAGGGCGTAGGTGTCACCGGTCTTGTTGGCGTCCGGCAGCACCTTCAGCGAGTCGGTGGACGAGCCCTGGCCCCGGTCGGTGGCGCGCAGCGCGGTGCCGGGGGTGGCCAGGAAGCCGGTGGTGTCGGTGGACACCTGCTGCTGGTTCGCGGTCAGCCGCTCGCCCTGCTCCTGCCAGCCGCGGTCGGTGCCGCGCGAGGAGGAGGAGCGCTTGGTGGCCATGCCGAACTCGTCGGCGTCGGTGACGTGCACCGCGTAGTCGCCGGTGAGCAGGTTCACCGAGCCCGGGCCGACGTCCTTGGTCGCGGCGCCGTCGGCGTTCGGGTCGGCGGTGAAGGTCGACCAGGCGGTCGGGTACGGCGCGTCGGTGTCCTTGTCCGTGAAGAGCACGGCGCGGACCTGCACCACACCGCCGACCTGGCCCAGCGACTCCAGCACCGACCAGTTGGCGTGGTCGCCGAGCTCGGCCAGGCGCGGCCTGGTGCCGTTCACCGGGGTGTTGTCGGCCTTGGTGAGGTGGGCGGCCGGGATGTCGTACTCGGTGGCGCCCGGGCCACGGCGGTACTGCCAGGTGATCCGGGTGAACTGGGTCTGGGCGTCGACCGCCAGCTTGACCCGCTTGGCGGCCTGCGAGCCGTCCACCGGGGAGACCACGCCGGCCTTGCCGACCCGGAAGGTGTAGACGGCCGGGTCGGAGAGGTTGTCCGCCCGGTCCTTGGTCTGCACCTTCAGGACGTGCGTGCCGTCGGTGGGCGGGGTGATCGAGGCGGTGGTCGCACCGGTCGCGTCCACCGTCGCCGGCGACTTGCCGTCCAGGGTGTAGACGTAGCCGACCACGTCGTCGGTGCCGGTCGGCGGGGTCAGGGTGAAGCGGCCCGCCTGGCCGGCGGTGCCGTGCCAGGCCTCGTCCGACGGGTAGTCGGGCGAGGTGACGAAGGGCGCGCCGGGCCTGGTGGTGTCGGCGACGACGACCACGTCCTGCGGGGCCCACGGCGAGTTGTCGGTGCCGTCCCAGAGGCGGGCGCCCATCGAGTAGGTGACGCCCTCGTCGAGCTTGGCGAGGCCGAAGTCGGCCGGCTTCACCTGGGCGTAACTGCCGTTCGGGACCTCCTTGTAGACGCGCTTGACGAAGACGCCGGCGCGGTACAGGTCGAAGTCGGCGCCGACCCGGCCGCCGCCGTCGGGGTCACTGGCCAGCACCTGGAAGGTGGGCGTGGCCGAGGAGGTGTAGCGCGGGTTGCCCTGCCGGGCCGGGAACACGTCCACCGCCGGCGGGGCCGTCGGGATCGTGTTGTAGGTGACGGACAGGTAGGGCGGGTTGGAGCCCTCGGAGGAGTCGAACTTCTTCCACGAGTACGCGTTGCCCTCGGTGGAAGCGCGCAGGCCCAGGGCGTTGTTGGCGTAGCCGTTGTCCGACCAGGCGGCCACCAGGCTGGTCACGTCCTGGTTGACCCAGGCATTGCCGCAGCCCGCGGCCTCGTTGCCGGTGGTGGTGTTGCTGGTGGCCCACATCTTGTTCCAGCCCGGCTGGTTGGTCCAGCGGGTGCCGGTGGACGCCAGGCCGGTGTCCCAGACCTCCCAGGACCACGGCTCGCAGGACCACGAGTGGAACATGTAGAGGTTCAGCTTCGCCGAGAGGATGTGCTTGCCGTGGTACGGCCCCTCCGGGAAGTGCAGGAACGAACGGGCGACCTGGCCGCTGCCGTTGTTGCCGAGCTTGAGCTCCGGCGAGGAGGACTGGTCGGTGGTGTAGCCCTGCTGGACGAAGGTGTCGAAGGACGGCCCGACGGCGAGCGCCGGGTCGATCGTCACCGGGTAGCTGGTCGCCGGGTCGGTCAGGAAGCCCGCGTCCGGGGTGAAGACCAGCTCGGCCTCGGCACCGGAACCGCGCAGTTCCATCGCCACCGGCGCCCGGTGGGTGTGCTCCTGGGACTTCGGGTCGACCGCCGCGTCCCACATCACGGGGGCGGGGATCTTCGCCTGCACCTTGCCGGAGCCGCGCTCGGTCAGCTCGATCGAGCCGTCGTCCTTGCGGGCCACGTCCAGGCCGCTGGTGTCGATCGGCAGGGTGATCGTGCCGGCCTGGGAGACGGCCGAGCGGTCCTTGACGATCAGGTACTGCTCGAAGCCAGTCCGGGTGGCCTCCAGGACGAGGTCCACGCCCGGGCGGGCGTCGGTGTAGGTCGCCCGGCTGCCGTTCAGCTTGGGCTTGGGGAGGCGGCCGAGCCAGCCGAGCTGGACCTGCTGCTCGCCGGTGCCGACCTTCACCAGCTTCTGTTCGGCGGGCTTGGGTGCCGGCTGGTCGGCAGCGGGCTGCGGCGCTTCGGCTGCGGCCAGGGTGACGGCACTGCGCGCGGCGGCGCGGGAGGCGTGCTCGGGTGCGGGAGGCGCGGCAGGTGCGGCCGGGACGGCCGGTGCGGCAGCGGCCGGGGCGATGCTGTCGCCGGTCTTCACCGAGGCGTCGCCGCCGGCGAAGGTCAGGCCCTCGGGATGCACCTTGGGAGCCACCGAGCCGTCGGCCGTCTCGACCAGGGTGGTGTCGACGGGCACCCAGGCGTCGCCGACCTTGACCCGCACCGGACCGGTGGCGGTGTCCTGGGTCAGCGTGCCCTCGGGGTTGGCCCAGAGCGTGGTGGTGGCCGTCCGGGCGCCGGTCACCTCGACCCGACGCCCGTTCAGCCGGGCCGCCAGCAGCGCCGAAGCGGTGTCCGGTGCCTCGTTGACCGGCGCGGTGGCCGGGGCTTTCGGCTTCGCCGCGGCGGCGGACGCCGGTGAGAGGGCGTCGAGCGCGACGCCGGCCTCCACCAGCAGCCCGAGCGCGGCGAGTACGGCTATGCGCCGCACCCGCCGCGTCGTGAAGGCCCCGCCCGCGAACGCGGGCGAGGCGTGGATCCTTCGTTTCAAGGGATTTCTCCGGGTATAGCGAGTCGTATAGCCAGGGCAAAGACCTGCCCTCCTATCCAAGATCGCAGAGCCCGGGAAGGCGAAAGTGCCAATTCAGATCTCGAATCGGCAAAGTTGCCGCGCCACGATGCCCGTTGTGCCCCGGTATCACCGGGGAAGGTTGACTGTGCGTCAGTTGACCGCAAACCTCACATTGTTCGCTCACATCCGGTCCGTCCCCCGAAGAACGGCGGGGGTCCACGCAACCGATTTGACGGCCGGCGATCACGGCGGCGATAGTCATTTCACGAACGGCGGAACGGCACCGAACTCCCTCCGGATCCGAACCGCAGGAGAGGACGAGGTCGATGCAATTCCGGATCCCCGCCCGCGTCGCGCTGGCGGCCGCCCTGGCCACCGTCCCGGCGCTGGCCGGCACCGGTATCGCCGGGACGGCCCAGGCCGCCACCGCACCCGAGTCGTTCCTTCAGATCGTCGCCCACCAGGACGACGACATCCTGTTCATGAACCCGGACCTCAGCCGGGAGTACGCGGCCCCGTCCGTCACCGTCTACCTGACGGCCGGTGAGACGGTGGACGCCCGCTTCCCCAGCCCCTGCGCCTACGCGGCCAGCCGGGACACCGGCGCGCGGGCCGCGCACGCCCGGATCGCCGGCGTCACCGCCCCGACCTGGACCGTCACCCCGCTGCGCCTGTCCAACGGCAGGACGGTCGAGGTCGACACCCTGGACCAGGCGCCCCAGGTGAAGCTGGTCTTCCTCAAGCTGCACTCCAGCGGCGACAAGAACTACCCCGGCGGCACCGGGCAGACCACGCTGGCCGGCCTGTTCGGCGCGGGCTCCGGCGGCTCCTCGGCCGTCACGACGCTCGGCAGCCTCCCGGCGGACGGCGCGTGCGACGCCGCCTACGCCGGCCAGTCCTACCGCCACGACGACCTGGTGGCCTCGCTCACCGAGCTGATGAACCGCTTCCGGCCGACGGTGGTGCTGGCCCAGGACCCGCGGGTCGCCTACAACTACACCCGGGACATCACCAACCTCGCCGACAACTCCGACCACATCGGCGGTGCGCGATTCGCCGGAAAGGCCGCGCTCGGCTACCACGGGCCCGACGGAAACGGCCACTTCCTGCTGCGGAACTACCGCGACTACAACGTCCGGATCGATCCGGAAAACGTCTCCCCGGGCGTGGCGGACGACAAGCGGAAGACGTTCCTGGCCTATCTCGGCCCCAATCGCAACGGCGTCACCGGAAACTACTCCGGAAAGTACGATCCGCAGCCCGATCCGAACGAGGCCAATTTCTACGCGATGTTCCCGGCCCGCCAGTACGTGCGCTGGTCCAACGGCACCGCCCGGTCGGTCCTGGACGGCGCCGGGTCGCTGAACGCCTTCGGCGTGCTCGACGGCCGGGTCCAGGCCTGGCGCGAGTCCGCGCCCGGCGGCGACTGGTCCGGCCCGACGGCCGTCCCGGGCGGCGAGGGGCTCGCCCCCTCCCTCGGTGTGGTGAAGGACGCCGCCGGGCTGATCCACCTGTTCGGCATCCGGCTCGACGACAACCGGATCGTCACGACGGCCCAGACCGCCCCCGGCACGTGGAGCGGCTGGACCGACCTCGGCAACCCCAACCCGGCCGACCCGCAGTACGTCGGCAGCCCGGTGCCCGTGCTCGGCCACAACGGACTGCTGACCGTCCTCGTCCGCAACGGCGGGGGCGGCGTGAGCGCCGTCTCCCAGCTCCCGCAGGGCGGCTGGACGGCGAACTGGGCGGACCTCGGCGGCGGCTGGGTCCGTGACGGCCTGGCCGCCGCCCTCGCCACCGACGGCCGGGTCGACGTCTTCGCCCCCGCCAAGGACGGCATCCGGCACTGGCGGCAGTCGGCCCCGGACGGCCCCTTCGTCCAGGACGCCGCCTTCCTCGGCCCCGCCCCCGCCGGACCGCTCACCGTCGGCCGCAACGCCGACGGCCGGCTCGAACTCTTCTACCACCAGGCCCACACCGGACAGGTCGTCACCCAGTACGTCCGGGCGGACGGTTCCTGGACCACCACGCCCGACGCGATGGGCGGCCCGGCCGCCCTGGAGGGCGTCTCGGTGGCGACCGGCGCCGACGGCCGGATGACCGTCGCCACCCGCAACGGCGGCGGCGGGGTCAGCCTGGTCTCCCAGAGCGCCCCCGACCACGGCTTCGCGACCACCTGGCCGGACCTCGGCAAGGTGATCATCGGTGCGCCGACCGTGACGGTGGACGCCGCCGGCCGCAGGGTCGTGCTGGCCTTCGGCCGGGACGCCACCCTCCACGCCGCCCGCCAGACCGCCCCCGGCGCGGACAGCCCCTTCGGCAGCTGGCAGCAGATCGGCGGCTGACGCCAGGGCCCCGGCTCACTGTCCCTCAGGCACCCAAGGGTCGGCCCACCGGGTCACAGGTCGTTCCCGGCGTACGACAGGTTGAAGCTCTTGTTGGTGAGCGGGAAGTCGGGCACGATCGTGTCCGCGAGCGCGACCGGCAGGGCGGGCCAGTTGAAGAAGGACGGATCGACGATCTTGACGCGGCCGAGTCGGCCCTCGGGGGTCAGTTCGATCCGGGTCGCGACGGTCCCGCGCCAGCCCTCGGCCAGGCCGCTGCCACTGCCACTGCCACTGCCACTGCCCGATCCGTGACCGCCCCGCGGCGGTGGCCAGTTGGCGGTGACCCTGAGCGGCAGCCCGTCGGCGAGGCGCTCGGCCAGGGCGAGTGAGGTCTGCGCCTCCTGGGCCCGGACGCGGAAGCGGGCGAGGACGTCACCGCCCGTCAGGACATGGCTGGTGAGGGCGCCGCCGTGGTCGTGCTCGGGATGGGCGAGACGGGCGTCGGTGGCCAGACCGCTCGCGCGGGCGACCGGGCCGAGACACCCGAGACCCTGAGCGGCATCCCGGGCGAGGACCGCGGTGCCGGTGAAGCGGTCGAGGATGGTGCGGTGGCCGAGGGCGAGGTCGACCAACTCCGCCACGTCACCGGCGATCGCCCGCAGCCGCTCGGCCGGCGGCAGCGCGAGCAACGCACAGCCGCCGGGCCGGACGCCGCCGCGCAGCAGCCGGTGGCCGGTGATCTCCCGGTTGAGCCGCAGGAGTTGTTCCCGGATGCGCCAGGCGTGGGCGTTGAGGATGCCGTGGCCGACGTCGTTGCACAGCGCGCCGAGGTCGGCGACGTGGTTGTGGACGCGTTCGAGTTCGAGCAGCAGCGCGCGGGCGGCCCGGGCCTCGGCGGGCACGGTGGTGCGGGTGGCCTGTTCGAGGGCGCGGCAGTAGGCGAGGGCGTGGCCCACGGCGGTGTCGCCGCTGACGCGTTCGGCCAGGGCGACGGCCTCGACCGGGTCCTGGCCCTCGAAGTGCCGCTCGATGCCCTTGTGGACGTACCAGAGCCGGGCCTTGAGCTTGAGGATGGTCTCGCCGACCACGGAGAAGCGGAAGTGCCCGGGTTCGATGAGGCCGGCGTGGACGGGGCCGACCGGGATCTCGTACACGCCCTGCCCCTCGACGGTGAGGAAGGGGAACGGGCCCTCGGGTTCGCCGAACGGCGGGGGCGGCCCGGCGTCGGGGCGCATCGGGTACCAGCCGCGCGGCCAGTGCGGGTGGCGGACGAGCCGCCGGGGCAGCGGGTGGTCGAGCGGGACGATGCCGTGCAGGTCGCGCATCTCCCGCTCGAACCGGCCGGCGGGGAAGGAGATTCCGGCGAGGCTGGGGACGGCGGGTTGCCGTGGGTCGAGGTGGACGTGCAGCTCGGTGCGGGTGTCGGGCGGTCCCTGGACGAAGAGGTACACCACCCGGACCTCGCCCGGGTCGTGGTGCGCCGCGACCAGTGCGAGCCGGTTGCCGGCGGCGAGCAGGCCGGCCGCCCGGGTGGGGAGTTCGGACGGTTCGAGGTCGATCGTGGCGCGGTGGACGGACGGCACGGTCAGTGGCCTCCGATCCGCGCGGCCGCGGCCAGCAGCTCGTTCAGCGGCTGGATGGTGATCCCGAGGGCCGCGCAGACGGCGAGTCCGGCCGCCGGCGGCGCCCAGACCGCGAACCCGGCCCGCGCCGGGGCCGCCGCGCCGTCGGGCCTGGGCCCGAGCAGCATCCGGGCGGTGCGCGCGGTGATCGCGGCGAACGAGGCCAGCACGAGGACCAGGGCGACCACCACGGCCCAGCCGAGTGGGGAGTCGAACCCGGCGCGGGCGATGGCGAGTTCGGAGGCGAAGAGGCTGAACGGCGGCAGCGCGAGCAGGGCGAGCACGGCCAGGCCGAAGGCGCCGCCGAGCGCGGGGGCGCGGGCGAGCAGACCGCGCACCCGGCCGATCCGGGTGGTCCGGGTCAGGTGCAGGATGTGTCCGGAGGAGCAGAACGCGACGCCCTTGGCGAGCCCGTGGCCGGCCATGTGCAGCAGCAGGGCGGAGACCGCGAGCCGGCTGCCGACGGCGGCGGCCAGCGTGATCAGGCTCATGTGCTCCATGCTGGAGTAGGCGAGCAGACGCTTGTAGTCCCGCTGTCCGAGCAGCAGGGCGGTGGCGACGGTGAGGGTGAGCAGCGCCGTCCAGAGCAGCATGCTGCGGGCGAAGTGGGTGCCGAGTGCGGCGTCGGCGATCAGTTTGTAGCGCAGCACGGCGGTGAAGGCGACCGCCAGCAGGACGCCGGACATCAGCGCCGAGACCGGGGCGGGGGCCTGGCTGTGGGCGTCGGGCAGCCAGGCGTGCAGCGGGACGAGACCGGCCTTCGCCCCGAACCCGAGCAGGGCGAGCGCCGCTCCGAGCCGTACGGTCCGTTCATCGAGGCGGTCGGCATTGGCGAGCAGGGTCGGCCAGTCCAGCGCCTCGGCCTCGGAGATGCCGGCGTGCCGGGCGGCGTAGTAGACGAGGACGGTGCCGAGGAAGGCCAGGGCGATGCCGGCCGAGCAGATCACCACGTACTTCCAGGCGGCCTCGACGCCGGCGCGGGTGCGGCGGTGGCCGACCAGGAAGGCGGTGACGATGGTGGTGGCCTCGACGGCGACCCAGAGCACGCCGAGGTTGGCGGTGAGGGTGGCCAGGGCCATGGCCGCGAGGAACAGGTGCACGAGGACGCCGAAGCGCTGCGTCGAGCCCTGGTCGGCGTGCCCGCCGGCGCGTTCGCCGGCCAGGTGGGCGGGGGCGGCGGCACAGGCCAGCGCGCCGACCGTGCCGACGCCGAGCAGGATCCACACCGCCAGCGCGTCGGCGCGCAGCAGCCCGCCGTACGCGGACCGCGGGCCGTGGCCGGGGACGTCGGTGGCGAGGGCGGCGGCGCAGGCCAGGATCGCGCCCGGGGAGAGCAGCCCGGCCCACGCGGTGGCGGGCCGCCACCCGGTGACGGCGTAGCCGCCCGCGACGGCGGCGGGCGCCACGATCGGCAGGGTGAGCAGGAGCACGGAGGTATCGGGGGGCATCAGTCGTGCAGCCTCCGCAGGTCGTCGAGGTCGGTGCTGCCGAAGGCGGCACGCATCCGGGTGGTGAGGATCTGTAGCACGAGGACGGCGAACAGGACGTCGAAGGAGACGCCGAGTTCGACGATCAGCGGTACGCCGGAGGTGGCGAGGAAGGCGACGGCGGTGATCCCGTTGTCGACCAGCAGGAAGCCGACCACCTGGGAGAGCGCGTGGCGGCGGGTGACCAGGGCGAAGAAGCCGATCAGGACGACGGCCAGCCCGACCGGCAGCGCCCGGGTGGCGGGCGAGGGCGCGAGTTCGGTGAGCGGGCGGGCGACGGCGTAGGCGAGCAGGGTGAGCGCGGCGGCGGTGAGCAGCGACGCGGCGACGTTGACCAGTGGCGCGGCCTCCTGCGCACCGCCGCTCGCGGCGAGGGCGCGACGCATCAGGTGGGGCAGCACGGCGGCCCGCAGGACGGCGATGCCGGCGGCCACCCCGAGCAGCTCCCAGCGGTGCTCGTGGACGGCGAGCAGCGCCGCGATGGCGGCGAGCGCCGCGCCCTGGGCGGCGAACACCCGGACGATGGTGGCGAGTTCACGCCGCCACAGGACCAGCACGGCGGCGAGCAGCAGGATCCCGCAGGCGAGATCGAGCAGTTGGGTGAAGGTGCCGTCGCTCATCGGCCGCGGCCCCGGGTCCAGGGGTTCATCGACGGGCTCACTCTCCGGTGAGGAAGTAGGAGGAGGCCACGGCCAGCAGCGCCAGCAGGAAGGAGCCGGCGAGCAGTTCGGGCACCCGGAACAGACGGACCTTGGCCCAGCACACCTCGGCCGCGGCGAGCAGCGCCCCGAGCACCGCGACCTTGACGGCGAACAGCGGCAGGGCGAGCAGGACGGCCCCGGCGCTCGCGCCGGTGGCGATGCCCCACGGCGCGAACAGCGCGGCGAGCAGGCCGAGCAGGACGGTCAGCCGCATCTGGGTGCCGAGTTCGACGAGCGCGAGGTCCGGTCCCGCGTACTCCAGCACCATCGCCTCGTGGATCATCGTCAGTTCGAGGTGGGTGGACGGGTTGTCCACCGGCAGCCGGCCGGTTTCGGCGAGGACGACCACCGCCAGGGCGAAGGCGGCCAGCAGTCCGGCGGGGGTGGCGAGCCGGGCCGGGTCGTGGACGGCACCGGCGACGATGGCGGCCAGGTTGGTGGAGCCGGCCGGGATGGACAGGGCGAAGACCGCCATCAGCAGGGTCGGTTCGACCAGGGCGGCGACGGTCATCTCGCGGGAGGCGCCCATGCCGCCGAAGGCCGTCCCGGTGTCCAGGCCGGCCAGGGCCAGGGCGACGGTCCCGAGGGCCAGCAGCGCGACCACGACGATCAGGTCGGCGGAGTCGCTGACCGGGGTGTCGGTGGACGCCAGCGGTACCAGGGTGGCGACCACGGCGGTGGTCGCCACCAGCAGCAACGGGGCGGCGCGGAAGGCCCAGCCGGTGCCGGTGGCGGTGACGGGTTCCTTGCGCAGCAGCTTGCGCAGGTCCCGCCAGGGCTGGCCGGGGCCGGGCCCGGCGCGGCCCTCCATTCGGGCCCGCACCTGGCGCATCAGCCCGGCGAGCCAGGGCGCGCCCGCCGTCACCACGGCCGTCTGGCCGACCATCGCCACCGCTCCGACGGCACTCATCCGCCCGCCTCACCGCGCTCAAGACACGCCCTGGGCCGAAGATGCCCCGATCGCCCGCTCACCCGGTCACCGCCAGCGCGACCAGCAGGGTGATCAGCCCGAGGAATCCGTACCCGAGGTAGCGGTGGACGCTGCCGTCGGCCAGTCGGCGGGCGGCCCGGCCCGCCTCGGCGAGCAGGGCCAGCACCGGCCGGTAGAGCCGGTGTTCGATGCGGTCCGGGACGGTCCGCTGGTACCGGACGCGTTCCACCAGGTACGCGGCCTCGCGCACCGGGGTGACGTCGATGTCCTGCTCCGGGGCGAGGACGTCGTCGAAGACCCGCTGGAGCGGCTCGGCGAAGGAGGTCGCGGTGTACTCCATCCGGGCGGTGGGCGCGCCCGCGCCGCAGTCCCACAGCGGGGCCTGTCGGCGCCGGGGCGCGCGGGCCACCAGCCGCAGCAGCAGGGCGAGCAGGAGGACGGCGGCGACCGGGGCGAGTGCCAGCCAGAGCGGGGCGAGCACGCCGGACACCTGGGCCAGCCGCAGGTGCAGTCCGGGCGCGTCCACCGGACGGCCTCCGGCCAGCCCGGCCGCGGCGGTGGCCCGGGCCAGTCCGTCGGCCAGCATCCCGGGGAACAGCGCGAGCGCGGCGCAGGCGGCGGCGAGCAGGCCCAGGCCCGCCAGCACGGCCCGCGGGCTCTCGACGGCGGCCGCGGCGGCGGCACTGCGCGGGCGGGCGAAGAACCCGACGCCCAGGGCCTTCACGAAGGCGGCCGCCGCCAGCCCGGCGGAGAGCGCGATCGCGGCGATCGCCACCGGCAGCATCACGGCGGTGGCCACGCCGGGCACCGCCAGGCCGTGGATCAGCGACTGCAACAGCAGCCACTCGCTGACGAAGCCGTTGCCCGGCGGCAGCGCGACCGCGCCGAGCGCCCCGACCGCGAACAGCGCGCAGGTGACCGGCATCCGGGCGCGCAGCCCGCCGAGCGCGTCCAGGTCCCGGGTGCCGGTGGCCCGCAGCACCGAGCCGGCCGCGCAGAACAGCAGCGCCTTGAACGCCGCGTGGTTGACCACGTGCAGCAGGGCCGCGGCCAGGGCGAGCGCGGCCAGCGGCCGGTCGCCGCCCTGCGCGAACAGGCCCGCCGCGCCGACGCCGAGCAGGACCAGGCCGAGGTTCTCGCAGGTCGAGTACGCCAGCAGGCGCTTCAGGTCGGTGGCGACGGCCGCCTGCACGATCCCGTACACCGCCGACAGCGCGCCGAGCCCGATGGTCAGCAGCCACCACCAGCGCGGCCCGCCACCCAGCAGGTCGAAGCCGACCCGGACCAGGCCGTACGCACCGAGGTTGACCATGGCGGCGCTCATCAGCGCGGAGACGTGGCTCGGCGCCTCCGGGTGGGCCCGGGGCAGCCAGGCGTGCAGCGGCACCATGCCCGCCTTGGACCCGAAGGCGGCGAGCGCCAGGACGAACACCGTGCCCCGGACGGCGGGTGGGAGCGAGTCGGCGGCGGCGCGCAGGGCCGCGAAGGACTGGCCGCCCGCGCGGGCCGCGAACAGCAGCAGGGCGATCAGCAGCAGGACCAGGCCGAGGTGGGTCATCACCGCGTACCAGAGCCCGGCCTCGCGCACCGCCCGCCGGTGCCGGTGCTCGGCCAGCACCAGCAGCAGCGAGGCGGCCGCCATGAGCTCCCACAGCAGCAGGAAGGTGGAGACGCTGGCGGCGGCCGGCACCAGGATCAGGGTCCAGGCGAAGACCGGGAGCAGCGCCTGCACCGGGCGGGACGTCAGACCGTGTCCGGTGTAGCCGATCCCGTACACGGCGACCGCCGCCACCACGCCCCCGGAGACGGCCGTGAACAGCCCGGACAGGGCGTCGACGGCCAGCTCGACCCCGGCGAGCGGGAGCAGCTCCGGGAAGCGGGCGGCCCAGTGGGCGCCGCCCAGGGCCGCCGTCCCCGCCACCGCACCGGCCGCCCCGACCCCGGCGGTGCACACCCCGACGGCGGCCGCCCGCCCGCGCTCGGGTACCAGCAGCGCGGCGGCGCTGCCGGCGGCGGCCAGCGCGCTCGCGGCACCGAGTGCCGGGCCGACCGCGCTCACCGGCCGGTCACCCGGCGCAGGGCCGCCACGATGGCGGCCGGTTCGGGCGGGCAGCCCGGCACCTCCAGGTCCACCGGCACCACGTCCCGGACGGCGCCCTCGACTCCGTAGGCGCCGGCGAACAGGCCGCAGTCGCGCGCGCAGTCGCCCACCGCCACCACCAGTCGGGGCTCCGGCACGGCCTCGTACGTACGGCGCAGCGGCTCGGCCATGTTGCGGGTCACCGGGCCGGTGACCAGCAGCACGTCCGCGTGCCGGGGCGAGGCCACCAGCCGGGCCCCGTACCGCTCCGCGTCGTGGACCGGGCCGAACGCGCCGCCGATCTCGATCTCGCAGCCGTTGCACGACCCCGCGTCCACGTGCCGTACCTGCACCGAGCCGCCGAGGGCGCGGGCCTGCGGCGGGGCCTCCTCGGCGGTGGGTGCGGGCGGGGCGGGCTCGGCCACCCGCCCGGTGTCACGGATCTTGCGCAGCAGACCCACGTCCGACCTCTCCGCCCCGGCGAGGGTTCACCCCGCAGCCGATTCCGTCCGCCTGGGTGCACCGTCCCTCTCGGAACGTGACCGTCTTGCGGACTTTCGGAGATTAGCAACTGCTGGGGTTCGCAGAACAGCATGCCGCCGGGGCGGTTCAGCCCTTCGGGGGAACGCCCGGGCCGGCCGGGACCGGTCCGGTGCTCAGGTGGTCCGCAGGTCGTCCAGCAGTTCGGCCTGGCCGGTGATGACGTGGCTGAGGATGCCCCGGGCGACCGTGAGGAGTTCGGCGACCTCGGGGGTGGTGAGACGGTAGAGGACGGTCGAGCCCTCGCGGCGCGAGGCGACCAGCCGGGCACGGCGCAGCACGGCGAGCTGCTGGGACAGGTGCGCGGCCTCCACGCCGACCTCGGGGAGCAGCTCGGCCACGGCGTGTTCCCGGTGGCTCAGCAGCTCCAGGACCCGGATCCGCACCGGGTGGCCGAGCGTCTTGAAGAACTCGGCCTTGAGCTGGTACAGCGGCACGCTGACCACCGGAGGCGGGGTGGGGGTTTCGGCGTTCACGTCGTCACCGTCTCCATCAGCGCTCGAAAGCGGACCTCTACCTGATCCAACTTTAGCAATTGCGCAGTTCAGACGATCACCAAGGACATTCCCGCCGCCGCCCTCCGTCAGAGACACCACACCCGAAGGGCGGCGGCGAGTACGAGGGCAGCCCTGCCGACCAGCAGGGGGGAGCGGACGCCCGGGCCTCGGCGGTGGCGCCGCACACCTGGCGCGGTGCAGCACGACCCGCCCGGCACCAGGTACGGAGCGGACGACACCACGGCGCTTCGGCCCGGTGAGATACGCGCTCCGACTCCTTCACTGTCCTCGCAGTTGCCAATCTTAGCAAATGATAAAGTCACCGCAGGGAGGCATCCGGAAGCGCCTCCTTCGGCAGGCCGCCCCGGAACCGACGCCGGGGCGGCCGGGCCGAGCTCTCCCCCGAGGTGGCGTCGCCGCTCATGGCCGGCGCTCCTGGTGCCGGGTGGCGGGGCGGTCGTGGCGGGGCCGGGGGCGGATGTGCAGCCGCTGGCCGGTGAGGGCGGCCTCGGCGAGGCGTTCACGCAGGGTGGTCAGGTCGACGAGGTCGGCGGCCGTCTGCGTGCCGTGGTCGTCGAAGGGGGTGATCTCGAAGCGCAAGGGCGTCCTTTCGGGTCAGGGTGCGGGTGTGACGAGCGGGGGCCGCCAGGGCTGCTCCCGGGGTGCGCTCATCGGTCGGCGTTTCATGCCGTGGCGTCCGCGAGGACGCCGGTGGTGTGCAGTTGGGTGCGGGCGTGGGCGATGGCGTCGGGGGTGTGGGCGAAGACTCGCCCCGCCGCGTGCAGCTCGTCCAGGACGCCCAGGGCGTCCAGGGTGCGCCGGTGGCCGGGCTTGACGCCGGAGACCAGGACCAGGATGCCCCGCCGTTCCAGCTTGCTGATCGCGTCGCCGAGGACGAGGGCGCCGGTGGAGTCGATGGCGGTGACCTGGGACAGGCGCAGGATCACGGCCTTGACGTCGGCGGTTTCGGCGAGCTGGAGGAGGAAGCGGTGTGCGGCGGCGAAGAACACCGGGCCGTCTATCCGGTAGGCGACGATGTGCTCGGCGAGCAGCGCCTGCTCCTCCTCGTGGTGGTCGGCCGGAGCCAGGCCGTCGTGCAGCGGCACCTGCTGGAGCAGCGCGGACCGGGCGACCTGGCGCAGGGCCAGGATCCCGGCCGCGGCCAGGCCGACGATGACGGCGGTGACCAGGTCGAAGGCGAGGGTGGCGGCGGCGGTGAGGACCAGGATGGCGGCCTCGCCGCGTCCGCTGCGGGCGAGCGCGCGCAGCGAGGCGACCTCGACCATCCGCACGGCGGTGGCGATCAGTACGCCGGCGAGCGCGGCCAGCGGGACGTCCTCGACGAGCGGGGCGGCGGCGAAGACCACGACGGCGAGCACGGCCGCGTGGACCAGCGCGGCGAGCCTGGAGGCCGCGCCGGAGCGGACGTTGACGGCGGTGCGGGCGATCGCACCGGTGGCGGCGACACCACCGAACAGCGGAGCGACCAGGTTGGCCACCCCCTGGCCGAACAACTCCCGGTCGCTGTCGTGACGTTCGGAGACGCTCATCGCGTCGGCGGCGGTCGCGGACATCAGCGACTCCAGCGCCGCCAGGGCCGCGACCGCGAGGGCGGCGGTGAGCAGGTGCGGGACGGCCCCGAGGTCGAGGAAGCCCAGGGACGGCAGCGGCAGGCCGTCGGGGAGGTGTCCGATGGTCGCCACGTCCAGGTGGGCGAACCGGGCCACCAGGGTCGCGCCGACCACGGCGATCAGCGAGAACGGCAGGCCCGGGCGCACCCGGGCGCCGACCAGCATCAGCGCGGCGACGCCGCCCGCCAGCGCGAGCGCCGCCGGGTGCGGATGCCGGGCGAAGTCGGCGACGGCCTGGCCGGCGACGACCACGACGTTCTCGGCGTTGCTCTTCGTGACGCCGAGCGCGGCGGGCACCTGCTGGAGCCCGATCACCCCGGCGATGCCGAGGGTGAACCCCTCCACCACCGGGGCGGGGACGTAGGCCATGAAGCGGCCGGCCCCGCCGAGGGCGAGGCCGATCAGCAGCACACCGGCGATCAGCCCGACGGTCAGCACGCCGGAGGTGCCGTACTGGTGCACGATCGGCACCAGTACCACGGTCATCGCCCCGGTGGGCCCACTGACCTGGAGGTTCGATCCGCCGAACAGTGCGGCCAGCGCGCCGGCGACCACGGCGGTGGCCAGCCCCGCCTCCGCGCCGGCCCCGGAGGCGACCCCGAAGCCCAGCGCGAGCGGCAGCGCGACGATCGCCACCGTCAGACCTGCCAGCAGGTCCTTGCGCGGCGAACGCCCCATGGTGGCGAGGATCGCGCGGTTCGGCAGCACGGCCCGGATCCGTCGGGTGACCTGGACCGTCAGGGTGGTCCGCGAGGCGCTCACGCGGCCTTCCCCCGCTCGCCCTGCCCGGCGTCCTCGCGCAGCTCGGCGAGCAGCGCCTCCTGGTCGGTGATCATCTCGGTGAGGATCCGGCGGGCCGCCCGCAGCAGCTCGGCGACGTCCGGCGTGCTCAGCGCGTACACGACGGTGTTGCCCTCGCGGGTGGCCGTGACCAGGTTGCTGCGGCGCAGGACGCCGAGCTGCTGGGAGAGGCTGGAGGGCTCGATCTCCATGGCGCCGAGCAGTTCGCGCACCGGGCGCGGACCGTCCTGGAGCAGTTCCAGCACCCGGATGCGCGCCGGGTGGCCGAGGGTGCGGAAGAACTCCGCCTTGGCCTGGTAGAGCGGGACGGCCATGCTCAGACTTCTTCCTGTTCCTCGGTGACGTGCTCGACCTCGATGCCGTGCCGGCCGGCGATCCGCAGGAGCTCGGAGACCCGCCCGGCGTACGCCTGGGCGCCGTCCTCGTCGCCTGCCGCCCGCGCGCTCGCCCGCTGCCGGCGGGCCTCGGCGAGCTGCTCGCGAAGCTCCTGGTCGAAAACGTCGCTCATGCGCCCCTCCTCGCCGCGGGCGCTGCCGCGCGCGGCCACACTCCGGTCGAAATACAAGGCAGCATCATCTATGAACTTGAAGAATTCTTCAAGTTCCGATCATTGCAGGTCGGCATTCACTCGCCGGGGGGACGACCTCCAGGAGGCCGGCTGGCTCGGCGGCCTGCACGACGTG
>NZ_JBEOSA010000037.1:0-79580 GCF_040302625.1 Kitasatospora sp. NPDC097643 | reverse complement strand
GCCTGTACGGCTCCGAGTACTGGACGTACACCCTGCCGCGCCGGGTCGGCGCCGAGCAGGCCGAGCGGCTGACCACCGGGGCTCTCGTGGTTGCTCCGGTGGTCCCTGTCCCGGCCCGCCTCGCACCCGGGGTTCCCTCCCCACCCGGGGCCCCCTCGCGCCGGGGTTCCCTCCCACCCGGGGTCCGGCTCGCACCCGGGGCGGCCCGGGGCGGCCCGGGGCGGCCCGGGGCGGCCCGGGGCGGCCCGGGGCGGCCCGGGGCCGTCAGAGTTCGCCGGTGAGCCCGAGCAGTTCCCGCATCCGCGCGTACTTGGCGGCCAGCCGCTCGGCCGTCGCGCGGTCCAGGGCGGCCAGCCGGGCCGGGTCCGAGTTGTGCGCCAGGTCGGCGCGCTTGACCAGCAGCGCGCCGGGCGTGGCCAGGACGCGCGCGGCGTACTCCTCGACCGGCTCGTCGGGTCGGCGGGTGAGCGCGTCCACGATGACCTTGACCTCGTCGGGCAGGGCGGCCCGCGCCAGCCAGTCGCGGCTCAGCCGCCCGTCCTCGACGGTGTCGTGCAGCCAGCCCGCCGCGATCTGTGCTTCGCTGCCGCCGCGGGCGGCCGTCCCGTGCGCGACCGCCGCGATGTGCTCGGCGTACGGGTGGCCGTTCTTGTCGACCTGCCCCTCGTGCGCACGGCGCGCGATCGTCTCCACCTCGGCCAGGCTCAGATACTCCATCAGCTCATCCTAGGGCGCGTCCGACGACTCCCGCCGGACGCCGGACCCACTCGCGAACGCCCCGGGCGGCGCTGGTTTACTGCCCCGGGCGGGAACCCCCGCCCGCCGGACCCGGCCGACCGTGCGAGCGACCCGAGGAACCATGCCATCCCTGCACCCGCTGCTGTCCGGCTTCGCCCCGATCTGGGCCCTGACCGGAGTCGGCTACCTGGTCGGGCGGACCGGGCTGCTGGGGTCGCAGGCGGAGGTGGTGCTCAGCCGGTTCGTCTTCCACGTGGCGATGCCGGCCGCGCTCATGCTGATGATCGCCCGCACTCCGCTGGAACGTTTCGCCAACCCGTCGATGCTCGCCTTCGCCGCCGGAACCGCGGTCGCGACCGGCCTCGGACTGCTCGCCGGACACTTCCTGGTCGGGCGCAAGCCCGGCGAACTCGCCATCGGCTCCATGGCCTCCGGGTACGTCAACTCGGCCAACCTGGGCATCCCGGTGACCATGCAGGTCCTCGGCGACGCCTCGTTCGTCGCCCCGGTGGTGCTGTTCCAGATCCTGGTGGTCACGCCCGTCGTGCTGGCCGTCCTCGACGGCGGCGCGGCCGGGCGCCGGGCCCTGCTCACCCTGCCGGTGCGCAACCCCATCCTGCTGGCGACCGCGCTCGGCGCCGCCGTCTCCGCGTCCGGGCTGCACCTGCCCGCCGAGCTGAACCGTTCCTGCGAACTGCTCGGCGGCGCCGGCGTACCGACCGCCCTGGTCGCGCTCGGCATCTCGCTGCACAACCGGCCGCCCGCCGGCGGCCCGTCACGCCGGGCCGAGGTCGGGCTGACCGTCGCGGTCAAGACCCTGGTCCAGCCACTGGCCGCCTACGCGGTCGCCGCCTCCTTGCTCCACCTGCCCGCCCACCAGCTGCTCACCGTGGTGCTGTTCTCCGCTCTGCCCACCGCACAGAACGTCTACGTCTACGCCCGCGAGTACGGCCATGGCACCGACCTCGCCCGGGACGCGGTGCTCTGGTCGACCCTGGTGTCCATGGCGACCCTGTCCCTGATCAGCTGGCTGCTCGGACCGGCCTGACGCTCCGGCCGCCTGACCCTCCGGCCGCCTGACGCACCGATCGCCTGACGCACCGGTCGCCTGACGCGCCGACCGCCGGCCGCCGACCGGGGAGCCAGCCGATGGCTCACGCCTCCCGGGCGGCGGCCACCACCTCGGTCATCGCCAGCAGGAAGCGCCGGGCCGTCGCCAGCTCCGCCGGGTCGAACCGCCCCATCGCCGCCACCAGATCGCCGATCAGCCCGCCGAAGAAGCCCTGCCCCAGCTCGATCGCCCGCTCCTCGACCACCAGCCGGACCTTCCGGCGGTCCTGCGGGTCGCGCTCGCGACGGACCAGCCCGAGCCGCTCCAGCCGGTCCAGCAGGCCGGTGGTGCCGGCCGAGTTCAGCCGCAGCGCCTCCCCGAGCCGCCCCGGGGTGACCACCTCGCCGGCCCGGGCGGCGTCCAGCAGGTGGATCAGCGCCCGCAGGTCCGTCGGGTGCAGCCCGTGGCGGGCCGCGAACTCGGCTCCGAACAGATCGAGTTCGACGGTCAGCCCGCGCAGCAGGTGGACCAGCCGCATCGGCTCCTCGGCCTCGGACATCCTCTCGTCCTTCCTCCGGCAGGAATCTGCCGGTACTCTCCCTCTTATTCTCTCGCTCAGCGAGATACTTGCTCAGCGAGCGATGTCATCCTCTCCCATGGAGGCCCGCCTTGTCCCCCTCGACCGCTTCTCGCCCCCGTACCGCGCCGCCCGCCGACTTCCTCTCCGCCTACGACGCCCTGCTCGCCCGCTGGCCCGTCCCGGTCGAAGCCCACACCGTCCGCACCGCCCACGGCACCACCCGGATCAACGTCTGCGGCCCGCGCGACGGCCGGCCGCTCGTCCTGCTGAGCGGCGGCGGCGCCACCTCCGCCATGTGGTTCGCCAACGCCGGGGCGCTCGCCGGCGCCGGGCACCGCGTCCTCGCCGTCGACCTCATCGGCGACCCCGGGCGCAGCGTCCACGACGGCAGCCCGCTCGGCGGCCTCCCCGGACTGCTCGGCTGGCTCGACGCCGTCCTGGATGCCGTCCTCGGCGAAGCCGGTGTCCTCGGCGAAGCCGGCGCGTTCGGTGAACCCGGCGCCCCCGCGGTCGACTTCTGCGGCCACTCGTACGGCGGCTGGATCGCCCTCCGGTACGCCCTCCACGCGCCCCAGCGGGTCCGCCGGCTCGCCCTGCTCGACCCGACCCAGTGCTTCGCCGGCTTCCGCCCCGGCTACCTGCTGCGCGCACTGCCGCTCTTCCTCCCCCGCCGCACCGCCGCCCGCGCCCGCGCCTACCTCGACTGGGAGACCGGCAGCGGCCCGCACCCGGACGCCGACTGGCGCGAGGTGTACGCCCTCGGGTACGCCGACTTCCCCGCCTCCCGGGTCGTCACCGGCCCCCGGCCCTCGGCCGACCGGCTCCACGGGCTCACCACGCCGACCCTCGTCCTGCTCGCCGAACGGTCCCGCACCCACGACGCCCACCGGCTCGCCCGGGCGGCCCGCCGCGCCCTGCCCGCCGCCGTCGTCGACGTCGTCCCCGGGGTCTCGCACCACGCCCTCCCGATGGCGGCGGCCCCCGAGGTCAACGCCCACCTGACCGACTTCCTCGCCGACCCCCACACCTGACCGCGGCTCACCCGGGGCCGCCACCCGCCCGCCCGTCAGTCACTACCGCAGTCCGATCAGGCCCCAACCCCGCGCCCCGGCCCGGGTGACCACCTCACCCCACTCGCGCAGCAGCGCGACGGCGGCGTCGAAGGTCGCGGGCCGGGCCGCCCAGGACGCGACCTCGGCGTCGAAGTGCTCGCGCAGTTCCTCCAGCCGCGGCTCGGCCGCGTTCCAGGCGCGCACGAGGGCCGGCACCTCGTCCGGCGCACGCACCAGATGTACGCGCGGGCGCCACGGCACGGGGTCGTCGGGGAAGCCGCCCGCCGGCGGGTCCTCGTCGTCCGCTGCTGTCTCCGTTCCCGGTCCCGAGCCCGGGGCCTCGTCCGGGCGGTCCCAGACCAGGCCGCCCAGGAAGCAGTCGAGGGCGTCCCGCAGGTCGGGGGCGGCCAACGGCCTGATGTCCGCCCAGGCGTTGGCCAGGTGGAGGTGCCAGCCCCAGGAGCCGGTGGTCCCGAAGAACCGGTACTCGGCGCACCACCGCGACTGCCGCGGCCACACCCATCCGCCCTCCACCGCGTAGTCGGCGTCCTCGCACGACGCGCAGCAGTACGGCGGATACACCGCATCATCCAGCGCCGCCAGCCGCCCGTCCGCGGGTATCCGGGCCAGCTGCGCCCAGTCGACCATGACCACGGTGATGTCCACTCCCATCCGCACAGGCTAACGAGCGGCGCCTGCGGAACGCGGCCCTGCGGATCGCGCCAAGCCCGGCCGCAGCGGCCTTCGCAGAGCAGCGGCCTTCGCAAAATCGGTCTGCCGTCCGCCCCGGTCGTGCCAGGATGCTCGGCATGTCTGCTCGTGCCCTGAGCTTCGGCGCGATCGCCGAAGCCTACGAACGGTTCCGGCCGGGGTATCCGGAAGAGCTCTTCACCACGGTGACGGCGTATGCGGGCCGGCCGGTTCGGACGGCCCTGGAGATCGGCGCGGGGACCGGCAAGGCGACCCGCCTGTTCGCGGGACACGGGGTCGCCGTGACGGCGACCGAGCCCGACGCCGCCATGCTCGCCGAACTGCGGAGGACGGCACCGGCCAACGTGACGCCCGTTCAGGCCTCCCTCGAGGACCTGGACCCGCGGCCGGGGGAGACCTACGGGTTGGTCTATGCGGCGGCGGCCCTGCACTGGACCCGCCCGGAGGGTCGGTGGTCCCGGGTGGCGGCGCTGCTGGAACCGGGCGGCGTGTTCGCCTCCTTCGGTGGCCCGTTCCAGCTGGCCGACCCCGCGGTCGAGGAGGCCGTGCGAGCGGCCCGGGCGCCGTTCCTGGACAGCGACGAGGTTCCGTCGCCCGACGGCACAACGCCGGACGCGCAGATGCAGTGGCCCGGTACCGAGCTGCTCCGGTCCCCGCTGTTCCTGGACGTCCAGCAGTCCGTCGTCAAGCGGCGCTTGACGCTGCCCGCCGCCGACTACGTCGGCCACCTCTCGACCGTCTCGGCGTACCTCCAACTGCCGCAACCGGCACGACAGCTGGTGTTCGAGGCGATCGCGCAGGTCCTGCCCGAGACGGTCGAGATCTCCGCCGACATCACCGTCCATCTCGCACGCCTTGGATCCGCGTAGTCGCGACCGCCTTCCCCCTGGGCGGGGGCTACGGCGATGCCGCCCTGGGCTACCTCGTTCGGGTGAGCCCAGGGTGAATGTCCACGCACACGCCCCGTTCGGTGGTCTTCTCGTGGACCGTCGGCTGCCTCGGCCGCACCGACCGTCGAACGACGTCACGGTGTTCGGCGAGTCGGCCGGGGCGATGAGCATTCCGGCCCTGCTGTCCACGGGCACCGGACTGTTCCACAAGGCCATCGTGCAGAGCGGCACCGCCCACATCGGCCAGACCGTCAACGACGCGGCACTCGTCGTCGAGGAGGTCGCCCGCCGACTGGGCATCGCGCCCACCTTCGCGGAGTTCAGCCGGATCGCCCCCGGCGGCCTCATCGAAGCCCAGCAGCAGGTGCACCAGGACGTCGTCGCCGGCGCCTACCGCTCGAAGTACGGCGACAGCACCATCGACTCCTGCGGCATGTCCTTCCTGCCGGTGATCGACGGCGACCTGCTGGCACGGGCGCCGATCCACGCCATCGCTGCGAGCGCGGGGTCCGACGTCCCGCTGCTGATCGGCACCACGACCGAGGAGCACCGCATCTTCGTCACCCCGCGCAGGGAGACCGCCGACGCCGACGGTGCCGACGCTGCCGACGCCCACCCGACCTATCCCCGCTCGGTGCCGGCCGAGGTGTTCGCGGCCGTGATGACCGACCGGTTCTCCCGGATCCCCAGCTACCGGGTCGCCGACGCCCGCACGAAAGCCACGGCCCCGACGTACGTGTTCGAACTGGGCAGGCGCTCGCCGGTGGCCACCGGATCCGACCTGCCCCTGGGGGCCTGCCAGCTGATCGACATCCCGTTCGTCCGGGACACCCGCGATGCCCCCGCCGACCTCGTGCGGACCGTACACGCCCGCTGGATCGAGTTCGCCCGCACCGGCGGGCCGGCCGACTGGCCAGCACACGGCGCCGACCGCAAGCGGCGGCCGGGCTCAGCCGTGACCGACCGCTGCCCCCGGCCGGGCCGGGGGCGGTGGGTGCCGACGTTCAGCCGCTTCGGCCCGATCGGCCGGTCAGTACACCAGGTAGCCCGGCCGGCGCCCTTCGTCGTCGATCTCCCCGGTGGCCTGGGCCCGCAGCTTGCGGGACAGTTCCTCCAGGGCGCGGGAGGCCGCCATCTCCTCGCCGATCCTGGCGAGCGGGCGGTCCTCGGCGCTCTTCACGGCCTCCCCGTGGGCGCTCAGACCGGGTGCCCGCGCACCCGTCAGCCTGGCGTCACACGCCGTGTGCACGCCGTCCTCCTCGAAGCTCAGCTCCACATCCCACTGGTTGTGCATGCCACACCTCCTGGCGCCGGCCCCCGAAGCGCCTTGTCCGGACCGGTACGGGCGGTGGCCCGCGTGGCCGCTCACACCAGCGTGCGCCCGCCCCGCCCGAAGCGGCAAGCGCGGGCCACCCCGCGCCGGCCCGGCCCACCGCCCCGCGCCCGAACGGCCCCGGCGGCGCCCCGGCGGTACGCTGACGGAAGCGCGCCGCGACCGCCGACGGACCCCGGACCCACCGGCGCGGCGCGGGCAGCGACAACCGGATGGCTCTTCGTGGCGGTCTTCCTCCTCGCCCTGAGCGCCGCCTGCTTCCTGGGACTCGGCTTCGTCCTCCAACAGCACGCGGCGCAGCGGGCCCCCCGTGCCGACTTGCTGCACTGGCGCCTCCTGCTGGACCTGATGCGGATGCCGGAGTGGCTGCTCGGCACCGGGTTCATGGTGAGCGGCCTGATCCTCTCCGCGCTCGCCCTCAACCAGGGCGAGGTGTCCCTGGTCGAACCGCTGCTCGCGACCAATCTGCTGTTCGCCATGGCGCTCTCCCGGATGCTGACCCATCAGACCCTCGGCCGCTCGGGCTGGGCCGGGGTGTTGCTGCTCGGGCTGGGGGTGACCGCGTTCATCGTGGCCGGCCAGCCCAAGGGCGGCGGGGAACCCGCCAGCGAGCTCCGGCACTGGCTGGTGATCGGCACGGTGGTCGGACTCACCCTGCTGCTGGTCTCGATGGCCCGGCGGCTGCCCCTGTTCGAGGAGGCCACCCTGCTCGCGCTCGCCGCCGGTCTGCTCTACGGCCTCCAGGACGCGCTCACCCGCACCACCACCCAGCGCCTGGACCACAACGGGGTGGACGCGGTGCTGCGGAGCTGGCAGCCGTACGCCGTGGTGGCGGCTGGCGTGGTCGGACTGCTGCTGGTGCAGAGCGCCTTCGAGGCCGCGCCCCTGCGGATGTCGCTGCCCGCGCTGACCGCCGCCCAGCCGGTGGCCGGGATCGCCTGCGCGGTCGGCTTCCTCGGCGACCGGCTGCGGGTGACCCCCGGCGCGCTGGCCTGGGAGGTGGCCGGACTGGTGGCCATGGTGATCGGGGTGATCGTGATCGGCCGTCACCCGGCCATGCCGGGGAGCGTCGGCGACATCCTGGAGAGCGTCGGGGCATCGCCGGAGGACGGGTCCGAGGGGGAGGAGCCGGGCGGTCAGCCGGGTGCCGACCGGGACAGCGAGGGCGAGGGCAGAGGCGGGAGCAGAGGCGGGAGCGGGGACGGTGAAGGGGGCGAGGGCGGGGGCAAGGCCCGGGGCGGATAGGCGGGGCGGGCGATGTGCTGGAGCGCGCAGGCGGACGCCGTGGCCGGTGGGGTGGTGGCGGCCGTCGGCGTGCTCTGCCTGGTACGCGCGCACCGGGTCGGACGGCCCCGACGGCTGGTACTCGCCGGGCTCCCGCTGGTGCTGGGCCTGCACCAGCTGGTCGAGGCCCTGGTCTGGCTCGGGACGGACGGCGCGCTGCCCGCCGCCCTCGCCGACGCGGCCCGGACCACATGGGCGGTGATCGCCCTGCCGTTGCTGCCCGTCCTGGTCCCCACCGGGGTGTGGTGCGCGGCCGGGGAACCCGACGGCCCCACCGGGCCCGCCCGACGCCGCCTCCTCGCCGCCCTCATCCTGCTCGGTGCGACGGTCGCAATCCCCCTCGGCACGGCCGTCGCCACCCACCCGGTGACGGCGGCCGAACACGGCCACACCCTCGGCTACGGCATCGGCATCCCGCATCCCGGCCTCCTCCTGTCCGGCTATCTCCTCGCGACCATCGGTTCCCTCCTCGTGAGCGGCGACCGGTTGCTCCGCCGCCTCGGCCTGCTCACCGGCATCGGCGCCGCCCTGTGCGCCCTGCTGTGGCGCTTCGCCTTCGTCTCCACCTGGTGCGCCGTGGCGGCCCTGGTCAGCGTCCTGTTG
The DNA here is from genome assembly GCF_040302625.1 of Kitasatospora sp. NPDC097643. Classification (NCBI taxonomy): domain Bacteria; kingdom Bacillati; phylum Actinomycetota; class Actinomycetes; order Kitasatosporales; family Streptomycetaceae; genus Kitasatospora; species Kitasatospora sp. NPDC097643. The sequence goes on along the minus strand of NZ_JBEOSA010000037.1, from coordinate 71,338 downwards.
CTCCACTGGGCTGCTCAACCGCCGTCCGGCCCGCCCGTGCCCGCCGCCGAGCCGCACCAGCACCGGCACGGCTCCTACCGCTGAGCCGCGACTGTCCGGCGGCGGGCACGGACGCTCAGTCAAGCCGCCCAGCGGACTACGAGCCGGCGGCGACCGGCTCCGGCTGGGCCGGGGCTGCCGGGGCTGCCTCGGTGGGCTCCGGGCGGCGGCTGTCCATGGTGCGCCATTCGGGGCGGAGGCCGGCGAAGTTGGTGGTGGCGAAGTAGAGCAGGCCGCCGGCCACCAGGGTGGGTATCAGGCCGACCAGGGCGACCGCCGCGCCGGCCAGCAGGCCGCCGAGGGGGATGCCGGCCCAGGCGAGGGAGTCGCCGAGGGCGTGGACGCGGCCGAGGAGCTGGCGGGGCACGCGCTCGAAGAGCACCGCGCCGAGGATCGGGTTGAGGAAGCCGGAGCCGAAGCCGACGATGGCGAAGACCGTGAGCACCACCCACATCGGCGCGTCGAGGGCGAGCACGATGTAGCGGGGCGCACCGGCCAGCAGGAACCCGGCGAAGAACACCGTTCGACGGGGCAGCCGGTGGGCGACCGCGGCCGCGATCAGGCTGCCGGCCACCGCCGCGATCCCGAGGACGCTGCCGGTCAGGCCGATGGCGGCCGGGCCGCCGCCGGACTCCCGCGCCCAGACCGGGACCAGGACCGTTATGAAGCCCGCGTCGAGCAGGTTGGTGATGCCGACCATCACGATCACGGTGAGCAGCAGCGGCTCGCTGCGCAGGAAGGTGAAGCCCTCGCGGAACATCCGCCAGTAGCCGGCCGGTTCGGCCTGCTCCGCCCCTGAGGTCTCCTCGGCGCCCGAGGCCTCCTCCTTACCCGGGCCCTCCTCCGCACCCGCGGACACCCGTGCCTCCGGCGCGGCCGCCGAGCGGCCCATGCCGCGCGGGAGGGCGAGGGCGATGACGAGGGAGCCGAGGGCGAAGGTGGCCGCGTTGACCGCCAGCCCGGCCATCGGGCCCATCAGCGCGACCAGTCCGCCGCCGACCGCCGGGCCGATCGTGGAGGCCAGCCGTTCGGTGACCCCGGAGAGACCGGTGGCGCGCTCCAACGGCATCCGGGCGTGGTCGGCGGCCTCGGGGACCATCACGGACTTGGCCAGATCCCCCGGGCCGCGCATCGCGCCGATCATCGCGACCATCGCCAGCAGCAGCCCGAACGGCAGCAGCCCCAGCGCGTGCAGCAGCGGGACGAGCCCGGCCGCGACGGCGCTCACCGCGTCCGTCGTCCAGGACACCACGCGCGGGCCCAGCCGGTCGACCAGCGGCCCGGTCAGCGCCTTGACCAGCACGTACGGCGTCATCTCGGCGAAGGCGACCAGGCCGGTCATGGTGGCGCTGCCGGTGGTGGCCAGCACGAACCAGGGCAGGGCGATCGCCGAGACCCGTGTCCCGGTCAGGGACACGGCCGTGGCGGCGAGCACCCCGACCAGCGGCCGGAGGCTGCGGGCGGGCGGACCCGCGACGGCGGTGGTGCGTGCCGCGGTGGCGGACCCCGTGGTGGTGGACCCCGTGGTGGTGGCAGTGGTGGTGGCAGTGGTGGTGGCAGTGGTGGTCATGACGTTCCCCTCCCCCGGTCGTAGCGGCCGGCTACTCGGCGTCCTCGGTGACGGTCTGCGGCTCGGGCAGCACGTGGTAGACCACGCTCACCTGCTCGGCTCCCTCCGGTATCGGGCCGCCCAGGTCGACCCGCCGGTAGCGCCCGATCAGGGCCGTCATCTCCTCGGACAGCTCCTGCGCCTCCTCGGGCGTGAGCCGGAGCACCAGATCGCTGAGGTCGACCGACTTCCGCCACTCCCTCGGCATGGTCTCGAACGCGTTCACCACCCGCTGGGCGGTCAGCGTGTGCGCCGCGAGGACCGACCGCAGGTAGTCGGTGACGGCCGCCGGCTCCTCGGCGGCCATGTCCTCCCCCGTCCAGACGGTGAGCTTGTGCACCGACCGCCACCAGCGCTCGCGGGCGTTGCCGCGCTCCTCGTCCTCCTCCACGAAGCCCGCGGCGGCGAGCTGGCGCAGGTGGTAGCTGGTCGCGCCGGAGTTCAGGCCCAGACGCTCGGCCAGCCTCGTCGCGGTGGACGGCCCCTCCTTGCGCAGCAGCCCGAGCAGCTGCATGCGGACGGGATGGGCCAACGCCCGCAGCCCCTTGGCGTTGAGCACGACGTCGGTCTGCGGATCCTTGCTGTGCGGCCAGCGGCGTTCATCGGTCATAGCAGGAGCGTAGAACCACAAAGACCCCTTTGCAAATGTTTTTTGCGAAGAAGTCTTTGCGGTACCGACAGGGCTCCCCCAGCGCCGAAGAGCCGCAGGTGAAAGGGGGGTTGAGAGCGGAGCAGGTCAGGTGTGGGCCACGGTGAGCAGCAGCACCACGGTCAGACCGCCGCCCGGTGTGCACTCGACCGCGAGCCGCCCGCCGGAGGCCAGCACCAGGCTGTGCAGGGCCGCCCCGACCGGGCCGTCGGCCCGTACGCCCGCGAGCAGCCACTCACGCGCCTCGGGCAGCTCGCAGGGGCCGCGGTCCGACACCCGGATCTCCACCCGGCCCCGCGGCCGCCCCACCGCACCGGCCCCGCCCGGCGCCACCGCGCGCGCCCCCGCCGCGCCCGCGACGTCGACCCGGACCATCACCCGGCTGCCCAGCGGGCTGCGCCGGATCGCGTGGTCGACCAGCCCGGCCAGGGCCGACTCCAGCCGCCGGGCGTCCCCGGTCACCACCGGCAGCCCGGGCGCCAGCCGTACCGTCACCACCGCCGCCCGGCCGCCGCCGCGCACCACCCGCCGGACCACCTCGGCCACCTGGACGTGCCGCGCCTGTGGCTCGCAGCCGGCCTGCCGACCGGTCCAGCGCAGCCGCTCCAGCTCCGACCGCGACAGCGCGCGGGGCCCGGCCATCTCGCCCGGGTGGTACGGACCGGGATCCTCGTCCAGCGCAGCGCCACCGACCCCGCCGACCCGACCGGCCCCGCCCACGCGGCCCGGCGCACCCACCCGGCCCGAGCCGCCCGCCACGCCGAGCGCGCCGAGCGCCCGAGCCCCCGACGAGACGTAGCCCCAGAGATTCCGGCGTGCCATTGCTTGCCCCTCGCACGTGTGCGGCAGCCGTCCTCGGTTCCGCGGCCGACCGCAACGGGCCGCTTCCCAGGCCCTGCTGCCAGCCTGCGCCTCCTCCGACCGGGTGACAATCCGGCTCTAGGACGCGAACCGGACATCTGCCCCCGCCGAGCGGCCGGTGCCACACCCGCCGACCGGCGGGGCAGGGCGGGGCAGGGCACGGTAGGGCGGGGGCAGGCAGGGCGGGCGGGGAAGGGCGGCGCGGCCGCCCCGCCGAACCTAGACTGGCCCCATGCCCCGGCTCAACGACCAGGTGCGGGAGCTGCTCCAGGAGTACGCCGACCTGATCAACATCACCGGCGGGGACGCCTTCCGGGCCCGCGCCTACGAGAAGGCCGCCCGCGCGGTCGGCGGACACCCCGGGGACCTCGCCGGACTGGACGTCAAGGGCCTGCAACAGATCCCCGGGGTCGGGAAGTCGACCGCCGAGAAGGTCGCCGAGTACCTCACCACCGGGAAGATCACCGCCCTGGAGACCCTGCGCGCCGAAATCCCTTCCGGTGTACGGGAGATGATGGCCGTACCGAGCGTCGGCCCGAAGCGCGCCCTGGCCCTCTACCGCGACCTCGGCATCGCCTCCGTGGACGAACTGGCCGAGGCGATCCGCGCCGACCGGCTGGGCGAGGTGGCCGGATTCGGCGAGCGCAGCGGCGAGAAGATCCTGCACGGCATCGAGCTGATGCGGCAGTCCGGCGGGCGGACCCTGCTCGACGAGGCCACCGAGCTGGCCGAACAGCTCGTCGCCGCGCTGTCGGCCGTGCCCGGCTGCACCCGCTGCGCGTACGCCGGTTCGCTGCGCCGGATGCGCGAGACGGTCGGCGACATCGACGTGCTGGCGACCGCCGCCGACTCGGCCCCGCTGATGGCCGCGCTCACCGAACTCCCGTACGTGGCCGAGGTGATCGGCAGCGGCCCGACCAAGACCTCGGTGCGGACCAGCCAGGGCGTGCAGGTCGACCTGCGGGTGGTCCCGGAGGAGGACTGGGGCGCGGCGCTGGTGTACTTCACCGGCTCCAAGGCGCACAACATCAAGCTGCGCACGATGGCCGTCCGGGCCGGGCTGAAGCTGTCCGAGTACGGGCTGTTCCGGGCCGACGAACCAGCGGAGGGCAAGGCGGCGAGCAAGACGAGGAGCAAGACGGGGAGCAAGGCGGCGAGCAAGGCCAAGAGCAACGCGGAGGCCGGCGAGAAGGTGGTGTCGGCCACCGAGGAGGAGGTGTACGCGGCGCTCGGGCTGCCGTGGATCGCGCCGCCGCTGCGCGAGGACCGGGGCGAGATCGAGGCCGCCCTGCGCGGTGAACTCCCGGACCTGGTCCAGGAGTCGGACCTGCGCGGCGACCTGCACACGCACACCGACCTGACCGACGGGCTGGCCACCCTGGAGGAGATGATCGACACCGCGGCCGCCCGCGGCTACTCCTACTACGCCGTCACCGACCACGCGCCGGACCTGGTGATGCAGCGGATGACGGACGAGAAGATGCTCGCCCAGCGCGAGCAGCTGCGCCGACTCGCCGACCGGCACAAGAAGTTGCGGCTGCTGCACGGCACCGAGCTGAACATCGGTCCGGACGGCGGCGTGGACTGGCCGCCCGAGTTCCTGGCCGGCTTCGACGTCTGCGTGGCCTCCGTGCACTCGCACTTCACCGCCGGCCGGGACGCCCAGACCCGCCGTCTGATCCGCGCCTGCGAGAACCCGTACGTGCACGTCATCGGCCACCTCACCACCCGCCGGATCGGCCGTCGCGGACCGATCGACGTCGACCTGGACGCGGTGTTCGCGGCCGCCGCGCGCACCGGCACCGCGATCGAGATCAACAGCTCCCCGCAGCGGCTCGACCTGCGCGACGAGGACGTCCTGCGGGCGAAGCGCCACGGAGTGCGCTTCGCGATCGACAGCGACGCCCACGCCACCCCGCACCTCGCCTACCCGCGCTACGGCATCGGCACGGCGCAGCGCGGCTGGCTGACCACCGAGGACGTGATCAACACCTGGCCGTGGCAGCGCCTCAAGCGCTTCCTGCGCAAGGAGGCGCAGCACTGACGGCGCGCGGGCGGCCCCGGGGCGACCGAAGACCCGAGGCCACCCACCCCCGTCACCCCGTCTCGCCCGGCTCCCCGAACGACGCCCCCGGCGAGGCCAGCACCCGCGCCGCACACCCGTGCCCGAGCCCGGCGGCCCGCCGCAGGTCGCCGTCCGCCAGGAACCCGGCGAGGAACCCGGCCGCGAAGGCGTCCCCCGCCCCGGTCAGGTCGCGGACCTCGCGCACCGGCGGCACCGGCACGGTGAACAGCGGTTCCCCGGGCACGTCGACGGTGGTGGCCTCGGCCCCCGCCTTGGTGACCACCGTGGTGGCCGCCAGCCTGGCCCGCTCGGGCCCGGGCCGGCCGTCCACCAGCAGCCCGAGGTACCCGGACTCCGAGCGGTTGGCGAACACGAAGGTCGGCGCCAACTCCTCGGCCAGGTCCAGGAAGCGCGCCCGCCCGAACTGCTCCAGCATGCCGGTCGAGGAGGCGTCCACCGAGGTGGTGCCGCCCGCTCGCCGGACCCGGGCGAGCGCGTCGACGGCGGCGCGGCGGACCGGCTCGCCGTCGAAGGAGTAGGCGGGCACGTGCAGGTGGGTGAGGCCGGCCAGCCAGGCGTCCGGGACGGGCTCCAACAGGGTCGCCGCGCCCCGGTCGGGCAGCATGGTGCGCTCGCCGTCCGGGTCGATGAGCACCACGATGCTGCCGGTGCGGCCGCGCCGCTCCACCCGTACGTCCACGCCGTGGCCGGTGAGTTCGGCGACGACGCCGTCGCCGACCGGGTCGTCGCCGACGCAGCCGATGAAGCGGGCCGGGCACCGTGCGGCGGCGAACCCGGCGACGTTGGCCGCGCTGCCGCCGCGTCGCCGGAAGACCCGGGCGCTGGAGTCGGTGCCGTGCCGCAGCGGGCCGTCGACCCAGACCACGATGTCCTCGACGAGGTCGCCGAGCACCCCCAGCACGGGGTCAGGCCCCGGTCGTGGCGGCGGCGGCCAGCGCGGTCGCGATCTCACCGCCGAGCCGGACGTTGCCCCGGTAGACCTCGATGTTGACCTCCAGGCTGCGGCCGCCGGTGTCGCGCTGGATGTGGTCGAGCAGGAACGGCGTCGAGGCGTTGCCGGTGACGCCCTGCCGCTCGGCCTCGGCCCAGGCCCGGGCGAGGATGCCGTCCAGCTCCTCCGGCGGCAGCTGCTTGGCCGGGTCGACCGGGTTGGCGATCAGGACTGCCTGCGGCAGGTCGAGGCGGTCGCGGGCCTCGATGACCCGGGCGGCCTCCTCGGGCGACTCGACGCGGTAGGCGATCTCGTGGCCGGAGTCGGTGATGTAGAAGCCGGGGTACTTGCGGGTGCGGTAGCCGATGACCGGGATGTTGAAGGTCTCGAACCGCTCCAGGGTGGCCCGGATGTCGAGGATGGACTTCACGCCCGCGCTGATCACGGTGACCGGCGTCGCGGCGAGGGTGGTCATGTCGGCCGACTCGTCGAAGCTCTCGGAGGCGCCGAAGTGGACGCCACCGAGCCCGCCGGTGGAGAAGACCCGGATGCCCGCGCGGTGGGCGAGGAAGGCGGTGGCGGCGACGGTGGTGCCGCCGTGCCGGCCGAGCGCGGCCACCACCGGCAGGTCGCGCAGGCTCACCTTGTCCAAGCCGTCCGTCCCGGACAACTCGGTGATCTGTCCGGTGGTCAGGCCGACGGTGGGCACCCCGGCGAACACGCCGATGGTCGCCGGGACGACGCCGGCCTTCCGGAGCTGCTCCTCCGCCTCCAGCGCGACGGTGAGGTTGCGCGGCCGCGGCAGGCCGTGGGTGAAGATCGTCGACTCCAGGGCGACCACCGGACGACCGTCGGCGACGGCCTGGGCGACCTCCTCGGACACGCGGATCCCGCCGGCGGCGGGAGCTCCGACGGCGTCGGGGGCACTGGGAGCGTCGGGAGCGTCGGGGGCACTGATGGGGGGCTGTCCGGTCATGATGCGAGGCGCGCTCTCTGTGAGATGCCACTGCGGTGGGGCAACGTGCCGTTCAGCGTATGGACGGTTCACATCGGAATCCAGAATGAGTCCTGGGGCATCCGATAGACGTCCGGCTATCGGTTGGCGCCTAGGCTTCCCACCATGGGTTTCACCTTGCGTCAGCTCGAAGTCTTCCTGACCGTCGCCGAGACACTGCACTTCGGGCGGGCGGCGGAACGGCTGCACATCTCCCAGCCGACGGTCAGTCAGGAGGTCGCCCGGCTGGAACGGACCGTCGGCGTCGAGCTGTTCGACCGCAGCCGCCGGTCCGTCGCCCTCACCGAGGCGGGCGAGGTGATGGCCGCCGAGAGCGCGCGGCTGCTGGCGCAGGCCGGGACGCTGCTGGCCCGGGTCCGGCTGCACGAGGAGTCCCGGCTCGGGACGGCCCGGATCGTCGCCTCGCCGAGCGTGGTGAACCGGCTGCTGCCCGCCGTGGTCAGCCGCGCCGAGCAGGAGCTGCCCGCGCTGCACACCGCCGAACTCGCCGTCGACACCGGGCAGGTGTCCAACACCCTGGCCGCCGAGCTGGCCGACATCGGCCTCGGCCGCTTCCTGCACGAGGTGCCCGGCTACCGGCTGGAGCGGATCGCCGACGAGCCGGTCCTGGTCGCCCTCGGCCGGGACCACCCGCTGGCCGGCCGGTCGGCCGTCGGGCTGGCCGAACTGCGCGACCTGCCGCTGCTGTTGTGGCCGCGCGAGCAGCACCCGCGCTACTACGACCACGTCCTCGGCCTCTGCGCGGACCACGGGGTCGACCCGCCGGTCCTGGTCAGCCCGCCGCGCATCGTCGGCTCCCGGCTCTACCTGCTCGCCCGCAACCGCGCGTTCTCCCTGGTGCCCGGCTCGATGACCGGTCACCTCACCGAGGACGTGGCCACCGTCCGGCTGGACGGCCGGGCCGTCCTGCCGCTGGAGATGCAGTGGCGGCTGGACGACGGCCGGCCCCGGCTCGCCGCGCTGCGCGACCTGATCCGGCAGGAGGCGGCGGCACTGGAGGCCCTGTGACGGAGGACCCGTGACGGAGGACCGGTGGCAGAGGGCCTGCGACGAAGGCCCTGCGGGGGACGCCGGGGGACGCCCCGCACTCCTTGACGCTGGCATGCCACCGCCGCAAGGATGCCCGCACCGTCCACCCGGTCCACGGCACCGCCCGCGGACCGCCCGACCCCGAGGACACCCCTTGGCCGTCCGCCAACTCCTCCGCTGCGCCGCCCGGTTACTCGGCGCCACCGCCCTGACCGTCGCCGCCACCCTCACCGCCGCCGGCCCCGCGCACGCCGACTTCGGCACCGACTACCACGACCCGGTCACCGCCACCCGGCCGCTCACCCGCCCCGACAGCCGCGCCTGCACCGTCGAGGTGATGCACCAGCAGCAGTTCCGCAACGGCTACGGCAACCCGCCCGACACCCCGTACACCGCCACCGTCACCCCGCCCGCCGACTGCGCCGGCCCCTGGTCGGCGGTGGTGCTGGACCTCCACGGCCAGGTCGCCGGGCGGCAGTTCGACCGGCTCTTCAGCGTCCGCGTCGGCGGCGTCCAGGTGCTGCTCTCCTCCACCCCGGAGCCGTCCAAGGACGGCATCGAGTGGAACCTCGAACGCGATCTCACCCGCTACGCGCCGCTGTTCACCGCCGGCCCGCAGCCGTTCTCCTTCGACCTCGCCAACGTCACCGACGCCACCTACACCGGCGTCTTCACGATCACCGCGAGCCTGACCTTCTACACCGCCGACGCCCGGTGGCCCGCCGCCCGCACCGCCGACCGGCTGCTCACCACCGGCCCGTTCGCGCTCACCCAGGCCGCCCCGACGGCCGGCCGGGAGCTCGTCTTCCCGCAGAACCTGGAGCGCCTCACCGCCGAGGTGTACACCCGGGGCGGCGGCGCCTGCGAGGAGTTCGCGTACGCCTCCGCGCCCGACGAGTTCGTCCGCGCCAACCCGAGCATCGGGGCCTGCGGCAAGGGCCCGTTCCGGGAACTGCGACTGACCGTCGACGGGCGGACGGCCGGCGCGGTCTGGCCGTACCCGGTGATCTACACCGGCGGCTGGGACCCGCTGCTGTGGCGGCCCGTCCCCGGCGTCTTCGCCTTCGACCTGCCCGCCTACCGGCTCGACCTGACCCCGTACGTCGGGCTGCTGCTCGACGGCCGGCCGCACACCGTCGGCATCACGGTGAACGCCGCCGAGGCGCAGAGCAACGACGTCTGGACCGGCCAGGTCAACCTGTTCGCCGACGTCGACCACGGCTCCGCCCGCACCACCGGCCAGCTCACCGACCACCGGGTCGCCCCGGAGGCCACCCTCGGCACCGCGCTCGCGGACCACGGCGGCGGCAGCGGCGACTGGACGGTCACCGCCGCCCGGCACGACAGCGCCCGGGGCTGGGTGCAGACCTCGCACGGCCGGATCACCACCGAGGTCCGCGACGACCTCGCCTTCTCCTCCGCCCAACAACTGCGCGACAGCGGCAACGACATCACCCTGCACAACACCACCGATCTCACCCGCACCACCAGCAGCTGGGGCGGCGGCCCGCACCGCACCACCACCGTGCACGAGGGCGAACCGCTGGACGTCACCTACCGCGTCACTCACGACGCGGCGGGCAACACCGACCAGCAGACCGCCATGGACCTCGGCTACCACCGCGAGGCCACCACGGCGACCGGCGGCCACGTCACCGAGCGCTCGACCGTCGACCACACGCTGCGCCCGACCGCGCACCGCCACGACGGCGACCGCACCGTCCGCACCGGCTCCAGCACGGAGGACTACCGGAGCACCGGGCCGGAGGGGCCGTACCACCGGACGCTCTCCTTCGTCGACGGCTGGCCGAAGGCGTGAGGCGCGTCGTGGATCGCCGTTGATAGCCGTCGACCCACGGCCGGTTTGCTAAATTCGCCCGATTTCGGGTGGTTGACCCCTGGTGCACACGGCGTAGGAGGCGCATGATGGGAGGTGGACCTGCGAGGTAGCTGAAGGAGTTCGACCGCAGGAGGCAGTGGCGACAGATCGAGACGGATCAGGGTCTGCCGCTGGTACTACCTCGGTCGACGATCGAACTTTCGGCCGGAGGACACGCAGTACGAAGTCCGGAGGCCACCCCCACCTCGCAGGTTCCGCGCGCCCACGGAGCATCCCCTCGGCCCCGTGGGCGCGCAGTCGCGTCCGGGCGGTGCCGGGGCGGGGACGGGGCAGCTCTCGCGGGGGAGGCGGGCTCCTCCTCGGGGCGGAGGGGGTGGTGCGGCAACTCCCCTCCACAGCGGGAGGTCCGGCGCGGCGGCGGCGGCGAGAGTGGGTGCACCGGAGATTCCGCCCGCGAGAAGGTCGAGCCCAGCCATGAACCGTCGCCGCCCCGCCGTCACCGCCGCCGCCCTCTGCCTGCTGGCGACCGTCGCCGCCGCCGCGCCCGCCGCCGCCTCGTCCAACGGCACCGGGAACGGCACCGGGGACGGGGCCGCCGGTACGGTCCGGGTGCAGGGCAAGGCCGGTACCGTCCTCACCTCCGAGTTCCGCGACTTCGCCGGCGACCCGGTCCACCTGGAGCTGGACGCGCGCTCCACCCGCAACACCGATCCGTCGGCCACCACCGGCCACTTCCACGTCACCCACGTCCACACCGACGGCCGGCTGGTCGCCGACTTCGAGGGGGACATCACCTGCCTGGCCGTGGGCGGGCGGGACGCGATCGCCACCGGCGTGGTCACCGGGGGCCAGGCGCCGTGGTTCCCGGACCGGCCGCTGATCGGCCAGAAGGTCGCGCTCACGGTGCAGGACAACGGGCGGCACGGGGACCGGATCGGCTGGGTCTGGGGCATGTTCGGCCTGCCGGTCTCCGACTGCCAGGGCACGGTACCGTTCATCCGCACGACCACGGGCGACCTCACCGTGCGCGGCTGACCCGCCCGACGGGCCGGGGCCCGGGGGCCGGTGCCGCAACCGCCCGCCGACCGACCGTCGACCGCCCCGGAGGCCCGCCAGATGCCCGTCCACCACCACCCGCCCGCGCCGCGCATCGGGCGCCGCACCGCTCCCGATGCCACGGCCGGGGCCTCCGGACCGGGTGCGGGGTTCAACGACCTTACCGGGGAGGGCCGTTGAACCCCGCCCCCGACCCCGACCACGGCCGGCCCGATCACCCCCGTCCCGGCCGACCCCGACCCGACTACCACCAACTCGCCGCCGTCGGCCCGTACTTCGCGCTCGACACCGCCGCCTCGCCCGACGCGGCCCCGCCACCCGGCTACCGTCCGCTGCCCGAGCTGTACGGCACCGGACCGGACGCGCCGCTGGCCGGGCGGATCCGCGTGGTGGCACAGCGGCTCGGCACCACCGAACCCCGGGTCGCCGCATCGATCCTGCACCTCGGACTGGCCGCCCGCCTCTGGTCGGTGGGGCTCGGGGCGGCCGTTCTGCTCGGCACGGTGCCCAGGCTGACGCACGCCTGGGTGCGCCTGCCCGAGCAGGGGCCGATCGACCTCTGGGCTCCTCCGGAACCGTTCGACGCGCCGGCCCCCGACCCCGGACGACTCGCCGACCGGCTGCACGAGATCGTCCTGGTCGGCCAGTTGGAGCCGTTGGCGGCGGCGATCCAGGCCGCCGTCCCGCTCTCCGGCCGGCTGCTGCTGGGCAACGCCGCCTCCGCGCTGGCCGGCACCTTGCGGGTCCTGGACGCCCACGCGCCGGGCCCCGCCCGGGCCCTGGTCGCCGAGCTGCTCGACCGCCCGCCGCTGGCCGGCACCGGCACCCTGCGCACCGGCCCGCGCGGCACCGCCTTCCGGCGCACCAGCTGCTGCCTGTACTACCGGGTCGGGCCGGGCGCCGGCGTCTGCGGCGACTGCTGCTTCACCCGGCCCCCCGTCCGCCCGGGCCCGAAGACCCGGCCCTGAAGCCACCCGCTCACCGTCTCCGCACCCGGGGGCCCCGGTCGGCAACGGGTCACCACTGGGCGACGAGCGGCACGTCCGGTTCGTGCCGCCGCCAGGCTCCGGCGAGGCGGAGGAGCCGGGCGGGGGCGGCGATGCCGCGCACGGTGGCGATCCGGTCGCCCGCGAGGTCGAACGTCACCACGCCGATGACCCGGTCGCCGAGCACGAAGAGCATGGCGGGCGCCCCGTTGACGACCGCGTAGTGGACGGCGGGCGTGCCGCCGACGAGTCGCCGTTTCGCGGGTGTGGGTCTGAAGCCGGCCCGGGCCATGGCGGCGACGCGCTGCGGAGTGTCGTACCGCAGCAGGGTCATGGCCAGGCCGGCCGCGTTGGAGTCGGAGACCGCGGTCGCGTCGTCGGTGAGCAGCGCCACCAGCCGTTCGGTGCGGCCCGAGGAGGCGGCGGCGAGGAACTCCTCGACGATCCTGCGGGCGGATGCCTGGTCAACCTCGCCGCCGGCCCGGCGGCGTGCGGCGGTGATGCGACGCCGGGCCCGGTGGAGGTGCTGCTGGCTCGCGGACTCGGTGATGTCGAGGATCTCGGCGATCTCGGCGTGGCTGTAGGAGAACGCTTCGCGCAGCACGTAGACGGCCCGCTCCGGGGGTGACAGCCGTTCCATGAGGGTCAGCACGGCCAGCGAGACCGATTCGCGCTGCTCGAAGGTGTCGGCCGGGCCGAGCATCGGGTCGCCGTCGAGGAGCGGTTCGGGCAGCCAGGCGCCGACGGTGCGTTCGCGGCGGGCTCGTGCCGAGCGGAGCCGGTCGAGGCACAGGTTGGTGACGACCTTGGTCAGCCACGCCTCCGGCACCTTGATCTGCTGCCGGTCGGCGGCCTGCCAGTGCAGGAACGCGTCCTGCACGGCGTCCTCGGCGTCGGCGGCGGAGCCCAGCAGCCGGTACGCCAGTGAGGCCAGCCGGTTCCGGCCGGCCTCGAACCGGTTGGTGTCGTAGCGGTCGGTGACGGTGCCGTCCACGCGGACCACCCTAAGCGGCAACCGTCTGGTGGGCGGCCGCGTTCGGCGCGGCGACCAGGCGGCGCCTGCGCCTGGGCAGGCCGAAGGTCGGGTGCGAGGTGGTCCACAGCGACATCCTGAGGATGCCGGACTTGATCCGCGCGGCCTTCCGGCCGCCCACGCACGTCGGTTTCGCCCGCGCCTCGCCGTCGACCAGTTGCAGGATCCCGTCCCGCCGCCCGAGGCTGATGTGGTTGCCCAGGTACTCCAGCTTCGTCCGCGGGATCCTGCGGCCGGTCAGCTGTGCCACGATCGCGGCCGCGGCCTGCATGCCGGTGTAGCCGGCCGAAGCGCAGGACATCGGCAGCGGCCGGCCGTTGTCGCCGATGGCGTGGGCGCTGTCGCCGACGGCGTAGACGTTCGGGTGGGTGACCGACCGCATGGTGCGATCGACGACGATCCGGCCGTCCTCGGTGACCTCCAGCCCACCGGCGGCGGCGATCGGGCTGACCGCGAACCCGGCCGTCCACACGGTGGCGTCGGACGCCGGAGCGGTGCCGTCGGCGCACCGCACCCGGGTCGCTTCGACGGCTTCGACGGCGGTGTGCTCCAGGACGGTGACGCCCAGCCGGTCGCAGGCCTGACGCAGGTGGCCGCGGGCCCGGGCGGAGAGCGGGGCGCCCAGTTCGCCACGGGCGACCAGCGTCACCGACAGGCCGGGCCGGGACTCGGCGATCTCGGTGGCGGTCTCGATTCCGGTCAACCCGTCGCCGACGACCAGTACCCGCCCGCCGCCCCGCGTGCTCAGGTCGTCCAGGCGCTCGCGCAGGCGCAGCGCCGAGGGCCGGCCGCTGACGTCGAAGGAGTGCTCGGCCACGCCGGGGACGCCGTGGACGGCGCCGTGGCTGCCGAGCGCGTAGAGGAGCGTGTCGTAGCCGAGCTCGCCGCCGCGCCCTTTCGCGCCGTGCCCGTCGGGGTCATGCCCGTCGGTGTCGTGCCCGTCGGCGTCGCGCCCGTCCACGTCGGCCAGGGCGACGACCTGGCGCTCGGGGTCGACGGCGGTCACCCGGGCCAGGCGCAGCCGGATCCCCGTGCCCGCGAAGACGTCGGCGAGCCGCGGCGCCTCGATCTCCTGGCCGGCCGCGAGCTGGTGCAGCCGCAACCGCTGGACGAAGTCCGGCTCGGCGTTGACCACGGTGATCTCGGTGTCCGCCGGGGACAGCCGGCGGGCCAGGTTCCCGGCCACGTAGGACCCGGCGTAGCCGGCGCCGAGGACGACGATGCGGTGCTTCATCTGCTGCTCCTGTCGGTTCGCTTGCTCCCGGTGACTTGAGCGGAGCGGCGCCCCGATTGCTGACAGGAACCCCATGTGACGTGGGTCACAGCTTCAGGTGATCGGCGACCGCCCGGTACCGCCCGCAACGGCCGACGCGCCCCCCACGGCGGGCCCGGGCACCCGCACCGGGCCTGCGGAGTCGGCCAACCGCAAGTGCCCCCGGACCAGGTGGCGCAAGCAGGCGGCGGTGTGGTCCTCGGCGGCGGCGCGGGCGGTGGCGGCGTCGCCGGCGAGGACCGCGACCAGGATCTCCCGGTGCTGCTCGGCGAACCCCTCCTGGTCGGGCGCGTACGGTGCGGGCAGCCAGAGCAGCGGGCCGAGCTCGGCCTGGAGCCGGACGGCGAGCCGGGTGAGGCGCACCGACCGGGCGGCGACCGCGAGTTCGATGTGGAAGCGGGCGTCGGCGCGGCGCCGCTCGGCGGGTCCGGCGGCCTCGCGCAGTTCGTCCACCAGCCGGCCGAGCCGGGCGGTCAGGTCGGCGCGGGCCGGGTCGGCGGGGGCGCGTTCGGCGGCGAGCCGGGCGGCGGTGCCGGAGACGGCCAGTTCCTCGTCGCCGAGGTCGCGCAGCTCGGCGGTGGCGAGGTCGCGCAGCCGGGCGAGCTGTCGGCGCTGCGAGCCCTCGGCGGGCGTGCGCACGAAGCTGCCGCCGTTGCGGCCGCGCCGGGTTTCGATCAAACCGTCCTCGCGGAGCAGCGCGAGCGCCTCCCGGACGGTGCCGTTGGCGACGCCGAGCTGGTCGGCGAGGTCGTTCTCGCTGGGCAGTTGGTCACCGTGGTCGACCAGCCCGAGGGCGATCGCCTCGGTGATCCGTCGGGCCACGGCGTCGGCGCGGCCGAGGTCGGAGAGCGGCGCGAGGGCGGCGCTGAGAAGTGGGGTGGCGTTCCCGGTGGACGTCATGCCGAGCCCTCCTCGATCACCTCAGGATTGGGTGTTTTCCCGGCCGGGTAGCCTGCGGGCGGACTCACCCCTCGGTTCCACCCATCTCTCCCCGGTTGTCGGCGTGTACACACTCCTCGCCTCCTCCCCGGTGACCGCCACGCCCGCCGAGCCTCACGCCCGCCACGGCCACCTCCACCACCTCCCCCGCGAAGGACGCCCGGTGCCCCTCCCCCTCGACGGCGTCCTGGTCGCCGACTTCGGCCGCGTCCTCGCCGCGCCCTACCTGACCATGCTGCTGGCCGACCTCGGCGCCGACGTCGTCAAGGTCGAGCAGCCCGGCACCGGGGACGACACCCGCGCCTGGGGCCCACCGCACGCCCAGGGCGAGGCCACCTACTTCCTCTCCGTCAACCGCAACAAGCGCTCCCTCACCCTCGACCTGCGCGACCCGGCCGACCACGCCCGCGCCCTCGAACTGGTCCGCCGCGCCGACGTGCTGGTGGAGAACTTCCGCCCCGGCACGATGGCCCGCCACGGCCTCGGCCACGAGGAGGTCTGCGCCCTCAACCCCCGGCTGATCTACTGCTCCATCACCGGCTTCGGCTCCGGCGCAGGCGCCGCGCTGCCCGGCTACGACCTGCTGGTGCAGGCGGTCGGCGGCCTGATGTCGGTGACCGGCGCGGCCCCCGGCGAGCCGGTGAAGACCGGCGTCGCGCTGGTGGACGTGCTGACCGGGCTGCACGCGACGGTCGGTGTGCTGGCGGCGCTGCGCGAGCGGGACGCGTCCGGCCGGGGACAGCTGGTGGAGGTGAACCTGCTCTCCACCCTGCTGTCCGGCCTGGTCAACCAGTCCGCCGGCTACACCCTGGCCGGTGCGGTGCCGGGCATCCTCGGCAACCGCCACCCGTCCATCGCGCCGTACGAGGTGTTCCCCGCCGCCGACCGCCCGCTGGTCGTCGCGGTCGGCAACGACCGGCAGTTCGCCGCGCTCTGCCGGGGCCTGGACGCGCCCGGGCTGGCCGACGACCCCCGCTTCGCCACCAACGGCGACCGGGTGGCACACGTCGACGAGCTCGCCGCCGAACTCACCGCCCGCCTCGAACGCCGCACCGCCGCCGAGTGGTTCGCGCTGCTCACCCCGCTCGGCGTGCCCTGCGGCCCGGTCAACGACCTGGCCGGCGCCTTCGCCCTCGCCGACTCGCTCGGGCTCCAACCCCGGGCACCCCTGCCCGGTCCGGACGGGACGCCGCTCGACCTGGTCGCCAACCCGATCGGCCTCTCCCGCACCCCGCCCCGCTACCACCTCCGCCCGCCCCGGCTCGGCGAGCACACCGCCGAACTCACCGCCTGGCTGGACGAGAAGACCCCCGACGCCCCCGAGACGCCCGAGACCGCCGGGACCTCCGAGACCCCGGGGAGCCCGGGGAGCCCGGGGAGCCCGGGGAGCCCGGGGACCCCGAACGAACGCTGACCGCCCGCGAACGGGCCCGCGCCCGGCTTGTCCAGAGCCGGGCGCGGGCCGCCGATCCCCACCCGGCGCCGATGCCCTTGGCGCCTGGTGAAGTCCTCATCACCCGGAGGAGGGCCGGAGCGGCGGTCGGTCAGACCGCCACCGCCTCCGCCATCTCCTCCTCGGCCTCCTCCGGCGTCTCCACCGGACGGCGCCCGCGCTTCTCGTACCACGCGGCCGCCACCAGCGCGGCCACGCCGACCAGCAGCCAGACCACCAGCGTCAGGACGTTCCGGCCGAGGCCCGCCCCGCCGTCGAAGTACAGGACGTTGCGCGCGCCCTCCAGGAAGCCGGCGCCGATCCAGAAGCCGTGCAGGGCACCGAAGAAACCGTTCTGCAGTTCGGGCCGGTAGATGCCGCCGGAGGAGGTGAAGTTCAGCATCACGAACAGCACCATCAGGCCCAGCGTGCTCCACTTCTTCAGGAAGCCGTGCAGCCCGATGCCGAGCAGGACCACGCCCGCCGCGTAGAGCCAGCCGAGCGCCCAGACCGCGGCCAGGTCGTGGTCGACGACGTGGAACACCGGCCCGGCGATGACGATCCCGATCACGCTCACCACCAGCGAGACCGCGAGGCCGACCAGCGCCCGGATCCGCATGGGCAGCGCGGCGCCGGCCGCACCGATCACCGCGACGCTGCCGTAGCCGCCGATGCTCAGCGCGACCAGCAGGAAGAACAGGCCCTGCCCGGTGGGGTCGCCCTTCGTGGGCGTGGTGAGGTCGACGACGTGCAGCGGCACGCCCTGCCGGTCGGTGACGTTGGTGAAGACGGCCGTGGCGGCGACCACCGAGGTGTCCGAGTTGCCCTTGGCGACCAGCAGTTGCGGCGCCTTGGCGTCCGGGAGGAAGGCGCCGACCAGGTCGCGGTCGCGCAGCTGCTGTTCGGCGGCCGCCCGGTCGGGCAGGGTCCGCACGTCGAGGGCGTCCCCGGCCTTGGTCTGGATCGTCTGCGCCAGGCCCTGCGCCTGCGGGCCGGCGCCGACCACGGCCACCTTGAGGTGGCGCGGCTCGGGCTGGTGGAAGGCGCCCTGGTAGGCGAGCGCCATGCCGAGGCACATCAGCAGGGGGGTGATCAGGTGGATGGCCAGGTGCTTGAGCGTGTGCCCCAGGGTGGGCGCTGCGGTGGGGGTCCGGGGTGTGGGGCTCATGGCGGTCCTACCGTCTCCGTACGATACAGATGGTAAACACAACTATCTTGGGTGGTAAATGCAACCACCTGTCGATGTACCTTACAACCACCCCTGGCCGCGCCGGAACCCGCCCCTCACGCCCGCCGGAACCCGCGCCCCCGTCAGCCCAGCTCGAACACCCCGTACGAGAAGCCCTCCGCCCGCAGCTCCCCGTCCGCCACCCGCACGCCCTGCACGTCCAGCGGCCGGAGCCGTTCGAACTCCACCGGCACCGCCCCCGGCTCCCGGCGCGGATTGACCGCCACCAGGTACCGCCCGGACCGGGTGTACACCAGCGGGTACCCGGTGTGCCGGACCTCCACCCCGCCGGAGGAACCCAGCCCGGGGTACGCCCGGCGCAACCCGATCAGCCGCCGGACGGTGTGCAGCAGCGAGGTCGGGTCGGCGCGCTGGGAGAGCACGTCCGGGCGCAGCGGGTCCGGGTCGACGGGGAGGTAGAGCCGCTCCGGCGGCGCGCTGGAGAAGCCGGCCGCCGGCCCGGGCGCCCACTGCATCGGGGTCCGCGAACCCGCCCGGTTGTAGCGCGGTCCGAGCACGCTGCCCTCGGTGTCGGGCAGCCCGGGCAGGTAGCGCATGCCGATCTCGTCGCCGTAGTAGACGGCCGGCAGGGTGGGCCAGGTGAGCTGGAACGCGAAGGCCGGGGCGAGCTGTTCGACGGTGCGCGGGCCGGTGGCCAGCCGGGAGAAGTCGTGGTTGGCGGTGGGCAGGACGATGTACCCGGCGTCCTCGGTGAGTTCGGCGGCGGAGCGCCAGGCGTCCAGGAACACCCGCGGGGTGCCGCGCCCCTCGGCCTCGAAGTAGCAGGGGCCCTGCTGCCAGAACTCCTCGACGGTGCCGGCGTTGTTGTTCCACAGCGAGCGCAGCGGCAGGCCGTGGTCTGCCCCGCCGAAGTGCAGGAAGAAGTCGGCGTGGAAGCCGGCCGCGACGGCGGCGGCCGGGTCGCCCCACTCGGCGAGCAGGGCGGCCTGCGGGTGCGCCCGGTCGAGCCAGTCCCGCACCCCGGTCCAGAGTTTGGCGGTCTCGACCCGCCCGGGGTCGTCCTTGACGAGCGAGTAGGCCATGTCCACCCGGAAGCCGGACACGCCGAGGCCGAGCCAGTGCGCCATGATCCCGCGCAGCGCCGCCCGGTTGGCGCGCGGCCCTTCCGCGTCCACCGGCTGGCGCCACGGCTCCTCGGAACTGCCGCGTGCATAGCCGAAGTTGAGCGCGGGCTGGCAGTCGAAGAAGTTCGGCCGGTACCAGCCGGGGCGGCTGCCGGGCGAGCGGACGAAGCCGTCCACCTGGCGGTCGGACCAGATGTACCGGTGGTCGGCCGGGTCCTCGACGGCGGCCAGGAACCAGGGGTGACGGTCGGAGGTGTGCCCGGCGACCAGGTCGAGCAGGATCCGGATGCCCTTGCGGCGGGCCGCCTCGACCAGGGCGACCAGGTCCTCGGTGCCGCCGTAGCGCGGGGCGGGGGTGAGGTAGTCGGTGACGTCGTAGCCCGCGTCGCGGAACGGCGAGGCGAAGCAGGGGTTGAGCCAGACCGCGTCGACGCCGAGCCAGGCGAGGTGGTCCAGGTGCTCGGTGATGCCGGCGAAGTCACCGATGCCGTCGCCGTCGGAGTCGGCGAAGGTCTGCGGGTAGATCTGGTAGAGGACGGCGTCGGCCAGCCAGTCGGGGCCGGGGCGGGTCGAGGTCATGGGCTGGGTCCTCCTGCCGGGTCCGGGGGCCGGGGTCTACCGATTCTCGTCCAATCCGGGCCGTCCCGACAGCCCGCCTCGCCCCTTTCACCGGTCCGCTACCGGGCCCGCACCCCGAACTCGCAGGCCTGGACGAACGCGCGGGCCCGGCGGGTGATCTCCGCCCAGTCCCCCGCCGCGACCAGCTCCGGCCGCACCACGTCCGAGCCCGCGCAGACCGCGAACGCGCCCTGCTCCAGGAAGTCGGCGGCGTTTCCCGCCGTCACCCCGCCGGAGGCGACCAGCCGGACGCCCGGGAAGGGGCCGCGCAGGTCGTTGAAGTAGGCCGGGCCGAACACCCGGGCCGGGAAGATCTTGACGGCGGCGGCCCCGAGGTCCAGCGCCTGCGCCACCTCGGTCGGGGTGAGCGCGCCCAGCACCACCGGCACCCCGGCGGCGTGCGCGGCCGCCGCGACCTCGGGCCGGCAGCCGGGGGTGACCAGGAACGACGCACCGGCGGCGACGCCCTGCTCGGCCTGCTCGGCGGTCAGCACGGTGCCCAGACCGACCCGGTGGCCGGCCTGCGCGGCCCGGCGCAGCAGCTCCGGCGCGTCCTCGGTGGTGCAGGTGAACTCGGTCCAGCTGATGCCGCCTTCGGCGAGGGCGGCGCACAGGGCGGCGGCGTCCGGGATCCGGTGCGCGCGGACGACGGCGATCACCTGGTCGTCGTGCAGCGCGGCGAGCGGGTTCGGGCGGGCCGCGGGCGAACCGAACGGGCTGCCGCGGTGCGGGTCGGCGGCGAGCGGGCCGGCGCCGAGCGGGCCGAGGCCGGCCGGGTTCGGCTCGTCCGGATCCAACGGGTTCATGCGGCTCGGGTCCCTCGGTCGGTGCGGCGCAGGGCCCGCCCGGGCCGGGCGCCCGTGGTGCGGCCCTGCCGGACGACGGCGGTGCCGTTGACGTACACGTACTCGATGCCCTCGGCGGGCAGCCGGGGCTGCTCGTAGGTGGCGGCGTCCCGGACCCGCTCGGGGTCGAAGAGGACCAGGTCCGCGTGGTGGCCGGGGGCGATTCGGCCGCGCCGGTGCAGGCCCAGCCGGGCAGCCGGCCGGCCGGTCATCCGGGCGACCGTCTCCTCCAGCGTGAGCACGCCCAACTCCCGCGCGTAGTGGCCCAGATAGCGGGGGAAGGTGCCCCAGGCGCGCGGGTGCGGGCGGGCCCCGACGAGCAGCCCGTCGCTGCCGACGGTGTGCGCGGGGTGGCGCATGATCGCCCGGACGTTCTCCTCGTGGCCGACGTGCTGGAGGATCGTGGTGGCCAACTCGTCCCGGCGCAGCAGGTCCAGGAAGACCTCCGTCCCGCTGCGGCCCCGCTCGGCGGCGAGTTCGGCGATGGTCCGGCCGACGGTGTCGGCCAGCTCCGGGGCGCGGACGCCGGAGATCTGGATCGTCGCCCAGTCGGTGACCACCCCGTGGCAGCCGTCGCTGCCCCGCTCCTCCACCGCGTACCGGATCCGCTCGCGGGCCGCCGGGTCGGCCAGCCGGGCCAAGGTGGCCGCCGGGCCGCCCTCGGTGGCCCAACTCGGCAGCAGAGCGGCCAGGGTGGTGGAGCCGGGCAGGTAGGGGTAGCTGTCCAGGGTGAGGTCGACGCCGTCGGCGAGCGCCTGGTCCAGCAGGTCCAGCAGCTCGCCGGCCCGGCCCCGGTTGACCCCGAAGTTCATCGTGGCGTGGGTGAGGTGCAGCCCGCAGCCGGTCCGCCGGGCGATCTCCACCATCTCCGCGTAGCCGTCCAACGCCCCTGCGCCGTACGAGCGTTGGTGCGGCGCGTGGAAGCCGCCGTAGGCCGCGACCACCAGGCACAGCTCGGCCAGTTCGGCGGTGTCGGCGTACGTCCCGGGGGTGTAGCTGAGGCCGCTGGACATGCCGACCGCGCCGTCCAGCAGCCCCTGGGCCAAGTACTGGCGCATCCGGTCGAGTTCGGCGGCGTCAGGGGCGCGGTCGTCCCAGCCCATGGCGAGCACCCGCAGCGTGCCGTGCGGGACGAGGTAGCAGGCGTTGACGGCGACGCCGGTGCGGTCCAGTCGGTCCAGGTAGTCGGCGACGCCGCGCCAGTCCCAGTCCAGGGCGTCCGGATCGCCGTTCCAGCCGGCCAGTTGGCGGCGCAGCGCGGGCAGCGTGGCGTCGTCCACCGGTGCGTACGACAGACCGTCCTGGCCCAGCACCTCGCAGGTGACGCCCTGGGTGACCTTGGCCGGGTGCTCGGGTTCGAGCAGCAGGGCGAGGTCGGAGTGGGCGTGCATGTCGATGAAGCCGGGGGCGAGGACCAGCCCGTCGGCGTCCACCGCGTCGAGCGCGTCCAGGCGGTCGCCGATCTCGGTGATCAGGCCGTCGGCGATCCGCACGTCCGCCCGGTAGCGGTCGGCGCCGGTGCCGTCCACGACGGTGGCGCCCCGGAAGACGGTGTCCCGCGCCCGGCCGGCCGTCATCAGAAGAACGTCCTGACCAACCCGGTGACCTTCGGCTCGGCCGCGTCCGCCGAGTCCAGCACGGGCAGCGCCGTCCACTTGTCGAAGGCGGTGCACGGGTGGGAGACGCCCAACCGCAGCACCGCGCCGATCGGCGCGAGGTCGCCGGCGTCGCGCAGGAAGGCGTGCTGGTCGTTGAGGGCGGTGATCCGGGCCGACGTCCCGGTCAACTCGGCACCGCCGCGGACGCGTTGCGGCTCCGGCATGCCCTCGTCGAAGGGCAGGTCGCGCTTGCCGGCGTCCAGCAGGGCCAGTTGCGGCTCGGGCCGGGACACCACCCGGGCCCAGCCGTGCAGCGCGCCCCGGAACGGCGCCTCGCCGGCGCCCCGGACCAGCGGCGAGATGCCCCGGTAGAAGCCGTCGTCGTGTGCGATGTACGCACCCGAGCGCAGCACCACCAGGGCGTCCGGCAGACCGGTCAATTCCTCGACCACCAGGTCGAAGTAGGCGCTGCCACCGGCCGACACCACCGGTCGCGCGTCGTCCGGGTAGGCGTGGGCGAGCCGGCCGTGCAGCTCGGCGAGCGCCTTCAGGTAGCCGCGGACGGTGGCCAGCCCGTCGGCCGTGGCGTCGTGCGCGAGCGCGCCCTCGTACCCACCGACGCCGGCGAGGCGCAGCGTCGGGGCGCGCAGCACGGCGGCGGCGATCTCGACGGCCGCGTCGACGCCGCGGGCGCCGGTCCGCCCCCCGGGGCCGCCGAGTTCGATCAGCACCTCGACCGGCCGCTCGGCCCGGGCCGCGCGCAGCGCCTCGTCCATCAGCCGGACGCTCTCGACGGAGTCCACCCAGGAGACGAAGGCGAAGCCCGGGTCGGCGGCCAACTCGGCGGCCAGCCAGGCGAGTCCGGCCGGGTCGAGCAGGGTGTTGGCGAGCAGGATCCGTTCGACGCCGAACGCCCGGGCGACCCGGACCTGCGGCAGGTTGGCGAGCGTGATGCCGTGGCTGCCGGCGTCGAGCTGGGCCTGCCAGAGGGCGGGCGCCATGGTGGTCTTGCCGTGCGGGACGAGCGCGACCCCGGCCTTGGCGCACCAGTCGGCCATGGTCCGGACGTTGTGGTCGAGCGCGGCGCCGTCGAGGGTGAGCAGCGGGGTGCCGAGTCCGGCGAGGGTGGGTCCGGTGGCCAGCCAGTCCCGGACGGAGTGACCCCACGCCTCCGGGGGGACGGCCTTGAACCGCCAGTCGAGCGTCTCGTCGGCGAGGGCCGCCACGGCACCGCCGTCGATGCCCGGCCCGGTGCCGCTGCTTGCGAAGGTCTGCTCCACCGTCTTCCTCCATCTGCCGTGTTGCAACATGCGCAATGAGGGTTGCACATGCTGGCAGCACGGTTCTAGCATCGGCGCCGGACCACGGTCAACGGACCCGGGCCCCGAACAGCGAACACCGCGGACCCGGGCCCGGACGACCGCCCGGAGCCGCCCCGGCCCCACCGCCGACCGCCCCACCGACGACTGCCCGACCGACGGCCGCCCCATCACCGAGCGCCCCGCCGGCGGCCGCCCGCGGTCGAGGGGCCAGACGAGGAGCCCAGCAGATGCCGCTTGAGGACACCCCGGGCCCGGCACGACCCGGCGCCCCGACGGCCGTCTGCCTGGGCGAGTCGATGGCGGTGCTGCTGCCCGACCGCCCGGGCCCGCTGGAGTCGGTGGAGCACTTCCGGCTCTCCGTCGGCGGCGCGGAGTCCAACGTGGCCGGCACCCTGGCCGCGCTCGGCGTGCCGACCGCCTGGATCAGCCGGGTCGGCGACGACGGCTTCGGCCGCCGCCTGCTCGCCGAGGTCGCCGCCCGGGGCGTGGACGTCTCGGCAGTCGCCGTCGACCGGGACCGCCCCACCGGCCTCTACCTCAAGGAGGTCGGCGGCTCGACCGGCCACCGTCACGACCTCGGCCCCGGCCGCAGCCGTCTGCACTACCACCGCCGCGGGTCCGCGGCCGCCGCGCTCTCGCCCGCGCTGCTGGCCGACCCCGCCGCCGCCCGGCTGCTGGCCGGGGCCCGGCTGCTGCACCTGTCCGGCATCACCGCCGCGCTGTCCGACGACTGCCTGGCCCTGCTGCGCGCCCTGCTGGCCGAGCCCCGCCCGTACCGGACCGTCAGCTTCGACCTCAACTGGCGCCCCGCGCTCTGGCGCGACCGCGACCCGGCCGTGCTGCCGCCGCTGCTGGACGCCGCCGACGTCCTGCTGCTCGGCGCCGACGAGGCCGAGGCCGCCTTCGGCACCGGCGACCCGGCCGCGCTGCGCCGCCGCTTCCCCTCGCCCGCCACCGTGGTGGTCAAGGACGCCGCGCGGGCGGTCACCGCGCTGGAGCGGGACGGTACGGCGGTCACCGAACCCGCGCTCGCCGTCGAGGTGGTCGAGGCCACCGGCGCGGGCGACGCCTTCGCCGCCGGCTATCTGGCCGGTACGGTCCGCGGCCTCGACCAGCGCCGCCGACTGCGGCTCGGCCACCTGAGCGCGGCCTGCGCGCTGACCGCCCCCGGCGACCAGGCCGAGCTGCCGCCCGCACCGCTGGTGGCGGCGCTGCTCGACGCCTCCCCCGCCGACTGGGCCGCGACCCGGGTCTCGGCGGAGGGCATCACCAGCCCCGCCCTGCCCACCACCCCTCCCACGAGCACCTCTCCCGCGAGCACCCCTCCCACCAGCGCCCCGAGCGGAGCACGATGAGCCAGACCGTCACCCGCGCCCTGCGCATCCTGGCCGAACTCGGCGAGGGCGAACGCTCCCTGGACCAGCTGGCCGAGGTGCTCGGCGTCCACAAGACCACCGTGCTGCGGCTGCTCCAGAGTCTCGAAGCGGAGCGGTTCGTCTACCGCGACGCCGCCTACCGCTACCACCTGGGCGCCGGCCTGTTCGCACTATCGGGCCTCGCCCTGGAGCAGCGCGGCATCCGCCGGATCGCCGCCCCGCACCTGGCCGAGCTGAACGCCGCCACCGGCCAGACCGTGCACCTGGCCGCGTACGAGGGCGGCGAGGTCGTCTACATCGACAAGTTCGACTCCCGCCACCCGGTCAGGATGTACTCCCGGATCGGCCTGCGCGCCGCCCTGCACAGCGCCGCCGTCTCCAAGGTGCTGCTCGCGGACCTGCCGCTGCCGGAGCGCCGCCGGGTGGTGGCCGGGATCGACTTCACCCCGCACACCCCGCGCACGCTCACCTCGCCGGAGGCCCTGCTCGGCGAGCTGGAGAAGGTCGCCGCCCAGGGCTGGGCGCAGGACCACGCCGAGCACGAGGCGTTCATCAACTGCGTGGCCGCGCCGATCCGGGATGCCAGCGGCCGGGTGGTCGCCGCCGCCTCCATCTCCGTCCCGGACGTGCTCCTCCCGTACGAGCAGGTGCTGGACCTGCTCCCGCAGCTGCTCACCACCGCCCGCACCATCTCGGCCGACTGCGGTCGCCCGGACCCGAACTGACGTACTGTCACCACGCAAGGAGCCCAAGGAGCCCCGTGAACGACAAGACCGAGATCCGCACCGACGGCGCCCCCGCCCCCGCCTGGACGTTCTCCCAGGGCGTCCGCAAGGGCCCGATCCTCCAGGTCTCCGGCCAGGGCCCGCAGGACCCGGCGACCGGCGAGTACCTGCACCACGGGGACGTGAAGGCGCAGACCCGGCGGACGCTGGAGAACGTCAAGGCGATCGTCGAGGCCGGCGGCGCGACCGTCGAGGACGTGGTGATGTTCCGCGTCTACCTCACCAAGCGCGCCGACTTCCCGCTGATGAACGAGGCCTACTCCGAGTTCATCGAGGAGAACATCAAGCCCGGCGGGGTCAAGCCCTGCCGGACCACCGTCTTCGTCGAACTGCCGCAGGAGCCGATGCTGGTCGAGATCGACGCCCAGGCCGTCGTCTCCTGACCCCTCCGCCGACCGCGAACCGGCCCGGACGCCCCCTCCGTCCGGGCCGTTCCCGCCCCCTCCCCCGGCGGCTCACCGCCGCGCCGCCGCCCCCTCCTCGGCCACCGCCGCGCCCCCGCGCGCCACGATCCGTCCGCCACCGCCACCACCGCGCCGCTCCAGCGCGGCGGAGAGCACCGTCACCCCGAGGGCGACGGCGGTGAGCAGCCCGCCCACCCAGTTCGGCGCGTCGTAGCCGAGCCCGGCCGAGATCACCACCCCGCCGAGCCAGGCCGCCAGCGCGTTGCCCAGGTTGAACGCGGCGATGTTGGCGGCCGAGGCCAGCGTCGGCGCACCGGCCGCCTGGTCCATCACCCGCTTCTGCAACGGCGCGACGGTCGCGAAGCCGAACAGCCCGATCAGCGGGATGGTCACCACCGCACCGACCTTGCTGTGCGCGGCGAGGGTGAACGCGAACAGCAGCGCCGCCAGTGCGGCGAGGATCACGGTGAGGCTGCGCATCAGCGCCCGGTCGGCGAGCCAGCCGCCGAGCAGGTTGCCGACGAACAGGCCGACGCCGAACAGGAAGAGCAGCCAGGTGACGCTGCCCGGGGCGAACCCGGCCAGCTCCGTCATCATCGGCGTGATGTACGTGAACATCGCGAAGATGCCGCCCCAGCCGAGCACGGTCATGCTGAGCGCCAGCCACACCTGCGGCGCCCGGAAGACGGCCAGTTCCGGGCCGAGCCGGCCGCCCTCGGCGCGCGGCTGGACGGGCACCAGCGCCGCGATCCCGGCGAGGCCGACCAGGCCGAGCCCGGCGACCACCAGGAAGGTGGAGCGCCAGCCGAAGTGCTGGCCGAGCAGCGTGCCCATCGGGACGCCGAGCACATTGGCGGCGGTGAGCCCGGTGAACATCAGGGCGATCGCACTGGCCCGCCGGTGCGGCGC
The DNA here is from genome assembly GCF_040302625.1 of Kitasatospora sp. NPDC097643. NCBI lineage: Bacteria > Bacillati > Actinomycetota > Actinomycetes > Kitasatosporales > Streptomycetaceae > Kitasatospora > Kitasatospora sp. NPDC097643. Next base: position 44,390 of record NZ_JBEOSA010000037.1, on the reverse strand, counting down.
GACCAGGCCGGCGGCGACGACCGAGCCGATGCCGAAGAACGCGCCGTGCGCGAAGGCGCTGACGATCCGGCCGACCATCAGCAGCCCGAAGGCCGGCGCGACGGCCGCGACCAGGTTGCCGACGACGAACAGGCCCATCAGCCCCAGCAGCATCCCCTTGCGGGGCGCCCTGGTGCCGAGGACGGTGAGCAGCGGGCCGCCGACCACGACGCCGAGCGCATAGCCGGAGATGAGCAGGCCGGCGGTGGGGATGGAGACCGAGAAGTCGCCGGCGACCTCGGGCAGCAGGCCCATGATCACGAACTCGGTGGTGCCGATGCCGAAGGCGCTGATCGCCAGCGCCAGGAGCGCGAGGGGCATGAGGGATCGCTTTCCGAAGAGACTCGTTGCATGCGCAACTACCAGCGTCGACAATACGACCGAACGACGAATACTTGCAAGCGCTGCCTATCCCCCAAAGCAGCAATCCCTCACGCCCACCCTCGCCACTTGCCACACCACCCCACCCCCATTAGGTTAGGCTCACCTAACTTCCTGGAGGTCCACCATGAGCCAGCCCGCCGGCGACACCGACGCGCCCGAGCCCACCCTCGCCGAACGGCTCCTCGGCCTGCTCGCCGCGACCTCCTCCCTCACCGTCCGCACCGGCGGCGAGCACCACGACCTCGACACCCCGGTGTCCGTCCACGGCTCCCGGCTGCGGCTGCGCGCCCCGCTCGACGCCCCGCTCACCGCGGCCGCCGCCCGCGCCACCGACCCGCTCCCGGTCGTCCTGGACGTCACCGACATCGCCCCCGTGGCCGTCCGCGACCGGGTCCGCGCCCGCCTCACCATGGCCGGCCGGCTGCACCTGGCCCACCTCGCCGACGACGGCCTCAGCGTCCACCTGCACGTCGACGTGGCGCACGCCGTCCTCGCCACCCCGTACGGGACCGGCGCCTTCACCGCCGCCGACCTCGCCCTCGCCGGCGCCGACCCGCTCGCCCGCTACGAGGCCGCCCTGCTCACCCACCTGGCCGACGACCACGCCGAGGAACTCGCCCTGCTCACCCGGCTGCTCGACCCGGCCCTGCTCGCCGGACAGCCGGACGTCCGCCCGCTCGCCCTGGACCGCCACGGCCTGGTGCTGCGCCTGGACCACCCGCACGGCCACCGCGACGTCCGCCTGGTCTTCCCCGAACCCGCCGACGGCACCGACGAGTTCGGGCAGCGCATGCACGACATGCTGACCGCCGCCCGGCACGCGCTGCCCGCCCACCGGCACTGAACCGACGGACGGGCAGCCACTTCTGACTCGACGTCAATTCCGCTCGGCGGCGTCCTCCAGAATGATCCGCCCCATCCGCGCGTACCGCTCCGGCCGTCGGCTCCGCATGGTCAGCGCCAGCGCGATCCCGGCCAGGAAGGCCCCGATCACCAGGTACGGGATCAGCCGGAACAGCAGCGTGTCGGCCGCCGCCCCCGCCGCGGCGTCCTTGTTGAGCACCAGCAGCACCACCACCCCGGCCATCGCCACCCCGCCCACCAGCGGCGCGACCAGCGTGCGGAACCAGTGCCGGGTCTCGGGGTGCCGGCGCTGCACGTGGAAGTACCCCACCACGGCGAACGAGCAGAGCGTCTGCACGATCAGGATCGCCATCGTGCCCAACAGCGCCAGCAGCGAGTACAGGTGCACGTACGGGTCCATCCCGGCCGCGAGGAACGCCACCACCAGGCAGACCGCGATCCCCGACTGCACCACCGAGGCGACGTACGGCGAGCCGTACCGCGGGTGGGTGCGGCCCAGCGCCGGGTGCAGGAAGCCCTCCCGCCCGATCGCGTACAGGTAGCGGGCCGCGCACTGGTGGAAGGCCATCGCGCAGGCGAACGAGCCGGTGACGACCAGCCATTGGAACACCTTGACCGCCCAGGCCCCGAGGTGCGCGCCCAGCGGGTCGAAGAACAGGTTGTTCCCGTCCTTGCCCGCCACCGCCCCGCTCGCCAGGTCGATCGCGTGCTGGACCCCGTTGCCGGAGACGATCATCCAGGACACGAAGACGTAGAACAGGCCGACCCCGACCACCGAGATCAGCGTGGCCCGCGGCACCACCCGCTTCGGGTCGCGCGACTCCTCGCCGTACATCGCCGTCGACTCGAAGCCGACCCAGGACCAGAACGCGAAGAACAGCCCCAGCCCGGCCGCCGCCGCGCCCGAACCGCCCACCCCCTTCAGCGCGTTCACCGGGTTGACCGCCTCGCCGACGATGCCGTCCGGCCCGCCGCCGGAGAACAGCACGGCCAGCGAGACCGCGCCCAGCACACCGATCTCCAGCACCAGCGCGACCCCGAGCACCCGCGCCGTCAGGTGCAGGTCGAACCAGGCCATCACCCCGATCGCCGCCAGCCCGAACAGCGCGTACCAGCCCCACCCGAGGTCCAGCCCCAGCTGCGTCCGCACCAGCCCGCGCAGCGAGTACGCGAAGAAACCGATGATCGAGGCCTCGAACACGATGTACGCGAGCACCGCGAGCAGCCCGGAGGCCATCCCGGCCACCCGGCCGAGCCCGTGCGAGATGTACCCGTAGAACGCCCCGGCCGCCGTGATGTGCCGGGCCATCGCCACGTACCCGACCGAGAACACCGTGAGCACCACGGTGGCCACGATGTACGCGGCGGGCGCGCCGACGCCGTTGCCCTGCCCGACGATGATCGGCAGGTTGCCGGTCATCGCCGTGATCGGGGCCGCGGTGGCGATCGCCATGAAGACCACCCCCACCAGGCCGACCGAGTTCGCCTTCAGCCGGTCGACCCCACCTCCCCCGGTCCGCTCACCGGTCGTGTCCCCGCTCTGGACGGCCATGCGGCCTCCTCCGTGCGCCGTGGCTGTGCCGCCCGCCGGAGAGGCCGGGCGCTGACTGCCCGACAGCATCGGGGTGGGGCGAAAACCGTCGCAAGGAACAGATCGTCAGACAAGTCGGCGCGGAAGTTGACGCCCTGTTCGGTTCGGATCCACCCGCTGTTCGGACGCGGCGCCCCGGAACCCCGGAGCCGCCCCCGGAAACGAAAGCGGCCGGCCCGGCTCGCGACGGAGGTCTCGCGAGCCGGGCCGGCCTGGGCGTGTCCCGCGCCCATGTCCACTGGTGCGGCGATCACCCGGTCAAGCGGTCACCCGACATGACCATCCCGGGAGGTCGTTCGCCCCGCATCAGCGGTAGTCCCTATGTGTTTCCCGACCCCAGGGGTCAGAGCGCGACGCCGTGCGCCCGCAGGTAGGCGACCGGGTCGATGTCCGAGCCGTACTCCGGACCGGTACGGATCTCGAAGTGCAGGTGCGGGCCGGTCACGTTGCCGGTCGCACCGGAGAGGCCGATCTGCTGGCCGACGGTGACGGTCTGACCGATGGTCACACCGATCACCGAGAGGTGCGCGTACTGGGCGTAGTGACCGTCGGCGAGCTTGATCTCGACCTCGTTGCCGTAGGCGCCGCCGTTGCCGGCCTTCACCACGACACCGTTGGCGACCGCGCGCAGCGGGGTGCCGGTGGCGGCGACGAAGTCCTGGCCGGTGTGGTGGCCGGAGGCCCACATGGAGCCCGCGACACCGTAGGCCTCGCCGAGCACCGGGTGGGCCAGCGGGGCGACGAAGCCGGAGGTGCTGGCGGCGGCCGGGGCGGCGGTCACGGCGGCGGCCGGCTTCGGCGCGACGGCGGTCTGCACCTGGGTCTGCACCGGGGCGGCCGGCTTGGCGGCCTCGGTCTTCACCTGCGGCTTGACGGCGGGTGCGGCCGGCTTGGCCGGGGCGGCGTCCGAGGACGGCGCGGCCGGGGCCGCGGCCTGGTGGCCGGCCAGCGCGAGCTGCTGACCCGGGAAGATCAGGTTCGGGTTGGCGCCGACGACCTCGCGGTTGTGCTCGTACAGCGCCTGCCAGCCGCCGTCGACCTGCTTGGCCTCGGCGATCTTCGACAGGCTGTCACCGCTGACGACGCGGTAGCTCTCGTGCGCCTTGGCGGCGGCCGGGGCGGCCGGGGCGGCCGGAGCGGCCGGCTTGGCGTCGACGCTGGTGGCGCCGGTCCAGCTGGAGGTGTGCGCGACCGGGGCGGCCGGGGTGGTGTGGGCCGAGGCGCTCATCGCGGTCACGAGCGGAAGGGCGAAGGAGACGCCGGTGACGGCGGTGGCGATGCCGATGCGGGCGGCGCGGGGCAGGGTGATACGACGAGCCTGAGCAGGCATGGAAGTTTCCTCTCCGACGCCTGCGAGGTGAGCTGTCGGGTTCGGGCTGGAGTTCGCCCGGCCGCATGTGCGGCTTCACCCCAAGCCGGTCCTGGAATTCGGCACGTGAAAGCGCGTGAATTCCTGTCCGGCGACTTACCTGTGGGTCCCCCGCTCCTGCCGTACAGAGTTCGTTTCGAACCACCGGGCAGCGGCAGGACTCGGCGTTCCACCCGGTGGATCCGTCCGGGCTGGCCGGGCGGTCGCTGAACTAAAACCCATCCGTCCGGGTGAAGCAATGTCGATCTCCCGAATCCGCGTCGATTCCGCGGAATGCGGTGACGCTGCGGATGATCGGCTGCACAGTACGTGCACAATCCATTGACCCGGTGCCACTGATCCAGCACGCTGCGCCGAAACCGTCAGCGCAGCGCACCCGCTCGATCACGCACCGCGATCCACCGACACGCCCCCGGTGACCCTTGTCACGTCAGCCCCGTCGGGCGCAGGATCAGGCCGTGACCACCTCCGCCGCCGGCACCCTGCGCCTGGGCACCGCGCAGGGACGCTGGGTACTTCTGGCAACCGTGCTCGGCTCCAGCATGGCGATGCTCGACGGCACCGTGGTGAACGTCGCCCTGCCCCGGATCGGCACCGACCTCGGCGCCTCCCTCGCCTCCCTCCAGTGGACGCTCAACGCCTACCTGCTCACCCTCGCCGGGCTGATCCTGCTCGGCGGCGCACTCGGCGACCGGTACGGCCGGCGCCGGGTCTTCCTGATCGGCGTGGTCTGGTTCGCCGCCGCCTCCGCGGCCTGCGCCGCCGCGCCGACCATCGACGTGCTGATCGCCTCCCGCGCCGTGCAGGGCATCGGCGGGGCGCTGCTCACCCCGGGTTCGCTCGCCATGCTCCAGGCGGTCTTCCACCCGGAGGACCGCTCGGCCGCGGTCGGCCTCTGGTCGGGCCTGGGCGGGGTGTCGGCCGCGGTCGGCCCCTTCCTCGGCGGCTGGCTGGTGGACGGCCCCGGCTGGCGGTGGATCTTCCTGCTGAACCTGCCGCTCGCCGCCGCCGTCGTCGCGGTGACCTCCCGGTTCGTCCCGGAGAGCCGGGACGAGAGCGCGACCGGCCGCTTCGACGTGCCCGGCGCGCTGCTCGCCGCGCTCGCCCTCGGCGCCGTCACCTACGCACTGACCGCGGCCGGCGAGGGCCTGTCCCCCGGCGTCTGGCTCACCGGGGCGACCGGGGTGGTGCTCGGCATCGCCTTCCTCCGGGTGGAGCGCCGCGCGCCGGAGCCGATGCTGCCGCTCGGCCTCTTCTCCTCCCGGCTGTTCACCGCCGTGAACCTGGTCACCCTCTGCGTGTACGCGGCGTTCAGCGGCGTGTTCTTCCTGCTGGTGGTGCAGTTGCAGATCGTCGCCGGGTTCTCCCCGCTGGTCTCCGGGCTGGCGCTGATCCCGATCACCGTGCTGATGCTGGCCCTGTCGGCCCGGGCCGGGCGGCTCGGCAAGCGGATCGGCCCGCGGATCCCGCTGACCGTCGGCCCGCTGCTGTGCGCCGCCGGGGTGCTGCTGATGCTGCGCATCGGCCCCGGCTCCTCCTACTGGGTGGACGTGCTGCCCGCCGTCACGGTGATGGGCTGCGGCATGGTGCTGCTGGTCGCGCCGCTGACCGCGACCGTCCTGGCGGCCGTCGAGGTCCGGCACGCGGGCATCGCCAGCGGCGTCAACAACGCCGCCGCCCGCGCCGCCGGGCTGCTCGCCGTCGCCGCGCTCCCCGCGCTGGCGGGTCTGAGCGGCGACGCCTACCGGGTGCCGTCGGCCGTCGACTCGGCCTTCCACACCGCGATGCTGATCTGCGCCGGGCTGCTGGCCGGCGGCGGGCTGATCGCCTTCACCACCGTCCGGGGCAACGTGCTGGCGCCCGAGGACCACCCGGTGGCCGAGCCGGACTGCGAGTGGTGCTGCGGCACCACCCCGCCGCTCGACCCGGGCCACGTCCACACGCACGAGGGCCCCGCCACCGGAACGGCGGCAGGGCCCTCGGAGAGCTGACCTAGAGCCTCCGGCGATTGCGTCAGAGGATGTCGCCGGGCGCGTACTTGGCGGCCTCCGGGTAGGCGGCCGCGACGGCCTCCACCTGGCGGACCACCTCGGCGACCTGGGCGCCGGCCGCACCGGTGAAGGAGAGCCGGTCGGCCAGCAGCGCGTCCAGCGCGGCCCGGTCCAGCGGGATGCGCTCGTCGGCGGCCAGCCGGTCCAGCAGCTCGTTCTCCCGGGCGCCCGCGCGCATCGCCAGCGCGGAGGCGACGGCGTGCTCCTTGATGACCTCGTGCCCGGTCTCCCGGCCGACGCCCGCGCGCACCGCGCCCATCAGCACCTTGGTGGTGGCGAGGAACGGCAGGTAGCGGTCCAGCTCGGCCTCGACCACGGCCGGGAAGGCGCCGAACTCGTCGAGGACGGTCAGGAAGGTCTCCAGCAGGCCGTCGAAGGCGAAGAAGGCGTCCGGCAGCGCGACCCGGCGCACCACCGAGCAGGAGACGTCGCCCTCGTTCCACTGGTCGCCGGCCAGCTCGCCGGTCATCGAGGCGTAGCCGCGCAGGATGACGGCGAGGCCGTTGACGCGCTCGCAGGAGCGGGTGTTCATCTTGTGCGGCATCGCGGAGGAGCCGACCTGGCCCTCCTTGAAGCCCTCCGTGACCAGCTCGTGGCCGGCCATCAGGCGGATGGTCTTGGCCAGGCTGGACGGCGCGGCGGCCAGCTGGACGAGGGCGGTGAGCACCTCGAAGTCCAGCGAGCGCGGGTAGACCTGGCCGACGCTGGTCAGCACGTTGTCGAAGCCGAGGTGGCCGGCCACCCGGCGCTCCAGCTCGGCCAGCTTCTCGGTGTCGCCACCGAGCAGGTCCAGCATGTCCTGGGCGGTGCCGACCGGGCCCTTGATCCCGCGCAGCGGGTAGCGGGCGATCAGCTCCTCCAGGCGGCGGAAGGCGACCAGCAGCTCGTCGGCGATCGACGCGAAGCGCTTGCCCAGGGTGGTGGCCTGCGCGGCCACGTTGTGCGAGCGACCGGCCATGACCAGCTCGGAGTGCTGCGCGGCCAGACCGGCCAGGCGGACCAGCACGGCCACCGTGCGGTCGCGCACGTGCTCCAGCGACTGACGGATCTGCAGCTGCTCGACGTTCTCGGTCAGGTCCCGGGAGGTCATGCCCTTGTGGATCTGCTCGTGCCCGGCGAGCTCGCTGAACTCCTCGATGCGGGCCTTCACGTCGTGGCGGGTGATCCGCTCACGGGCGGCGATCGAGCCGAGGTCGACCTGGTCGATCACCCGCTCGTAGTCGGCGACGGCCTCGGCCGGCACCTCGACGCCGAGGTCCTGCTGGGCCTTCAGGACGGCGAGCCACAGGTGGCGCTCGAGGACCACCTTGTGCTCGGGGGACCAGAGCTGGGCCAGGGTCGCCGAGGCGTACCGGGAGGCCAGGACATTGGGGATCTGGGGCTTCGCGCTCACGCTTCGCAAGCCTAACAGCCGAGGTCACGCCAAACGTCGGCGGACCGGCTAGGCTGGGCCGGTTGAACGTCAATCAGGTGACGCTCCACAAACTTCTCGCCGCAAGGATACCACATCGATGCATGGATTTCCAGCGGAACCCGCACTCACCGAGGCACTGCACACCGAACAGGCCCACCTCACCCGGCTCTACGCACGCCTGGACACCGCCCGGGCCCAGGCCCGCCGCACCCGCGACCACGCCTTCGACGAGGCCGCCGCCGGCGGCACCCACCAGGCCCGGCTCGAACGCGAGGTGCGCGCCCGCGAGGCCGCCGACCGCGCCGCCCGGCTGGAGGCCGTCGAACGCGGCCTCTGCTTCGGCCGGCTCGACGAGCGCGACGGCACCGTCCGCTACCTCGGCCGCATCGGCCTGACCGACGAGGCCCACGAGCCGCTTCTGCTCGACTGGCGTGCCCCCGCCGCCCGGCCGTTCTACACCGCCACCCCGGCCCGCCCCGGCCCCGTGCTGCGCCGCCGCCACCTGCACACCCGCGGCCGCACCCTCACCGGCCTGGACGACGAGGCGCTCGACCTGGCCGGCCTCGACGAGTCCGGCCGCCACACCCTGGTCGGCGAGGCCGCCCTGCTCGCGGCACTGAACCGCACCCGCACCGGCCGGATGGGCAGCGCCGTCGCCACCATCCAGGCCGAACAGGACCGGGTGATCCGCGCCCCGCTGCCCGGCGCCCTGGTCGTCCAGGGCGGCCCGGGCACCGGCAAGACGGTCACCGCCCTGCACCGCGCGGCCTACCTGCTGTTCACCCACCGCGCCACGCTCCAGCGGCGCGGCGTCCTGGTGGTCGGTCCGGGCCCCGGCTTCCTGCGCTACATCGACGAGGTGCTGCCCGCCCTCGGCGAGAGCGAGGTCGTGCTGCGCACCGTCGGCGAGCTCTACCCCGGCATCACCGCCACCCGCACCGACGCCCCCGCCACCGCCGTCGCCAAGGGCGGCCGCCGGATGGCCGAGGTCCTGCGCCGCGCCGTCGCCGCCCACCAGTGCGCGCCCGCCACCGGCCTCGACCTCGGCGAGGGGCTGCGGGTCTCCGCCCGTGCCTGCGCCGAGGCCCGGGACGCCGCCCGCGGTCTGCGGCTGCCGCACAACCGGGCCCGCGCGTACTACCTGCGCACCCTGCTCGACGCCCTGGCCATCGCCCAGGCGCTCACCCTCGGCCGCCCGTACGACGAGGAGGAGGCGCACCACGCTCCGCGCGAGCTGTGGGCCCGCCCCGAGATCCGCGCCGTCCTGGATCCGCTCTGGCCCCTGCTCACCCCGCAGCAGTTGCTCGAACGGCTGCTCACCGAGTCCGAGTTGCTCGCCGAGGCGGCCCCCGAGCAGCAGACCGCCCTGCTCCGCCCGCCCGGCTCCCCGTGGACCGTCGAGGACGTCCCGCTGCTGGACGAGGCCGCCGAGCTGCTCGGCACCGAGACCCCCGCCCGGGACGACGAGGAGAGCCCGCACGACGAGGAACTCGCCTACGCCCGGGGCGTGTTGACCATCACCGGGCAAAGCGGCAACGCACTCCTCGACGCGCGCTCACTGGCCGAACGCTTCCAGGACGACGGCCCGCTCCGTTCCACCGCCGAACGCGCCGCCGCCGACCGCACCTGGGCGTACGGCCACGTCGTCGTGGACGAGGCGCAGGAGCTCTCCGCGATGGCCTGGCGCGCCGTGCTGCGGCGGGTCCCGACCAGCTCGCTCACCGTGGTCGGCGACCTCGCCCAGACCGGATCGCCCGCCGGCGCCCGCAGTTGGGCCGAGATGCTCGACCCGCACCTGCCCGGCCGCTGGCGCGAGGAGCGACTGACCGTCAACTACCGTACGCCCGCGCCGATCATGGCGCTCGCAGCCGCCGTGCTGCGCACCGTCACGCCCGACCGGCAGCCGCCCGAGTCGATCCGCCCCGGCAGCGGACGCCCGCGCGCGGTGGCCGTCCCGGACGCCGACTTCGCCGCCGCCCTCGCCCGACTCCCCACTCCCGTCGGCACCCTGGGCGTGATCGCGCCGGACGACCTGGCGGACAGCCTGGACGCGCTCACCGTCGCGGCGTGCAAGGGGCTGGAGTTCGACGCCGTCGTGGTGGTCGAGCCGGCCGCGATCCTCGACCGGCCCGGGCACGGCGCCCGCGACCTCTACGTCGCCCTCACCCGCGCCACCCGCACGCTGACCCTGCTCCACCACCGCCCGCTGCCCCCGGTGCTCGCCGGGGCGCTGTGACCACGGCCGGCCGGGCGGGGCGTGCCGTTACGCGCCGCCCGCCCGGCCGGCCAGCACCGGCAGCACCTGGGCGCAGATCGAGTGCAGCGCGATCCGCTGCTCGTCGGTCATCGCCTCGAAGGCCTGGTGGGTGCGGGCCATCTCGCCGCGGATGCGGGCCAGCGCCTCACGGCCCTCGTCCGTGATCACGACGATCTTCACCCGGCGGTCGCCGGCCGCCGCCGCGCGGTGGGCCAGCCCCAGCGACTCCAGCCGGTCGACGATCCCGGTGACGTTCGAGGCGTCACAGCCGAGCCGGCCGGCCAGCGCCCGCATCGGCACCGGCTCCTGCACCGCGCCCAGCGCCTTGGCCTGCGAGGAGGAGAGCCCGTGCCGGGCCGCGGCCGCCGCGAAGTCCTGGAAGTAGGCGGCACCGACGGAGGCCAGCACCTCCATCAGATCGGCGTTGGTCGGTACGGTCGTCGTCGCTGTCGAACCCATGGTGCCCAGGGTACGGCCGAGTGCTTCACCAACTCAAGCTTTGACCACGGCAACCGTCGCCCGGCCGGCCCGGCACCGGACGAGGTCAGAGCACCAGCTGGTCGAACAGCCGCCGCAGCTCCGACTCCGGGTCCGCGGTCAGCCCGGTGTGCACCGGGCCTGGCTGGACGATCGCACTGCGCGGAGCGGTCAGCCAGCGGAACCGCTGACCGGGGCTGTCCGCGGCCGCCGGGCCGGCCTGCGGGCCGCCCGCGCACACCGCCTCGATCCCGTGCAGCGCCCGCCGCACCCCCTGCACGTCCGCCACCGGGTCCAGCGCCAGCAGCCGGGCCTGGTCCAGGTGCGTCCGGGCGGCCAGCTGCGCGTTCTGCCGGCAGTACAGCAGCACGCCCACGTTCACGCACTCGCCGCGCTCCACCCGGGGCACCGCGCGGATCACCGCGTACTCGTAGTCGTGCAGCTCCACGGTGGCCGGCAGCGCGGGCGGCACGGCGGACGGCGTCAGCTCGGTCATGCGGGCACCTCCGGCAGCCAGTCACGCGGACCGGCCAGTCGCTCGGTCAGCTGGGCGCGGTACGCGGCGCGCACCGCCTCGGGCGAGTCGAACCCGGGCTCGTCCACCAGCCAGACCTCCGGGATCTGCGCCACCGCGGCCTCGATCGCCGCCTCGGCGAGCGGCGCCAGTTCCTTGTCGGCGGCCGCCAGGTCCGGCCGGGCGGCCAGCAGCGCGTGGTCCGAGGCGTCGTACGGGCGGCGGATCCAGGAGGCCGCGCCGGCCCAGTTGTGGTGGAAGATCAGGCTCGCGCCGTGGTCGATCAGCCGCAGCCCGCCGGTCGCCACCAGCAGGTTGGGATTGCGCCAGGACCGGTCGACGTTGCCGATCAGCGCGTCGAACCAGAGCACCTGCCCGGCCAGTTCCGGATCCACCTCGAAGCAGAGCGGGTCGAAGTTGAGCGCCCCGCTGACGAAGGCCATCCCGAGGTTGGTCCCGCCGCTGGCCCGCATCTGGTCCTGGATCTGGTGGTCCGGCTCGCTCCGGGCGAGCACCGGGTCCAGGTCGACGGTCACCAGCTCCGGCACCGGCAGCCCCAGCCGCCGCCCCAGTTCCCCGGCCAGCACCTCGGCCACCAGGGCCTTCCGGCCCTGCGCCGCGCCGACCCATTTCAGCGCGTACAGCCGCCGGTCGTCGGCCTCGACCAGGCCCGGCATCGAGCCGCCTTCTCGCAGTGGGGTCACATAACGGACCGCCGTCACCTCGGGGAGCACGCCCGACAGCTTATCGGTGCCCACGCCCCAACCCGATCTCCCCCAACCCCCCGGCCTCTCCAGCCCACCGGCTTCCCCAACCCACCGCCACCATCAGCCCCGCCCCGGTGGCAGCCCCCGCTGCTCCGTGCGAGTGTGGCGGACAGTAACGGGGACCTGCACGGTACGACCTGCACGACAAAGGGATGAGCGATGGAACGACCTCGGATCCTGATCGTGGGCGGTGGCTTCGCCGGCCTTGAGTGCGCCCGCCGCCTCGAACGCAAGCTCGCGCCGTCGGAGGCCGAGATCTCGCTGGTCACGCCGTTCAGCTACCAGCTGTACCTCCCCCTCCTCCCGCACGTCGCCGCCGGCGTGCTCACCCCCCAGTCGGTGGCCGTCTCCCTGCGCCGCAGCCTGCGCCGCACCCACATCGTCCCCGGCGGCGCCATCGGCGTGGACCCGGCCGCCAAGGTCTGCGTGGTCCGCAAGATCACCGACGAGGTGGTCGCGCAGCGGTACGACATCCTCGTGCTCGCCCCCGGCAGCGTCACCCGCACCTTCGACATCCCCGGCCTGACCGACTACGCCCGCGGCATGAAGACACTCGCCGAGGCGACCTACGTCCGCGACCACGTGATCGCCCAACTCGACCTCGCCTCGGCCACCTTGGACCAGAAGGAGCGCGAGTCCCGGCTCCAGTTCGTGGTGGTCGGCGGCGGCTACGCGGGCACCGAGACGGCCGCCTGCCTCCAGCGGCTGACCACCGCCGCCGCCCTGCGCTACCCGCGCCTGGACGCCCGGCAGATCAAGTGGCACCTGATCGACATCGCCCCGAAGCTGATGCCGGAGCTCGGCGACGCGCTGGGCACGGCCGCCCTGGAGGTGCTGCGCGGCCGCGGCATCGAGGTCTCGCTGGGCGTCTCGGTGGCCGAAGTCGGCGCCGAGTCCGTCAAGTTCACCGACGGCCGGGTGCTCCCCTGCCGCACCCTGATCTGGACGGCCGGGGTGGCCGCGAGCCCGCTGATCGGCACCCTGGACGCCGAGACGGTCCGCGGCCGGATCGCGGTGACGGCGGAGATGCGGGTGCCGCAGTTCGAGGGCGTGTTCGCGCTGGGCGACGCGGCGGCTGTCCCGGACCTCGCGAAGGGCGACGGCGCGGTCTGCCCGCCGACCGCCCAGCACTCGGCCCGGCAGGGCCGCGCGGTGGCGAACAACGTGATCGCCGCGCTCCGCAACCAGCCCCTGGAGCCCTACTACCACAAGGACTTGGGCCTGGTGGTGGACCTCGGCGGCAAGGACGCGGTGTCCAAGCCGATCGGGGTGGAGCTGCGCGGGGTGCCGGCCCAGGTGGTGGCCCGCGGCTACCACATCATGGCGATGCGGACCAACGCGGCCAAGTTCCGGGTCGGCGCGAACTGGCTGCTGAACGCGACCGCCGGGGACGACTTCGTCCGGACCGGCTTCCTTGCCCGACAGCCCGCCCGACTGCGCGACTTCGAGTACACCGACGCGTACTTGACGAAGGATCAGGTCCGCGCCCACGCCCAGGCCCTGCTCGCCAAGGGCTGACCGGACGCCCGTGCCCGGCGCCCCTCACCCACCACGGGGTGAGGGGCGCCGGGCACGACGCCGTCACGTCACTTCGCGGTGAGGTACATCCCGCCGCTGTCCTGCCCGGCGGTGTTGCGGCACGCGTAGTTGCCGCTGCCGCGCCCCCACAGCAGGGTCAGGCAGCGCCCGAGCGCCTGCTGCCCGTAGTAGTTGGGGTGCATCGACTCCTGGAGCACGCCCTGGGTGGAGTTGAGGCCGCCGTCCAGGAAGCGCGCCCATTCGCTGGTGGTCGCGGACGGGCCGGAGGTCGAGGTCGGCTGCCGGGTGGCCGTCGAGCAGACCTCGCGGCCCTGGAGCATGTCGGAGAGGTCGAGGAACTGCGCACCCTTCGAGGCGGCGACCCCGGCCAGCGCCTGGGAGATCTGCGGCACCATGCTGTCCCGCGCCCAGTCGGCGTCCCCGTCCCAGAACGGGCAGCCGCCGGTGTTGGAGCGGGTCCAGCCGCTCTCCGGGTACCGCATCTCGGTGCTGCGCGGAATCGGCGACGGGTAGGACTGCAGCACCAGGCGGTAATCCCCTTGCGCGTAGCCCGCGTTGGACATGACCGCGCGGATCTCGTCGATGGCCTTGCCGACCCCGGCCATCGCGTCGGGCAGCTTGGCGTCGATCGCGGCCTGCTGGTCGTCGTGGCAGTACGAGTACCAGATCAGGTAGTCCTGCACGCAGGTGGAGATGACGTCGCTGAAGCCGAGGTCGTTGCCGCCGATCGACAGGGTGATCAGCTTGACGTTGTTCTGCCGTGCCACGGTGGCGAGTTGGTCGGCCTGCGGGGCCTCGCCCTTGTACGACTGGCCGCCGTTGACGGCGCGGAAGACGTTCGCGGTGACGGCGCCGGAGCAGGCCAGGTTGATCTCGTTCTGCGCCCCGGTGGAGGCGCTGATCACCTCGGCGACGTCGGAGCGGTCGCAGCCGCTCGCGGCGGTGGCGCCGTAGATCTTCGACGGGTCGTACGAACTGCCCGTCCAGGCACGGTCGGTGCCGTTGCGGGCGCCGCTGGTGCCGGCGGCGTTGCCCATCCAGCGGCCGGCCTCGCCGGAGATGTAGCTGTCGCCCAGCGTGACGCTGGTCGTCGGCCCGCTCGGCACGAGGGTGGTGGCCGCACTGGCGGGGGCGGCGGCCGCGAGGCCACCGGCCACCAGGCCGCCGGCGGCGAGCGGGAGGGCGAGGGCTGCGGTGAGCAGCCGTCGGCCGAGTCGAGGGGTGCTGCGAATGATGCTCGAACTGTTTTCGGGCACGGCGGAACTCCTGCGGCTCGGTCTCCCCGTGGTGGGGACGGGAAGACGCGTAGGTGAGGGTGGGCCGCCGGCCGGTGGCGCGATGAAGATGACATGCGCGCGCTAGTTACCGCTAGGTATCTGCACCAGGTTTCCGCTTTGTTACCGACGGGTTCAGACCATCCCGCGCACAGGGTTACCGACGGGTTCACTCGCGTGACCACCGGCCCCAAGATCGTTACTGCGCAGTGCAGTTCCGCCACCCCAGGGTTACCGCCCGCCCCGGAAGCCCCCGGAAGCCGCCCTCGGACCAGCCGTCCCTGGTCCGACCAGCCGCCCTCAGACCAGCCGCGGTCCGACCCCTCCCGCCCTCAGCACGCCCGCCAGGTCCTCGGCCAGCCGCCGGGCGTCCGCCGGCTCCAGGCAGGCCACCGTGATCCGCATCCCCGGCGGCGACTGGATCCGGTACCGCGCGCCGGGCGCCGCGACCCAGCCGCGCTGCACCAACGCCGCCAGCGCCGAGGTCTCGTCCGGCACCGGCACCCAGACGTTCAGCCCGCTCTCGCCGTGCGCCTCGATCCCGCGCGCGGCCAGTTCGCCGAGCAGCGCGTCCCGGCGGGCCCGGTACACCCCGGCGACCCGGGCGACCGGCGCCGCGTCGGTGCGCCACAGCTCGGCGACGGTGCGCTGGAGCAGGTGGCTGACCCAGCCGGCGCCGAGCCGCAGCCGCCCGCTCACCCGTCCGATGGTGTCCGGGTCGCCGACCGCCACCGAGAGCCGCAGGTCCGGCCCGTACGCCTTGGCCGCCGAGCGCACCACCGCCCAGTGCCGGGAGCCGGCGCCCACCAGCGGGTGGTACGGCTGGTCGACCATGCCGTGCCCGTGGTCGTCCTCGATCAGCAGCACCCCGGGGTGCCCGGCCAGGACGGCCCGCAGCTCCTCGGCCCGGCCAGCCGTGAGCGCGGCGCCGGTCGGGTTCTGCGCCCGGGAGGTGACCACCACCGCGCGGGCACCCTCGGCGAGCGCCGCGGCGAGCGCGTCGGGCAGCGGGCCCCGGTCGTCCAGCCGGACGGGCAGCGGCCGCAGCCCGAGCGCGGGCAGCAGGTCGAGCAGGCTGCCCCAGCCCGGGTCCTCGACGGCCACCGCGTCGCCGGGGCGCAGCCGGGTGGCGAGGATCCGCTCGATGGTGTCGAGCGAGCCGGAGGCGACGGCGATCGGGCCGCCGGGCAGGCCGTCGGCCTCGAAGGAGGCGCCGGCGAGGGCGAGCAGTCCGGGGTCGACGGCCGGGTGCCCGTACAGCACGGGGTCGGTCCGGGCGGCCTCGGCGGCGGCCGCGAGGGCCGGGGCGAGGTCGGGCAGCAGCGCCGGGTCCGGGTTTCCGGCGGACAGGTCGCGGGCGTGCGGCGGGACGGGGATCCGGATCTGGTCGCGCGAGGTCAGCGCGGGTCTGGGGAGGATGCGGCTGCCCTTGCGACCGGCGGTCTCGATCACCCCGCGGTCGCGCAGCAACCGGTAGGCGGCGGCGACGGTGTTGGGGTTGACCCCGAGTTCGGCGGCGAGGTCGCGCAGCGGGGGGAGCGCGGTTCCGGGCGCGAGCCGCCCGTCGCTGACGCCCTGTTCGATGTGGGCGGCGATTTCGCTGGCGCGTCGCCCTTTCAGCGGATAGTCTCCTAGCACAAAGCAAATTATGCACTAGTACATAGAGGTTGTCATGTCGACCGCTGCCGAGGGCCCCGCCAGCTACTCCCGTACCCCCCGCACCACCCCCACCCGTTACAAGGACCGTGCCACCTGGGAGCAGGAAGCGATCCACGACATCCTCGACAGCGCGTACATCTGCCACCTCGGCTTCGTCGCCGACGGCGCCCCGGTCGTCCTGCCCACCATCTACGCCCGGGTCGGCAGCCGGCTCTACGTGCACGGCTCCACCGGCAGCCGCCCGCTGCGCGGCGCCTCCGGCGAGCAGGGCATGCCGGTCTGCATCACCGTCACCCTGGTCGACGCCCTGGTGCTGACCAAGTCCGCGTTCAACCACTCGGTCAACTTCCGCTCGGTGGTGGCCCACGGCACGGCGTACCAGGTCACCGACCCCGAGGAGCTGGACGTCGCGCTGGCCGCGCTGGTCGACCACGCCGTCCCCGGCCGCTCCGCCGAGGTCCGCCCGGCCAACCCCAAGGAGCTCGCCGCCACCGCCGTCATCCGGCTGGAGCTGGACGAGGTCTCGGCCAAGACCCGCAACGACGGCGCCGACGACGACCCGGCCGACCTCGACCTGCCGTACTGGGCCGGCCTGATACCGGTCACCACCGTGCACGGCACCCCCGAGCCGGGCGAGCACACCACCGTTCCGCTGCCCGCGCACCTCAGCGCCTACCCGCGCTGAAGGAGGCCCGTCGATGCTGATCAGGTCATGGGACCGGGGTGACGAGGCCGAGTGGCGCGCCTGGCTGGCCGAGGGCCGGGACTTCGGCCTGCTCGCCGCCAACGGCGGGCCCGGCCAGGGTCCCGTCCTGGTCCCCACCCACTTCCTGCTGGACGCCGACCGCGGCGAGATCCTGCTCCACCTCGCCGCACCCAACCCGCTGCTGGCCGCCATCCGGGCCGATCCCCAGGTGACCCTCGCGGTCACCGACGACTACGCCTTCGCGCCGGGCCACTGGCGCGGCCAACCGGGCACGCCGACCAGCTACTACGCGTCCGTCCACTTCCACTGCACCGCCGAGGTCGTCGAGTCCGCCGCGGGCAAGGCGGAGATCCTCAACCGCCAGCTGGCGCACTTCCAGCCCGAGACCCCGGACACCCGGGTGGTGCCCGGCGAGGGCGAGTTCTCCCGGCTGCTCCCCGGCCTGCGCG
This sequence comes from Kitasatospora sp. NPDC097643, assembly GCF_040302625.1. Classification (NCBI taxonomy): domain Bacteria; kingdom Bacillati; phylum Actinomycetota; class Actinomycetes; order Kitasatosporales; family Streptomycetaceae; genus Kitasatospora; species Kitasatospora sp. NPDC097643. Next base: position 27,036 of record NZ_JBEOSA010000037.1, on the reverse strand, counting down.
GGCTGCGGCTGACGGTCGATGAGGTGCGCGCCAAGTTCAAGTACGACGACAAGAAGCCGGTCGGCGAGCAGTCCGCGATCGCCGACCGCCTCGCCGACCGCGCCCGGGGCCACGGCGGCCGGCGCGACCAGGACGCCGCCGCCCGCACCCAGCTGCTGCGCCGCCACCAACGCCGCGCGGGCTGACCCCCAGCACAAGCCGCCCCGGCGCAAGCCACCCCGCGCACGCCCCCGGACTGACCCCGGATCACCCGATCGGTCCCCGTGTCGGGCAGGGCGCCCCGGCCGCTGCTCGAATGTGAGACGAGCCCTGCCCACTCGCGGTCGGAGCGGGCCCGTCCACCTCGGGGAGCGCGCTTGTCCACACTCAAGAGCCAGCGGGCCGCCGGCGAGGCCCACCTCGGGCACGTGGTGTTCATCTCGGCGGCCGCCGCGATGGGCGGGTTCCTGTTCGGCTACGACAGCGCGGTGATCAACGGTGCCGTGACGGGCATCCAGAAGCACTTCGGGGTGGGCAACGGCGAGACCGCCTTCGTGGTGGCCATCGCCCTGCTCGGCTCGGCGGCCGGCGCGGTGGCCGCGGGCCGGCTGGCCGACCACCTCGGCCGGGTGCGCACGATGCTGCTGGCCGCGACGCTGTTCGCGGTCAGCGGCATCGGCTCGATGTTCCCGCCGAGCATCCAGGTGCTGGCCACCTGGCGGGTGGTCGGCGGCGTCGCGATCGGCATCGCCTCGGTGATCGCCCCGACCTACATCGCCGAGGTCGCGCCGACCGCCTACCGGGGCCGGCTCGCCTCCTTCCAGCAGCTGGCGATCGTGCTCGGCATCACCGTCTCCCAACTCGCCAACTGGGCGCTCAACCAGGCCGCCGGCGGCGAGTCCACCGGCCACCTCGGCGGCATCCAGGCCTGGCAGTGGATGCTCGGCGTGGAGGCGGTCCCGGCCCTGGTGTACGGGCTGATGGCGCTCGCCATCCCGGAGTCGCCGCGCTTCCTGATCGCCGACCACCGCGAGCCGCAGGCCCGCCGGGTGCTGCGCGAGGTGGAGGGCGAGGGGGTCGACCTGGACGCCCGGGTCGCGGAGATCCGCGCGGTGCTGGAGTCCGCCCACAAGCCCCGGGCGCGCGACCTCCTCGGCGGTCGGTTCGGCCTGCTGCCGATCGTCTGGGTCGGCATCGGCGCCTCGGTGTTCCAGCAGTTCGTCGGCATCAACGTGATCTTCTACTACTCGTCCTTCCTCTGGCAGTCGGTCGGCATCAACGAGTCCAACTCCCTGCTGATCAGCCTCTCCACGTCGATCGTGAACGTGATCGGCACGGTGATCGCGATGGTGCTGGTGGACCGGATCGGCCGCAAGCCGCTCGCCCTGGCCGGCTCGGCCGGCATGGCGCTCGCGCTGGCCACCGCCGCCTGGGCGTTCTCCTACCGGGAGGGCACCGGCGACACCGCGACCCTCGACAACACCCACGCCACCGTCGCCCTGGTCGCCGCGCACGTCTTCGTGCTCTGCTTCGCCTTCTCCTGGGGTGTGGTGGTCTGGGTGCTGCTCGGCGAGATGTTCCCCAACCGGATCCGGGCGCTCGCGCTGTCCGTCGCCGCCTCGGCCCAGTGGATCGCCAACTGGGCCATCACCGTCAGCTTTCCGGACCTCGCCGACTGGAACCTCTCGGCGACGTACGTGATCTACGCCGTGTTCGCACTGCTCTCCATCCCGTTCGTGGCCTACTGCATCAGGGAGACCAAGGGCCGCGCCCTGGAGGAGATGGGCTGAGCCACCCGCCCCGGCGGCCCCCGTCCCGGCAGCCCCAGACCCGGCAGCCCCCCCGCCGCCCGCCGCCCCCGTCCTGTCCGAACTCCCGCCGCGCGCGGGCCGATCCACCGAGAGGAAGCCATGCCCGACCAGCGCGGCTCCCGGCAGAACGTCACCTTCCCGAGCAACGGCCGTACCGCGCACGGGTACCTGGCCCGCCCGCCGAGTGGCGTCGGCCCCGGCCTGGTGGTGGTGCAGGAGTGGTGGGGGCTCACCTCGCACGTCGCCTCGATGGCCGACCGCTTCGCCGCCGAGGGCTTCACCGTCCTCGCCCCCGACCTGTTCGGCGGCGCCACCACCCACGACCGCACCGAGGCAGCCCGACTCAAACGCGAACTCCCGGTCGAGCAGGCCGTGGTGGACCTCTCCGGGGCCGTCGACCACCTGCTCGCCATGGACGGCGTGGTCGGCGACGCGGTCGGCGCGGTCGGGTTCTGCATGGGCGGCGGCTTCGCCCTGCTGCTGGCCGCCCGGGCCGGCGACCGGGTCGCCGCCGTGGTGCCGTTCTACGGCCTGCCGCCCGACCCGGACTTCGACTACCGCGGCCTGACCGCCCACGTCCTGGGCCACTTCGGCGAGCACGACCGCTCGATCCCGATGACCGCCGTCGACGAGGCCGCGATCCGGATCGGCGAGGCCACCGACGTCCGCCCCGAGATCCACTTCTACCCGGCCGGGCACGCCTTCATGAACGACGAGAACCTGCTCGGCACCTACGACCCGCTCCAGGCCGGGATCGCCTGGCGCCGCACCGTCACCTTCCTCCAGGGCCACCTCGGCTGAGCAGTCGTTCCCCTCCCGAATGCGCGGTCGTTCCCGGCCCGAATTCCGATGGACACCGGTACGAACTCCCGCCATAGTCACCCGCGTGCCGACCCGACCCCCGACCCAGCCCCCGCAGCCCCGCCGCCTCGCCTGGGCGAGCCGCAACTTCCGCATCCAGACCACCGCCACCGTGATCAGCGGTGTCGGCAACGCCGGCGCCCCCATCGCCACCGCGTTCGCCATCCTCGGCACCGGCGGCTCCACCGCCGAGGTCGGCTACGTCACCGCCGCCCGCCTGCTGCCCACCGTCCTGCTGCTGGTGGTCGGCGGCGCCCTGGCCGACCGGCTGCCGCGCCACCACGTCATGGTCGCCGCCAACCTGTTCAGCGGCGTCGCGCAGGCCGTCCTGGCCGCGCTGGTGCTGGCCGGCGACGTCCGGCTCTGGCAGCTGCTGGTGCTCTCCGCCGCCGGTGGTGCCGGGTACGCGCTCTACTCCCCCGCCTCCGGCGGCATGATCCTGCAGAGCGTCTCCCAGGAGCACGCCACCCGGGCCTTCGCGGTCTACCGGATGGGCCAGAACGCGGCCCAGATCGGCGGCGCCGCCCTCGGCGGCGCGCTCACCGCCGCCGTCGGCCCCGGCTGGGTGCTCGCCCTGGACGCCGGCTGCTTCCTCGTCGCCGCCGCGCTGCGCTTCCTGCTGGAGGCCGAGGCCGCGCCCGCCCCCGAGGGCGGCGGCGGCATGCTGCGCGACCTGCGCGAGGGCTGGCGCGAGTTCGCCTCCCGGCGCTGGCTCTGGGTGGTCGTGCTGCAGTTCTCCGTCCTGGTCGCCTGCACCGGCGCGGTCGAGTCGGTGTACGGGCCGGCCGTCGCCGAGGAGCGGCTCGGCGGCGCGCGCGACTGGGGCCTGGCCATGGCCGCCTTCGGGGTCGGGCTGGTGGTCACCGGCGTGCTGATGGCCCGCTGGCGGCCGCGCCGGATCCTGCTGGTCGGCAACTGGGGGGTGTTCCTGTTCGGGGTGCCCGCCCTGGCGCTGGCCTTGGCGGCGCCGCTGCCGCTGCTCGCGGCGGCGATGTTCCTGTCCGGCGCCGGCGTCACCGTCTTCGGCGTCAACTGGATGGTCGCGCTCCAGCAGGAGATCCCCGAGGAGATGTTCTCCCGGGTCGCCGCGTACGACGAGCTCGGCTCGTACTCGCTGGCCCCGGTCGGCACCGCGCTGGCCGGCCCGGCCGCCGACGCGCTCGGCCTGACCGGCGCGCTCTGGGCCTGCGCGGTGGCCTGCCTGCTGCTCAGCGCCGCCGTCCTGCTGGAACCCCAGGTCCGCCGACTCACCCGCCGGCCCGCCCACCGGAGCACCACGGACGCACCGGTGCCCGCCGTCGAGCCCGCGCCCGCGCCGTGAGCGCCCCGTGCGCCCCGCGTGCGCCCGCCGATGAGCAACCTGTGGTGCGCCGGGTGCGTCCGACCAGGTGAGTCACACCACCGTTCCTGGGGGGCCACCGGTGCCGAAGCCACTGCTGCTCCTGGACGTCGACGGCGTCCTGAACCCGGTCTGTCCCCATCCCGACGCCGGGTTCGACACCCACACCCTGCTCGGCTACTCGGTGCTCCTCTCCCCCCGGCACGGCGAGTGGCTGCGCGAACTCGCCGCCGTCTACGACCTGGTCTGGGCCACCACCTGGGAGGAGGACGCGAACACCCACATCGCCCCGGCGATCGGCCTGCCCACGCTCCCGGTGGTCCGCTTCACCGGCTACGTCCCGCGGCCCGACGATCCGCGCGTCCCGCTGATGGAGCTGTTCTCCGCCCGCAAGTGGGCTCCGCTGCTGCGCCACGCCGCCGGCCGCCCGTTCGCCTGGGTGGACGACGTCATCCCGCGCCGACTGGTCCGCGGTTCGCTCTGGCGCCGCGACCGCCTGCTGCTGCCGATCGACCCGGGTCAGGGCCTGGAGCGCCGGCACGTCGACCGGCTGCTCGCCCGCCCGCCGCGCGCCCCGGCCGTGCCGCTGCGGCTCAGGGGGTCGGGGTCGGCAGCCAGCTGACGTGCCCGGCGAGCAGCGCGTACCCGACGAAGGCCACCGTGTCGATCAGCGCGTGCGCCACCACCAGCGGCATCACCCGCCCCCACCGCCGGTACAGCAGGCAGAACACCGCGCCCATCACCATGTTGCCGACCAGCCCGCCGACCCCCTGGTACAGGTGGTACGAGCCGCGCAGCACCGAGCTGGCCGCCACCGCCGCCGGCCAGGACCAGCCCCGCTGGGTGAGCCGGCGCAGCAGGTAGCCGAGGACGACGACCTCCTCCAGGATGGCGTTCTGCCACGCGGACAGCACCAGCACCGGCACCCGCCACCACACGTCCGGCAGCCCGGACGGCGCCACCGTCAGGTTGTACCCAGCCGCCTGCGAGGCCAGGTACAGCGCCAGCCCGGAGCCGCCGATGGCGGCCGCGACGGCCGCCCCCCGCCCGAGGTCGCGCAGCTTCTGCCGGAGGTCGAAGCCCAGCACCCGCAGTGACACGCCCTCGCGCACCAGCAGGTACCCGACCAGCACCACCGGCATCAGGCCCTTGCCGATGTAGTAGAGCTGCCACGCCAGGTCCAGCCAGGGCCGACCGGGCGCGCGCGAGCCGTTCAGGGTGGCGACCTGCTGACCGAGCTTGAGCGGTTCGGTGAGCGAGCCCGCGAAGCTGATCAGCGCCCCGATCCCGCTGGCCCCCAGGGAGAGGCCGAGGACGATCAGCAGTTCGACGCCGAGCAGCCGGCGCGTGGGCTGCGCGGTCTCCGGTGCGGTCGGGACGGTGGTCACGGGTGGCTCCAGCGGGCGGGCGTCGCTCCGGCCGTCGGCCGACCGCCGGAGCGATCATCCTGACACAGCGGCCGGAGGGGCTGTCCGGCGGATCTCGTCGGATCGGACCGCGACGTCAGCCCACCGGCCAGGTGTGCACCGGCTCACCCCCGCGCATGTACTCGGCGTAGCGCCGGGTCATCGCCGCGAGCGCCGCCGTTCGGTCCATCCCGTACTGCTCGCGCAGCCGGTGGAAGGTGGCGCTCTGCCAGGCCGCGCCGTTGGTCCGGCGCAGGCAGCGCTGCTCGATGATCCCCAGGTAGCGGTCCCGGTCGGCGGGCTCCACGCCCCACTCGTCGAGCCCCTGGTACGCCATCGGCAGCAGCTCGTTCAGCACCAGGTCGACGGCGGACACCGTGGTCAGCCCGCCGCCGCGGCCGGCCCGGCCGGAGCGCGGCCACTGGAAGACGGCGTCGATGCCGTAGCGCGCGCCCTGCCGGAAGTTCTCGTCCGCCCGCTCGAACGGCAGCCGGGTCCAGACCGGTTTGGGCTGCTCGGCGAGCACCCGCACCAGCCCGTAGTAGAAGGCGGCGTTCGCCAGCGTGTCGGCCACCGTCGGCCCGGCCGGCAGCGCCCGGTTCTCCACCCGCAGGTGCGGCACCCCGCCGTGCACGTCGTACACCGGGCGGTTCCAGCGGTAGATGGTGCCGTTGTGCAGCCGCATCTCGGCGAGCCGGGGCGCGCCGCCGGAGGCGAGCACCTTCAGCGGGTCCTCGTCGTCGCAGATCGGCAGCAGCGCCGGGAAGTACCGCAGGTTCTCCTCGAACAGGTCGTACACCGAGTCCACCCAGCGCTCGCCGAACCAGGTGATCGGGCGCACGCCCTGGGCCTTGAGCTCCGCCGAACGGGTGTCACAGGCCTGTTGGAAGAGCACCGGCCGGGTCTCCCGCCACAGCTCCCGGCCGAACAGGAAGGGCGAGTTGGCACCGAGCGCGAGCTGTGGCCCGACCAGCGCCTGCGCCGCGTTCCACACCGAGGAGAAGCGCTCCGGGGTGACCTGGAGGTGCAGCTGCAACGAGGTCGCGGCCGCCTCCGCCACCATGGTGATGGACTCCAGCTGGAGGTGTTCGACGCCCTCGATGTCCAGCGAGATGTCCTCGCCCCGGGCCGCCAGGATCTGGTCGCTGAGCAGGCTGTACCGCTGGTTGTGGGACATCGCGTCCAGGCCGGTGTGGTCGAGCTCCAGCGTCGGCAGGATGCCCACCATGACGATCCGGGCACCGGCCTCGGCGGCCCGCCGGTCGGCGTAGCGCAGCCCGGTGTCGATCTCCTCGCGCAGTTCCTCGAAGACGTGCCCGCAGAGCCGGTGCGGCACGATGTTGACCTCGATGTTGAACTGGCCCAGCTCGGTCTGGAAGTCGCTGGATCCGATCGCGCTCAGCACCTGCGCGTTGCGCAGCGCCGGCAGGCCCTGCTCGTCGGCCAGGTTGAGCTCGATCTCCAGGCCCATCACCGCGCGCGGGCGGTCGAAGCGGTCCTCGCGCAGCATCCGCCCGAGCGCGTCGAGGCAGGCCTGGAGCTTGCGCCGGTACAGCTGCCGGTCCGCCAGATCCGCCCGAGTCGCCACGACCTTCTCGCCCATGGTCCCCTCCTCGTGAGCCGCCGGCCGTCCGACCGTGCAAGCATCATGCCCACCTCGAAGATCGATACCCGAACGGTTGTACTGGCTTGCAATGCAAGGCAACTGACGGAGTTTCAGAGGAACTACCGACTTGCTCGACGCCACCGCCTGTGATAAACAGGTCACCCTGCGCATCTGTTCGATATAGGATCCGCACTGCGCTCCGGCCGGTCCGCACTCCTGCCCCGAGGCCCTCGTCGACGGCAGCGACCGCGCCGGCACCGCGATCATGCACAACCGGACACGGCCAGGTCCCGTCACCGATGACACCCCGCGCCACGCCGGTATGCCGCACTCGCACGCCGATCTCTCGCACGGAGAGGCGACCTCGCCATGACTCTGCAGACCCCTCAGCCCCCGCCCAGCGCCCTGCGCGCGGTCCTCGCCGCGCTCGACTCGGAGGACGCGCTGCGCCAGCCCGCCGCCGCCGCGCTCTGCCATCCGGCCGGCCCGCTGCTGCCCGCGCACCCGCTCGCGGTCCACGTCCTGGACGGGCCGCGGCCCGAGCTCACCGCCGCCCGCCGGACGGGCTGGCGGTTCCTGATCAAGGACGGCGCCGAGGTGGCCGCCGCCGCCGAGGTGGTCCAGGGCGTCGCGGGCCACACCTTCTCCCACTTCACCGCCGGCCCCTATCTCGACTCGACGGTCCGGGCGCTGCGCGAGGCCTGGCAGATCGCCCAGGGCTCCCGGGTCCGCCAGCAGCCCCGGCTGCTGACCTTCCCCGGCCAGTACGCGACGGCACTGTGGCTGCACAGCCCCGACGCCGGCCCGGCCGCCGATCTGCTGATCCCGCTCGCCCCGGCCCCGCTCGGGGTCACCGCGCACCGCGCGTACCCGGCGGCCGAGCTGCTGCCGCTGCTCGCCCGCGCCCCGCTCGCCCGACCGCTGCTGCTCGGCTCCTCCTGAGCCCGGCCACCCGGACGGGTCATCGGGCATGGCCTCTTCGGGCCATGCCCCAGCTGACCCGTCGGTGCGTGTTTTCCTCACCGGCCCACCTGAACGGGTGATCTCTGCCCGGGAGTTGTGGCGCATGTCACGAAATCGCTGCGCGCGCGTCCGCAGATGCCGACACTGGGAACCAGCGTGGAAGGACCACCTGTCCTACCCACTTGAGCGCCGGTCCACACCTGGTCGGCGCGCGGACAGGATCCGGCCACCGCGGCGGCTCCGACGGCCCCGACCGCCGGCACCGCATCACGGGGAGGATCGCAGAGCGAAGCGAGGGTACGCGTATGTGCCAGCACCGTCCTGAGTGCCCGTCGGCCGAGTCCGAGGACCGCGAGGCGGCCGTGCCGGTGGCCTGCCACCCGGAGCAGGGTTGGAGCCTGCTCTGCAACGGCGTCGTCATGTTCGAGGACACCGGAGAGCTGCTGCCCGACGGCCGGGTGATCGCCCCGCGCCGCCCCATCGCGCACGCGGCCTGACCCCGCCCGGTCGGACCGCACCGGCGGGGGCAGCCGCCACGACGACCACGGGCAGGGCCCCGGCGGAAACGATTCCGCCGGGGCCCTGCCCTGTGACTACCGGGTCACCGCCGTCCGTCGATCAGACGCCGTACTCGTCCAGCGGCGGGCAGGAGCAGACCAGGTTGCGGTCGCCGTACGCGCCGTCGATCCGGCTCACCGGCGGCCAGTACTTGTCCGCCGGGTTCACGCCCGCCGGGAAGACGGCCTCCTGCCGGGTGTAGCCGTGCGCCCAGTCGCCGGCCAGCTCGGCGGCGGTGTGCGGGGCGTTGTGCAGCGGGTTGTCCTCGGCGGCCCACTCGCCCGAGCCGACCTTGTCGATCTCGGCCCGGATCTCGATCATCGCGTCGCAGAACCGGTCGATCTCGTGCAGGTCCTCGGACTCGGTCGGCTCGATCATCAGCGTGCCGGCCACCGGGAAGGACATCGTCGGCGCGTGGAAGCCGTAGTCGATCAGGCGCTTGGCGATGTCGTCCACCGTCACGCCCGTCTCCTTGGTCAGCGGGCGCAGGTCGATGATGCACTCGTGCGCGACCAGCCCGCCCGGGCCGGTGTAGAGCACCGGGAAGTGCGGCGCCAGCCGCTTGGCGATGTAGTTGGCGTTCAGCACCGCGACCTGGGTCGCGTGCTTCAGGCCCTCGCCGCCCATCAGCCGGACGTACGCCCAGGAGATCGGCAGGATCGCGGCCGAGCCCCACGGCGCGGCCGAGATCGGGCCGACACCGGTGGCCGGACCGGCCTCCGCCTGGAGCGGGTGGTTCGGCAGGTACGGCGCCAGGTGGGCGCGCACCGCGACCGGGCCGACGCCCGGGCCGCCACCGCCGTGCGGGATGCAGAAGGTCTTGTGCAGGTTCAGGTGCGAGACGTCCGCGCCGAACTTGCCCGGCTTGGCCAGGCCGACCAGGGCGTTCAGGTTGGCACCGTCCACGTACACCTGGCCGCCGGCCTCGTGCACCAGGGCGCAGATGTTGGTGATCTCGGTCTCGTACACGCCGTGGGTGGACGGGTAGGTGACCATCAGCACGGCGAGGCTGTCGCGGTGCTGCTCGATCTTGGCCTTCAGGTCCTCGACGTCCACGTCGCCGTCGACCAGGGTCTTCACCACGACCACGCGCATGCCGGCCATCACCGCGGAGGCCGCGTTGGTGCCGTGCGCGGAGGACGGGATCAGGCAGACGTCACGCTGGGTGTCGCCGTTCGCCTGGTGGTAGGCGCGGACGGCCAGCAGACCGGCCAGCTCGCCCTGGGAACCCGCGTTCGGCTGGATGGACACCGCGTCGTAGCCGGTCACCTCGACCAGCTGCTGCTCCAGCTGGCGGATCAGGGTGAGGAAGCCCTGGGCCTGCTCGATCGGCGCGAAGGGGTGCAGCTGGCCGAACTCCGGCCAGGTCACCGCCTCCATCTCGGTGGTCGCGTTGAGCTTCATGGTGCAGGAGCCCAGCGGGATCATGCCGCGGTCCAGCGCGTAGTCCCGGTCCGACAGGCGGCGCAGGTAGCGCAGCATGGCGGTCTCCGAGCGGTGGCTGTGGAAGACCGGGTGGGTCAGGTACTCGTCCTCGCGCAGCAGCGCGGCGGGCAGCGTGTCGGCGGCCTCGGCGACCTCGACCGCGGGGACGCCGAACGCGGCCCAGACACCGGCCAGGTGCTCGCGGGTGGTGGTCTCGTCGGCGGAGACCGAGATCCGGTCCTCGCCGTCCTGGTACACGTTGATGCCGTTGGCGCGGGCGGCGGCGGCGATCTCGGCGGCGCGGCCCGGGACGACGGCGGTGACGGTGTCGAAGAACTCGCCGTGCAGCAGCTCCACGCCGCCGGCCCGCAGGCCCTCGGCGAGGGCGGCGGCGTAGCGGTGGGTGCGGCGGGCGATGTCGGCCAGGCCGTCCGGACCGTGGTACACGGCGTACATCGAGGCCATCACGGCGAGCAGCACCTGGGCGGTGCAGATGTTGCTGGTGGCCTTCTCGCGGCGGATGTGCTGCTCGCGGGTCTGCAGCGCCAGGCGGTACGCGCGGTTGCCGTCGGAGTCGATCGAGACGCCGACCAGACGACCAGGCAGCGAGCGGGCGTACTCGGCGCGCACCGACAGGTAGCCGGCGTGCGGGCCGCCGAAGCCCATCGGCACGCCGAAGCGCTGCGAGGTGCCGCAGGCGATGTCGGCGCCGAGCGAGCCCGGCGACTTGAGCAGGGTCAGCGCCAGCAGGTCGGCGGCAACGGCGACGATCGCGCCCAGGCCGTGCGCCTGCTCGATGACGGGGGCGAGGTCGCGGACCACACCGGTGGCGCCCGGGTACTGGAGCAGCACGCCGAACACGCCGCGCTCGGCGATCTCGGCCGGGATGCCCTCGGACAGGTCGGCGACGACGACCTCGACGCCGGTCGGCACCGCGCGGGTGTTGATCACCGCGACGGTCTGCGGCAGGGTCTCCGCGTCGACCAGGAAGACGCCGCCCTTGACCTTGGTGACGCGGCGGGCGAGCGCCATCGCCTCGGCGGCCGCGGTGCCCTCGTCGAGCAGCGAGGAGCCGGAGGTGGGCAGGCCGGTCAGGTCGGAGACCAGGGTCTGGAAGTTGAGCAGCGCCTCCAGGCGGCCCTGCGAGATCTCCGGCTGGTACGGCGTGTAGGCGGTGTACCAGGCCGGGTTCTCCATGACGTTGCGCAGGATCACCGGCGGGGTGAAGGTGCCGTAGTAGCCCAGGCCGATCATCGGCTGGAGCACCTGGTTGCGGCCGGCCAGCTCGCGCAGCTCGGCGAGGACCTGGGCCTCGCTGCGGCCGGCGGGCAGGTCCAGGCCGGTGATCGAGCGGATCGCCTCGGGCACGGCGGTGGCGGCGAGCTCGTCCAGCGAGCCGTAACCGACGTGCGCCAGCATCTTCTCCTGCGCGGCGGCGTCGGGGCCGATGTGGCGGTTCTCGAAGGGGCTGGCCAGCTCAAGCTCGGTGAGGGTCGCGGGGCTCGTGGGGCGTCCCGCGTTCGGCTGGGCGTTCATGGTGGTCGAGGCCTCCTGGTCACGGACCGGCGGGGGTACGCACGCCGGTCGGCCTTCGCCGCTGCGGACAGCGCTTCGGCCTGGGCGGGCGAACCCGACAGGCCTCCCCCTCTGTCATCGGGACCTGAGAGCTTCACCCGCGCGGTGCGCGTGGGCGCGCCGCCGGCTTGCACCGTCGGTGAGGGTGGTGGCCGTCGGCTCCCTCGCCGGCGGTCCTGCCCTGCTTTCCAGAGTGACCTATCCCACACGGTACGGATGCCTGAGAGATTCCGGGGAGGAGTTGCTCCTTCGGCGCCCCGACCAGCGCTTTCCGCTCCCGGGGACTCTCCCGAGCGGGCTCGGCGGTCGGGGCCCAGGTTACCAGCGGGAGGCCCTCCGATCACGGGTGCGTCGGGTCACTCCGGGTCTACGCGCGTGGCATCCGGACGACCCGGACGGCCCAGTGCGCAGCCCGTCCGGCCGCACCCCGCTCGCGCCCGCCCGGTTCATGCCTTTTGGTGTGAAGTGGCGGACGGAAACGGGTGCTCCGGTCGCCGACCTGCGGGAGTTCCGCAGAGCAGCGCACTGGAGGAAAGAGTGCAAACCGATATCGACCCCAGGGACCTCATCGGCCACAAGGCGGTCGACCGCAACGGAGACAAGATCGGCACGGTCGACGAGGTGTACCTGGACGACGCCACCGGCCAGCCGGAGTGGGCCGCCGTCCGGACCGGCATCTTCGGCCGGGACGCCTTCGTCCCGCTCACCACGAGCGAGTTCTCCGGCGAGGAGCTCCGGGTGCCGTACGACAAGTCACTGGTCAAGGACTCGCCGGACTTCGGCGTCGGCCAGCACCTGTCGCCCGCCCAGGAGCTCCAGCTCTACCGCTACTACGGCCTCGACACCCCCGTGGTGAACGGGCGATCCGAGGCCGGCCCGGGCGACCGGCCCGCACAGCCCGACCTCGACTTCGGCACCACCCAGGCCGCGGCCCCGGCGGCCGCCGCCGCCACGACCGCCGCGGCGGCGAAGTCGCTCGCCTTCCACTCCCCCGAATCCGCCCCGACCACCCCCAACCAGAACAGCACCGCCACGGAGGCCAGCGTGCGCACCCTCAGCACCCCCGCGCCCGTCGCCGCCACCACGGCGGCCGCGGCGCTCACCGAGCCCAAGCCACAACCGTCCCCGGCCGCGGCTCCGACCACCACCCCGACCACCGCCACCCCGGAGCCCGCCGCCGGCCCGGCCACCTCGGCCCCCAGCGGCCCGGTCGAGATCACCTGCCGCGAGGAGCGGCTGGACATCACCACCGAGTGGCACGTGCTGGGCACCGCCCGGCTGCGGAAGTACGTGACCAGCGAGGCGGTCGAGCGCCGCGTCCCGGTGGTCCGCGAACGCGTCCGGGTGGAGCGGATGCCGGTGGGCGACGCCGAGCGCGCCTCGCTCACCGAGAAGGACATCGCCGAGGCGGTGGAGGAGGTCACCCTGCGCGAGGAGCGCCCGGTGGTCCGCAAGTACCTCGCCCCGATCGAGCGGGTCCGCCTGGTGGTCGAGCGCTACACGGCCGAGGAGGTGGTCCAGGACGAGCTCCGCCGCGAGCACGTCGAGGTGCACGACGACACCGCCACCACCCCCGACGCCGCCAACACCAACGGCACCCCGCCCATGGACTCCAGCCGCCCCTCCGCCCTGCGCCCCCTCTCCTGAGCCACCCCCCGAGGGCCCCGGACCACCCCGGTCCGGGGCCCTCCGCGCGCCCCACCCCCACCCCCACCAGCCCCAACGCCCGCCGCAGGCGCCCCGATCGTTCGACTTTGCCAAAGCTTCACCGATCGATATTTGACACAGTGAAGTATCTCCCTGCATGGTTACTTCAGTTCATTCACTATGTACGGGAGGAAGCAACCGTGAGTGAGGCACCACAGCCCACCACCGCGGCCGAGAAGCAGAGCAGCGCCCGAGTCCTGCCGGCCCTCATCCTGGCGATGCTGTCGTTCAGCGTGGTGCAGACCGCGGTCGTCCCGATCCTGCCCTCGCTGGCCAAGGAGCTGAACGTCTCCGGGTCCAGCGTCACCTGGCTGATGACCGCCAACCTGCTCTCCGCCGCCGTGCTGACTCCCCTCCTGGGCCGCTTCGGCGACCTCCGGGGCCGCAAGCCGATGCTGCTGATCTCGCTCACGGGCCTGGTCGCCGGCTCGGCGCTGGCGGTCAGCACCCACTCCTTCACCTGGCTGGTCGTCGCCCGCGTCCTCCAGGGCGCCGGCGGTGGCGTGCTGCCGCTGGCGATCAGCATCGTCCGCGACGAGCTGCCCAAGCAGAAGGTGACCGGCGGCGTCGCCGCCATCAGCGCCTCGATGGGCGTCGGCTCCGGCCTCGGCCTGGTGGCCACCGGTCTCCTGCTGGAGCACTGGAGCTACCAGTCGATCTTCTGGATGGGCCTGGCCTTCGGCCTGCTCGCGGTCGCCCTGGTCGCCTTCCGGGTCCCGTCCGACCCGGTGACCGACAAGGAGGGCGGCGCCGACCCGCTCGGCGCCCTCACCCTGGCCGGTTGGCTCTCCGCCCTGCTCATCGCGGTCAGCCAGGGCAACCACTGGGGCTGGACCTCGACCAAGACCCTCGGCCTGTTCGCCGTCGCCGCCGTCGTGGCGCTGATCTGGGGAGTCATCGAGGTCAAGGTCGCGCACCCGCTCGTGGACATGAAGATGATGTCCCGCCCGGCGGTGGCCTTCACCAACCTGGCCGGCCTGCTGATCGGTTTCGGCATGTACGGCTCGTTCATGGTGATCAGCAACTTCGCCCAGATCCCCGAGAAGATCGCCCACTACGGCTTCACCGCGACCGTCCTGCACGCCGGTGTGATGCTGCTGCCGTCCGCCATCGGCTCGATGGTGGCCGCCCCGATCGGCGCCATGCTGATCGCCCGCCGCGGCCCGCGCCTGCCGCTGGTGCTCGGTGGCGTCCTGGGTGCCGTCGCGATGGCCTACCTGGCCCTGCGCCACAGCGCCGAGGGTGACATCTACACCGCTTCGGCGATCTTCGGCCTCGGCATCGGCCTGGCGTTCTCCGCGATGCCGGCCTACATCAACGGCGCCGTCCCGGTCGAGCAGAGCGGCATCGCCAACGGCATGAACGCCGTGCTCCGCACCGTCGGTGGCGCCATCGGCACCGCCGTCATGGCGGCCATCCTCACCGGCGACACCATGAAGCTGCCGCCGAAGATCCCGCTGGTGCTGCCCACCCTGGACGCCTTCAAGCACGCGTTCTGGGTCGCGGCCGCCGTCTGCATCGTCGCCGGCGTCGTGCCGTTCCTGATCCGCACCATCAAGCCGGCCGCCACCGTCGCCGACGCCGCGGCCCGCACCACCAGCAGCCCCGAGCTGGTCAAGACCGACGCCTGACGAGGCGTCCGGCCCCGCGCTCAGGGACAGGGCGCGGGGCCCGGACTTCGGGCGGTCGCGAGGGCATCACGACCGCCGAGGCCCGACCCGGTATGCGGCCCCACCTGGCACCCCCGCCAGGTGGGGCCGCTTCGCGTCTCACTCCGGCGCGTCCGGCACGTCCGCGCCCTCCTCCCGCCGCAGCGGCAGCGGCCGGGCCGGTTCCAGCGCCGGGTCGTCGACCGCGAAGGTCCGCACCCGCCCCGGCCCGCTCCACGGCGTCTCGAACCGTACGGTGACCCGCCCGACGCCACTGCCCTGCACCCACCCGGGCCCGAACTCGGCGTGCCGGACGTCCTGCCCCGGCCACCAGCGCCGCACCGGAGCCGCCTGCGCCTCCTCCGCTGCCGTCTCCTCGTCCGCCGCCTCGCCCTCGTGCTCCGCCGCCTCCTCCCGCAGGGCCTGCGCGAACAGGTCCTCCTGGGTGTAGTCGGCCAGCTGGGCCACCCCGACCCCGAGCAGCCGGACGCCCCCGGTGATGTCCACCTGGGAGGCCAGCCGACGGGCCGTCTCGGTGATCACGGTCTCGTCGTCGGTGGGCCCGCGCAGCGTCTCCGACCGGGTCAGCGTCGAGAAGTCGAACCGGCGGACCTTGAGCACCACCGTGCGCCCGGAGCGCCCCGCCGCCCGCAGCCGCCGCACGCAGCGGGCGGCCAGCACTTCCACCTCGCGCAACACCCGGTCCCGGTCGGCGAGGTCCACCTCGAAGGTGTCCTCCACCGAGACCGACTTGGCGTCCTGGTCGGCCACCACCGGCCGCTCGTCCAGGCCGGTCGACATCTGGTACACGCCGGCGCCGTGCGCCCGGCCGAGCAGCTGGACCAGCTCGCTCTCCCCCGCCTCCGCGAGATCGGCCACCGTGCTCAGCCCGGCCCGCCGCAGCACCTGCTCGGTGGCCGGCCCGATCCCCGGCAGCGCCCGCACCGGCATCGGCCCCAGCACGGCCCGCTCCTGGCCCGGCTCGATCAGCACCAGCCCGTCCGGCTTGGCCTGCTCCGAGGCGATCTTCGCCATCAGCTTGGACCCGGCCGCCCCGACCGAGCCGGTCAACCCGGTGAGCCGGTGGATGTCCGCCCGCAGGTCCTCCGCGAGCGCGAGCACCAGCCGTTCGCCGGTCGCGTGGTCGGCCGCGGCCAGCGCCGGGCCGTAGGGGCCGGCCTCCAGGTCGACGAAGGCCTCGTCCAGGCTGAGCGGCTGCACCAGCGGCGACAGCTCCCGCAGCAGCCCCATCACGATCTCGCTCACGTACCGGTAGGCCTCGAACCGGCCCGCCAGGAAGGCGGCGTTCGGGCAGAGCCGGCGTGCCTGGGCCATCGGCATCGCCGAGTGCACCCCGAACCGCCGCGCCTCGTACGAGGCCGTGGAGACCACCCCGCGCCCGCCGAGCCCGCCGACGATCACCGGTTTGCCGCGCAGGCTCGGCTTGGCCGCCTGCTCCACCGCGGCGAAGAAGGCGTCCATGTCGAGGTGGATGATGCTCGGCAGTGATCGCACCCGCCGATCATCCCGCACGGGTCCGACAGTGCGTGCGAACCCGGCCGCCGCCCGGCCCCTACCGCTTGGCGGCCTCGGCCAGCGCCTTCGAGATGCCCTCCTCCTTGGGCCCCAGGAAGACCGGGTCCGGCGTCAGCAGCACGTTGACCGCCGCCTTGCCCGCTCCCGCGACCTCCCGGAGGCCGCCGTACAGCCAGGTCACGTCCTGCGGCTCGGTCACCCCGACCGCGTACGAGCGGATCCCGGCCGCCTCGCACAGCGCCAGCGCCCGCCGGACGTGGAAGTCCTGGCTGACCAGCACCGCGCGGTCCACCCCGAAGATCCGGTGCGCCCGGGTGCAGGAGTTCCAGGTGTCGAAGCCCGCGTAGTCCCGGACCACCCGCCCCTGCGGCACCCCGTGGTCGACCAGGTACCGCCACATCGCGTCCGGCTCGTCGTACTCGATCCGCCCGTTGTCGCCGGTCACCAGGATGGCCCGGACCTTCCCCGCCCGGTACAGGTCCAGCGCGGCGACCAGCCGGTGCTCCAGGTACGGCGACGGCTTGCCCTGGTCCAGCCCGGCCCCGAACACCACGGCCACCGGCGCGGACGGCGCGCTCTGCACCGTGCCCACCCGGTCGCCCTCCGACAGGAACAGCCAGGCGCTCGGTGCCAGCGCCAGGCCGCTCAGCACGGTCGCGAGTTGGAAGACCCTGCGCTGCGTCCGCCGCTGCCGCAGACGCACCCGCAGCAGCCCGCCCCGACGCCGCAACAGGTCCGCTATCCCCGTGCCGAACCCCACGTACCCTCCTCGATCGCTGTACCAGGCACCACGACGAGGCCGCGGCCCCGAACGGTTCCCCGTCCGGGCCCGCGGCCTCGTCAATGTCGGTGTCGGTGTCGGTTCCGCCGTGTCGGCGTCAGTTCCGGGTTCAGACCGCCCGGTTGCGCCGCTGGGCCAGCTCGTCCGCCGGATCGTGCCCCACCACGGTCTCGCCGGTGTCGGTCCGCTCGGCGTGCAGCCGCCCGAGGGCCAGCTCCAGCTCCCGCCAGACCGCTCCCACCGCGATGCCGAAGACGCCCTGACCGCCCTTCAGCAGGTCCACGACCTGCTGCGGCGTGGTGCACTCGTACACCGTCGCGCCGTCGCACATCAGCGTCATCCCGGCCAGGTCGCCCTGCTCGGCGGCCTGCAGATGGGCGACCGCCACCCGGATGTTCTGCAGCGAGACGCCCGCGTCCAGCAGCCGCTTCACGATCTTGAGCAGCAGGATGTCGCGGAAGCTGTAGAGCCGCTGGCTGGGCGCCGGGTACGCGGTGCGCACGCTCGGCTCCAGCAGCCCGGTACGGGCCCAGTAGTCCAGCTGCCGGTAGGTGATCCCGGCCGCCGCACAGGCCGTCGGACCGCGGTAGCCGATCAGCTCGGACGTCGGCGCCAGCCGCTCGATCGCCGGCTGCCCCGGCTGCACCGCCGGGAACCGCCCCATCCGGGGCAGGTCGGTCACGTTGCGAGCGGTGCGCGGCACGTGCACGGCGCACAGGCCTCCCACGGCCGCGTCATCGCCGGTGCTGCTCATGCCTACCTCCGTCCACTCGTGCTGCGGGCAACCCGAACTGCGGGTATCGGGCACCCGGACAGCCACTCCTGACGGTAGGCAGTCCCCTATGACCCGTCAACGATCGCCACGCCGGGCCTGACAAACCACATCACTCGAGAGAGTGGTTTTTCGTGCCCCTAGTGTGGGTAGGTGGACGGTTTTTGGCAAAACGACTTCTCGGCCGGTGTGCCGGCCCGTCCGCGCTACTGCGGACCACTGCCCCCGAAGTCCTCGGGCGACACCTGGTCGAGGAACTCGCGGAACTTCTCGACCTCGTCCTCCTGCTCGTCCGGGATCGCGATGCCCGCCTCGGCGAGCACCTCCTCGCTCCCGTAGATCGGCGTGCCGGTGCGCAGCGCCAGGGCTATCGCGTCGGACGGCCGGGCGCTCACCTCGACCCCGCCGGCGAAGACCAGCTCGGCGTAGAACACGCCCTCCCGCAGATCGGTGATCCGCACCTCGGTGAGCTGCTGGCCGAGCGCTTCCAGGACGTCCTTGAACAGGTCGTGCGTCAGCGGGCGCACCGGCGTCATGCCCTGTTGGGCGAAGGCGATCGCGGTCGCCTCGCCGGGGCCGATCCAGATCGGCAGGTACCGATCGCCCCCGACCTCCCTCAGCAGCACGATCGGCTGGTTGTTAGGCATCTCCACTCGGACACCCACGACGTCGAGCTCATTCACACAGGCAACACTATGGCTCTGGCCCCGGATATGAAAGCGCAGGGCCGATGCCGCTGGTCAGCGCGGTGCCCCGGTCCGGACCGGCTACCCGCGGATGCGCAGACCGGCCTGGACCATCGCCGCGTGCAGCCGGACGGACAGCGTGGCGAGCTCCCGCGCGGTGGCCTCCGCGTGCGCCCTGGTCTGCGGGTTCCGGTGCCGGCGCAGCGGCGCCACCACCTGCTCCACCAGCGCGATCTCCCGGTCCGCGGCCGCCTTCATGGCCCGCAGGTGCCGCGGCTCCAGCCCGTACCGGCCGAGCTCCGCGACCAGCCTGGCCACCTGTAGCGCCTCACCGTCGTACCCGCCGTCCGGACCGGGCGCCACCAGCCCGTACGACTCCCACTCGACCAGCTCGCGCTCCCCCGCCTCGGCGGCGGCCAGCAGCTCGGCCCGCCCCAGCCGGACCCCGGACGGCACCTCGGCCGAGGCCACCAGCTCCCGGTCCGCCTCCTCCAGCGGCCCGGGCCGGCTGTCGGCGGAGGGCGGCAGCGCCGGCGGGGTCTCGCCGCGCTCGATCGCGTCCAGGTGTTCGCGGATCACCCGCAGCGGGAGGTAGTGGTCACGCTGCATCCGCAGGACGTACGCCAGCCGCTCGACGTCGGCCGGGCTGAACTTGCGGTACCCCGAGGGCGTGCGCTGTGGCTCGACCAGCCCCTCCGCCTCCAGGAACCTGATCTTGGAGATGGTGACCTCGGGGAAGTCGTCGCGCAGGAAGGCCAGCACCGCGCCGATGCTCAGCAGCTCGTCGCCGCCGCGCCGGCGCCCGCCCCCCGGGCGCTCCGGCCGGACCGGCTGCCTGGGGCCCGCGACCACCCCGCGCCCGTCCCGGTCCGCCTGCGGACCGGACGACGCGGGGGTGGCCGCCCCGAGAGAAGAAGGGGTATTCGTACTCACTCGGGCTCCTGCCGACGTTGGTTTCAGTACCCCCGGTTGTGGCCGGCGAAGAACACCAGCCGGTACTTCCCGATCTGCACCTCGTCACCGTTGTTCAGCGGCACCTCGTCGATCCGCTCCCGGTTGACGTAGGTGCCGTTGAGGCTGCCCACGTCCGCGACGCTGAAGCCGGCCGGCGTGCGGCGGAACTCCACGTGGCGCCGCGAGACCGTGACGTCGTCCAGGAAGATGTCGCCCTGCGGGTGACGGCCGGCCGTGGTGACGTCCGAGTCCAGCAGGAACCGGCTGCCCGAGTTCGGGCCGCGCTGCACGATCAGCAGCGCCGAGCCCGGCGGCAGCGCGTCGATCGCCGCCAGCACCTCGGCCGACAGGGCCGGCGTGGCGCCGGTGCCGGTCGTGGTGTTGGGGTCGTACGACTCCAGGCCGGAGATGGAGATGGTCGACGTGGTCTCCGCCGCCCCCTCGGGGAGCAGCCCGCCCCGCAGCGCCGTCCCGCAGTTGGAACAGAACCGGGCCGCGGCCGGGTTCTGGTTGCCGCACCTGGGGCACGGAGTGGGGCCAGCCATGTTCACAGCCTCCTGGCGCGGCACACCCGACGGGTTGTGCCCGGCGTACGGGTCCGGAGCAAACCCTCCACCAGAGGTTGAGGGTCCCGACTGGAAACCTATGCGCGGGTCGCCGGAGGGGTCAACCGACGCGCCGTAGCCCGCCGGATTCCCCGCGTACTGGGCGGGGCCGCCGTCCCGGTACAGCTGCTGTTCGGCATACTGCGGCGCCTCGGGCGCCGGGCGCATGCCCGGCAGGGCGGGCTCGTCTTCGGGCCGGCGGTGCCGCGCGGTGGGCGCCTCGACGGCGGCCGCGTCGCGGTCCTTGTTACGACCGAACAACTTCGAGAAGAAACTCACGGGCGAATCCCCTTGCGTGTGACAGACCCGCCCGCGGGGCAGGGTGAGAACCTCGGACAGGCTGCGGGCCCGGTCGCGGATCGGGCCTGCTGGAGTGGTACTCCGACGGTTGGTACTGCGGTTGGTGCTCCGTTGTGTGCTGGTGTGGACCAGTCTCGCCGACGCGACGGCGGCGCCCCGCACCGGGTGCCGCCCGTACGTGACGGGCTGTTCGCCGAGCGCCCCGTCACTTCGAAGCCGGCTTGGCGTACTGCGGCGTCTTCAGATCGACGACGGCGTCGACGACCACCTTCTGCTGCTGGGTGATCGTCGCCCGCGCCTGGTGGCTCTCCAGCGTGCGGACGACACCCCCCGGGATGTTCAGCGCGGGCGTCAGGTCCTGCGGGTTCCCCACGACGGTGAACCGGTAGGGCTGCGAGACCTTCTTCCCGTCGATCTGCACCCCACCGCCCGAGACGTCGGTGAAGTAGGTGTTGACCACCACGCGCACATCGTTGATCTGAATCGCCTCCGCCCCCGCCGCTCGAAGTTCCTGCAGGGTGTCCAGCAGCATATCTGCCTTCACCTGCCCTTGGGGATCGTCGACAGTCAGGACGATGCCCGGACCAGTGGCTTTGACGGTGCCGGCGAGCACACCCAACTCCGTCACCTTCTTCCTGGTCTGCTCCTGGGCCTCCTTGGCCTGGTTGGAGCTGTTCTCCAACTTGCCCAGGGACTGCTCCAACTCCGCCCTCTCCTGTTGAAGACGCCGCTGACGGCTGTCCAGTTCATCGAGGATCCGCACCAGGTCCTCCTGGCGGGCCCCGCGCAGCTGGCTGTGGTGGTCGTTGGTCGACCGCACCTGGATCGCCAGCCCCAGTCCGAGCGAGAACAGCAGCAGCGCCACCACCAGCTGCCCGCGCGACAGCCGGGGCGGCCACAGCGCCGCCTTCAGACGCCGCCGCCCGGCGTTCCGGTCGACGACCGGCTGCTGCTCGACAGCCTCCGGCTCGGGCTCGGTTTCCGGCTCCGGCTCCAGCTCCGGCTGGGCCTCGGCCTCGGCCTCCGGCTCCAGCTCGGCCTCGGCAGCGGCCTCCGGTGCGGCGGGCTTCTCCAACCGCACGACGGGCTCGGCCACCTCCTCCGGCCCGGCCACGGCAGCCACCTCAGGCGCAGCCTCAGCGTCAGGCTTCTCCGGCGCCTCCGCATCGGCCCCGGCGTCCTCGCCCGCGTCCTCGCCCGCGTCCTCGCCCGCCTCCTCGGCCTCCTCCGTGTCGGCCTCCACGGCCTCCTCGACGGCCCCAGCGGCCTCGGCAGCCTCCTCGGGCTCAGCAGGCTCGTCGGGCTCAGCAGGCTCGTCGACGGTCCCCGGCTCCACGGCCTCGGCCGCCTCCGGCTCCGCCTCCACCGGCGTCCCGGTCGCCTTCGCGTCCACGTCCTCGCGCACGCTCGCGCCGGCCCGTCCGGCCACCTTCTCCTCCGCCGCCGCGCGGCCCGGCTCAGGCACGGAAGACATGGCGCCGAATCGCAGCCGCGTTGGAGAAGATGCGGATGCCGAGGACGACGACCACACCCGTGGACAGCTGGGAGCCGACGCCCAGCTGGTCGCCCAGGAAGACGATCAGCGCCGCGACCACCACGTTCGACAGGAACGAGACGATGAACACCTTGTCGTTGAAGATCCCGTCCAGCATCGCCCGGACGCCACCGAACACGGCGTCCAGCGCCGCCACCACCGCGATCGGCAGGTACGGCACGACGGCGTCCGGCACCTCGGGCTGGACGAAGAGTCCGACGACCACCCCGATCACGAGACCCAGTACGGCAATCACGGTCTAGCTGCTCCTGTCCCTGCGGACGACGACCCGGTCGTGGGCGTCGTGGACGAGTGGGCTGTCGTGGTCTTGGTGGAGGCCGACGGCGAACGCCGCCCCGGGCTCGGGGCGCCGCCGGTCGCGGACGGTGAGACGGACGCGCCGGGACTCTCCGGGGTTCCGGCCGACGGGGAGGCCGAACCACCCGCGGTGGCGGACGGCGAGGCCGTCGCAGCGGCCGACCCGGAGGCCGTCGCGGCCGCCGACGGCGAGGGTTCGGGGGTCACCGGCTGGGCGGTCCGCAGCGTCACACCCACCGCCGCCGGCAGCGTCAGGCTCTTCTGCGCGGAGATGGTCGACTTGATGCCGTACTTCTCCTGGAGCAGCCGCAGGTACTGCCCGGCCATGTCACTCTCGAAGGTGGTGAGCAGCTTCGGCCCGTCCCCGATCGCCTGAATGTTGTACGGCGGAACCAGCGGCCGGTTGTCCACCAGCACCGCTTCACCGGCCGCCCGGATCGCGGAGAGCGCGGTGAGCCGCTGGCCGTTGATCGACAGCGCCTCCGCGCCGGACCCCCAGAGGCCGTTCACCACGAGTTGCAGGTCGCGGTCCCGCAGCCGGCCACTGTTCGAGAAGCCCTGCCCCGCCCGCGGGTCGACGTTCCCCCCGGCGCCGGTCCCCGGCGCGTCCTCCAGGACCAGCTTCACCCCCGGTCCGGTGACCTCCCCCAGGCCCACCGCGCCGGTCAGGCCGCCCGGGTCGCCGTCGCCCGAGGGGAAGGCCTGCCGCTGCGCGCTCTCGACCTTCCGTCGCAGGTCCTGGACCTGCTGCTGGAGGTGGTCGGCCGAGCCGTTGCTGTCGTTGATCCGCTGGATCAGCGCGTCCCGTTCCTTGGCGAGCGTCGGCTCCGCCTCGCGCGCGTTCACCGCGCCGACCGTCACCACGACGCCGACCAGGGCCAGCCCGGCACCCAGGGTCAGCAGACCGCGGACGGTCCGGGGTATCCGGCTGTCCTGCTCACCGCCCCGTGCCGCGGCCGCCTCCGCGTAACCCTCGTCCAGGCCGTGGTCCATCACGTTGGTCAGCAGGGACATCGAGGCGTCCGGGCGGTTGTACCGTCCGTTCGGGGCACTCGGCGTCGGCGTCGCTGGCATGCGGACCATCGTCCCATGTCGGAGAAGTCCCCCGTGCACACCCCCTGAGCTGCGAACACACCCCAAAGTGACGGATCACGCCGAAGAGTGCGAAAACGGACAGCGGGGCGCACGAACCATGTCGCGCGCCCCGCCCGTCCGGATGCCCGGGATCAGCCGGAGGCCGTCACCGCCCGGCCCCCTCCACCACCGCGGCCCACTCGTCCAGCAGCGCGTCGGTGGCCTCGTCGTCCGGACCCTCCGCCCACAGGTGGGTGATCGCTTCGGCCGGATCCGGCAGGACCAGCGTCCAGCGCCCGTCCGCCTCCACGACCCGGACGCCGTCGGTGGTGTCCAGCCGCCGGCTGCCGGCCGCCTCCACCACCGAGCGCATGACCATGCCCTTCGCCGCCCACGGCGTGGCGATGTCCCGGCGCCGGATGTGCGCCTGCGGGATGCGCGCGTCGATCTGGCTCAGCGTCAGCTGGGTGCGCGCCACCAGGCCCACCAGGCGGACGAAGGCCGCGGCCCCGTCCAGCACCCCGCTGAACTCCGGCACCACGAACCCGCCGCGCCCGTCCCCGCCGAACACCGTGCCCTCGGCGGAAGCCGCCTTCGCGAGGTCGTCCGGAGTCGTCGTGGTCCAGATGACCTGGGTGCCGTGGTAAGCGGCGACCTGCTCGGCGATGCGCGTCGTGGTCACCGGCAGCGCCACCTGGCCGCTGCGCCGCTCGGCCGCGACCAGGTCCAGCAGCACCAGCAGCGCCCGGTCGTCGTCGATCACCCGGCCCAGCTCGTCGACGAAGGCGACCCGCTCGCCGACCGGGTCGAAGCGCACCCCGAAGGCCGCCCGCGAGGACGCCACCAGCTCCCCGAGCCTGGCCAGCCCGGCCCGCCGCTCCTCCGCGTCCTCCGTCGGCCGCGACTCGTCCAGCCCGCTGGAGACGGTCAGCGCCTCCACCCCGAGCCGGCCGAGGATGCTCGGCAGGACGAGCCCCGCGCTGCCGTGCGCGGTGTCCACGACCACCTTCAGCCCGGCCTCCCGGACGCCGGTGGTGTCCACGGTCCGCAGCAGGTTGCCCGCGTACGAGTCGAAGACGCTGGACGGGAAAGTGAGGTCGCCGATCTCGCCGGGGAAGGCCCGCCGGTACTCCTGGCGCGCGTACACCCGGTCGAGCTTGCGCTGCCCCGCCTGCGACAGGTCGGCCCCGCGCTCGTCGAAGAACAGGATGTCCAGCGAGTCCGGCACCCCGGGTGTGGTCCGCAGGAAGATCCCGCCCGCGCTCCCCCGCGCCGTGTGCTGCCGGGCCACCGGCATGGGCACGTTCTCCAGGTCGCGGACGTCGATCGCGGAGGTCTGGAGCCCCGAGATCATCGCCCGTTTGAGCGCACGGGCACCCCGCGAGTGGTCACGCGCAATGGTGACGGTCGCCCCCTTCTTCAGCGTCGTGGCGTACGCGCCCGCCAGCCGCACGGCCAGCTCGGGGGTGATCTCGACGTTCAGGATCCCCGAGACGCCCCGGACCCCGAAGAGGTGCTCCTGGCCGCGGGACTCCCAGATGACCGAGGTGTTGACGACCGCACCGGCCTCGATGGTCTTGAAGGGGTAGACCCGGACGTTCGCCCCGATGATCGACTCCTCCCCGACCAGGCACTCGTCCCCGATCACCGCGCCGTCCTCGATCCGCGCGGCCCGCATCACGTCGGTGTTCTTGCCGACCACGCAGCCGCGCAGATTGCTCTGCGGCCCGACGTACACGTTGTCGTGGACGACGGCCTTGTGGAGGAAGGCACCGCGCTTCACGACCACGTTGCTGCCGAGCACGGTGTGCTCGCGGATCTCCACGCCGGCCTCGACCTTGGCGTAGTCCCCGATGTACAGCGGCCCGCGCAGGACGGCCTCCGGGTCCACCTCCGCGCCCTCGGCCACCCAGACGCCCGGGGAGATCTCGAACCCGTCGATCTCGACGTCGACCTTGCCCTCCAGGACGTCCGCCTGGGCCTTGCCGTAGCTCTCGTGGGTGCCCACGTCCTCCCAGTAGCCCTCGGCAACGTAGCCGTAGACCCGCTTGCCCTCCTTCAGCAGCTGCGGGAAGACGTCGCTCGACCAGTCGACGGACTCACCCGCCGCCACGTAGTCGAAGACCTCGGGCTCCATCACGTAGATACCGGTGTTCACCGTGTCGGAGAAGACCTGCCCCCAGGTCGGCTTCTCGAGGAAGCGCTCGACCCGTCCGTCGTCGTCGGTGATCGTGATACCGAACTCCAGGGGATTCGGCACCCTGGTGAGGCAGACGGTGACCAGGGCGTTCTTACTGCGGTGAAAGTCGATCAATTCCGAGAGATTGAAGTCGGTCAGCGCGTCACCGGAGATCACCAGAAAGGAGTCGTCCCGCAACGCGTCCTCGGCGTTCTTGACACTCCCCGCAGTGCCTAGCGGCGTCTCCTCATGGGCATAGGTCAGATGCATACCCAGGTCCTCGCCGTCACCGAAGTAGTTCTTGACCAGTGACGCGAGGAACTGAACTGTGACGACGGTGTCGGAGAGGCCGTGCCGCTTCAGCAGCCGAAGCACGTGCTCCATGATCGGCCTATTGGCCACCGGAAGCAGCGGCTTCGGCATGCTGGAGGTCATCGGGCGGAGTCGGGTGCCTTCGCCCCCTGCCATTACAACGGCTTTCATTACGGGTGCGTCCTCCTTCGCGGTGGTGGACCTGTAGGTCCATCAAACCGTTCCAGAGGGTTCTCTACCCGTAAGGCATCCTCCGACGCACCGATGCGCCGTGGGACTTCTCTCAGATCACGTCTCAGACTGCGGACGCCGAGCCCGCGGAGCTCGCCCGGACGATCTGTCGTGCCTGCACCGCGTAAAGAATCGCGGCCCACCAGTACAACGTGGTCCCCCACCAGATGAACGCCCAGCTCACGACCTCGGCCGGCCGGGAGATCCAGCTGTCCCCACTGCCGAGCAGCAGAAGCGGAAACGCGTACATCAGATTGAAGGTCGCGGCCTTGCCCAGAAAACTCACCTGCAACGGCCCGTAACCGTGTCGGTTCAGAATGGGCAGCAGCACCGTGATAAACGCGTCCCGGGCCAGCAGAATCGCCGTCACCCACCACGGCAGGATTTCCCGCCAGGTCAACCCGAGCAGGGTCGACAGCACGTAGAGGCGATCGGCCAGCGGATCGAGCAGCTGCCCCACCCGGCTGATCTGCCCCCACCGCCGGGCAAGCTTCCCGTCCAGGTAGTCGCTGACCCCGCTCAGCGCCAGGATCAACAGCGCCCAACCATCGTTGTTGGGCCCGTCGAAGACCGGCCAGAGAATGAGCCAGAGAAAAAGCGGAACGCCGACCAGCCGGCCCATGCTCAGCATGTTGGGGATGGTGAGGACGCGATCGGTCTGGACCCGCGTCTCCTGGACCTCCACCCGGGGGCCTCCTGTCACGTATGACGACAATGCACGTTGACCCTACAACAGAGAAGCCCCCGTCCGGTTCACCCGGCGGGGGCTTCTCTCGAAGAATTGTTCGGCGGCGTCCTACTCTCCCACAGGGTCCCCCCTGCAGTACCATCGGCGCTGTGAGGCTTAGCTTCCGGGTTCGGAATGTAACCGGGCG
>NZ_JBEOSA010000036.1:0-83349 GCF_040302625.1 Kitasatospora sp. NPDC097643 | reverse complement strand
TGGCCCGGTGGGCCCCGGGCCGGCGGATGATCAACGCCTACGGTCCGACCGAGACGACGGTGTGCGCGACGATGAGCGACCCGCTGTCCCCGGGGTCGGGTGTGCCGCCGATCGGGCGGCCGATCACCAACGCCCGGGTGTACGTCCTGGACGAGCGGCTGCGGCTGGTCACCCCGGGGGTGGTGGGGGAGTTGTACGTCGCGGGCCCGGGGCTGGCGCGCGGCTACCTGAACCGGCCGGGCCTGACGGCCGGGCGGTTCGTCGCCTGTCCGTTCGGTGCGGCGGGGGCCCGGATGTACCGCACCGGGGATCTGGTCCGCCGGCGCGCCGACGGAGAGTTGGAGTACGTCGGCCGCGCCGACGACCAGGTCAAGCTGCGCGGGTTCCGGATCGAGCTCGGCGAGATCGAGGCGGCGTTGGCCGCGCACCCCGGCCTTGCCCAGGCAGCCGTCATCGCCCGTGAGGACCGGCCGGGCGACAAGCGGCTCGTCGCCTACCTGGTGCCCGCCCCCGGCGGTGCGCCCGAGCCGGGCGAGCTGTCCGACCGGCTGCGCCGCGACCTGCCCGACTACATGCTGCCGTCGGCGTTCGTCACCCTGGAGCGGCTGCCGTTGACCGCCAACGGGAAGCTGGACCGGGCCGCTCTGCCGGCCCCGGACTACGGGGCGCCGGGCACCGGGCGCGGCCCCCGGACGCCACAGGAACAGCTGCTGTGCGGCCTGTTCGCCGAGGTCCTCGACCGGGAGCAGGTGAGCATCGACGACGGCTTCTTCGACCTGGGCGGGCACTCGCTGCTGGCCGCCCGCCTGGCCTCGCGCGTCCGCGAGACCCTCGGCGTGGAGCTGGGCCTGCGCATGCTGTTCGAGGCGCCGACCGTGGCCGGTCTCACCGAGCGCCTGATCATGAACGACCCCGACGACGCATTGGACGTGGTGCTGCCGCTGCGCTCGACCGGGACCAGCACGCCGCTGTTCTGCATCCACCCCGGTGGCGGCATCAGCTGGTCGTACAGCGGCCTGCTGAACCACATCGGACCGCAGCACCCGGTCTACGCGATCCAGGCACGCGGTCTCGGCCGTCCCGAACCCCTGCCGACGTCGTTCGAGGAGATGGCGGCCGACTACGCCGACCAGATCCGCAAGATCCAGCCGGAGGGCCCGTACCTGCTGCTCGGCTGGTCCGCCGGCGGGCTGATCGCCCACGCGCTCGCCTGTGAGCTCCAGTCGCGCGGCGAACGGACCGCGCTGCTGGCGATCCTCGACGCCTACCCGGTGAAGGACGTGCAGTTCGAGGTGGCTCCGATGCCCACCGTGCGGGACGTGCTCGTCGGCGTGCTCGACGTGGACCCGGCGGAACTGGGCGACCGGGAGATCACCTACGCCGAGGTCGCCGAGGTCCTGAACCGGCGGGGCAGCGCCCTGCAAGGTCTGACCGAGCGGCAGATCGAGGTGATCGTCCAGATCATGATCAACAACGGCAAGCTGGCGGTCGACTTCGTCCCCGGCAGGTTCGACGGGGACCTGCTGCTCTTCAACTCCACGATCGAGCGGGCCGGGGACGACGCCGGGCCGGAGACCTGGCACCCCTACGTCGGCGGCCGGATCGAATCGCACGAGATCACCACCCGGCACGACCGGATGACCGAAGCGGGCTCGCTGGCCCAGATCGGACCGATCCTGGCCGCCAAGCTCGCCCAGACCGCCGGCGACACCGGTGACATCCGTGACACCGGTGACACCACCCTTTCCCACCAGGAGGACTGACCCATGACCAACCCCTTCGACGACCCGGACGGCACCTTCCTCGTGCTCGTCAACGACGAGAACCAGCACTCGCTCTGGCCGCAGTTCGCGGACGTTCCGGCCGGCTGGACCGTCGCCCACGGCCCCGACACGCAGGCCGCGTGTCTGGAGTACGTCGAGCAGGCCTGGACCGACATGCGGCCCAAGAGCCTCGCCGATGCCATGAACGCCCAGCAGTAGCAGGGCCGACGTGAACCTCACCGAAACCACCGACGAGGCCCGCCCCACGGCGGGCCCCGCCCGGCCCCACGACCTCGCCCCGCCCGACGCCCCGCCCCACGACCTCGCCGCGGACCTGCTCACGCCCGAGGCCCGTCGGGACCCGTACCCGTTCTACGCCCGCATGCGGCGCGAGAGCCCGGTCCACCGCAGCGCCCAGGGCATCTGGTACCTCACCCGGTACGCCGACGTCGAGGCGGCCCTGGGCGACCCGCGGATGTCCATCGACCGGGACCGGATGACCCGGGCCCTCGGCGGCCTGGGCGGCGACCTGAAGGCCCTCAGCCGGCTCACCGAGCGGCTCGGCCGAGTGATGACCAACACCGACCCGCCGGACCACGCCCGCCTGCGCAAGCTCGCCAACCGGGCCTTCACCGCCCGGCGCGCCGAAGCCCTGCGCGACGGCATCCAGCGGATCGTCGACCGGCTCGTCGACGAGGCGATCGCGGCGGGGCCGACCACGGACCTGATCGAGGCGGTCGCCGCCCCGCTGCCGATGTCCGTCATCTGCGAACTCTTCGGCATCCCGCCCGAGGACCGCCCGCAGGTCAGGACCTGGTTCCGCCGGTTCGGCCGGATGACCGAGGACATCGACAAGTCCGAGGCGGCGATCGAGGAGTACGAGGAGTACCTCACCCGGCTCATCCGCCGGCGCCGGGCCGACCCGGGCGACGACCTGATCAGCGCCCTGGTCGCCACCCAGGCGCAGGACGACCGGCTCACCGACTCGGAACTGCTGTCCACCTGCTTCGTCCTGATCACCGCCGGCGACGAGACCACCACCCACCTGATCGGCAACGGCGTCCTCGCCCTGCTGCGCCACCCCGACCAGCTGGCCCGGCTGCGCGCGGACCCGGGGCTGATCCGCGGCGCCGTCGAGGAGCTGACCCGCTACGACACGGTGACCCAGGCGATCGTCCGGGTCGTCGCGGAGGACCTGGAGATCGGCGGGCGAACGCTGCGGGAAGGCGAGTTGGTGTACCTGTTCCTGGCCTCGACCAACCGCGACCCCGAGCGCTTCGAGGACCCCGACCGGCTCGACCTGACCCGCCCCGACAACCGGCACCTGAGTTTCGGCATCGGCCCGCACTTCTGTCTCGGCGGCCCGCTGGCCAAGCTCCAGGCGGAGGTGGCCATCGGCACGCTGGTCCGCCGGTTGCCGCAGCTGCGGCTGGCCGACGGGGCGGTGCTGGACTGGCGGCCCAACCCGCTGCAACGGCGGCTGAGCGCCCTCCCGCTCACCTACTGACCAGTGAACGACTGAACGACTGAACGACTTAACGACGGAACGACGGAACGACGACGAAGGAGTACCGACCATGGCCCGAGAGTTCGAGGTCCGCCGGGAACAGGACCTACCCGCCACGCCCGAGCAGGTCTGGCACGCGGTCGCCACCGGCGCCGGCAACCTCGGCTGGCTCTACCCGATGGAGGTGGAGCCGCGCGTCGGAGGCAAGGCCACCCGGGGCGACTCCACCGTCGTGGCCTGGGAACCGCCGCAGCACTTCGCGGTCCGGGCGACCCAGGACGGCGGGTTCTCCAACACGCTCAGCTACCACATCGAGCCGGCCGACGGCGGGACGAGCCACCTGCGGATGGGAATCCACTGGGTGCACACGGGCGTCGTCGACGACGCCTGGGCCTGGGACACCAAGTCGGACGCGGCCGAGAAGCACGTCGACTTCTACCAGCACGGCCTGGCCGAGTACCTGCGGCACTTCGCCGGCCGCCCCGCCGTCTACGTCAAGGCCCAACGCCCCGAACCCGCCGCGGACCCGGCCGACTTCGCTGCACTGCGCCGCCGCCTCGGCCTCCCCGAGGACGCGGCCGTCGGCGACCGGCTGCCGCTGCACCGCCCGGACGCGGACGGCCGCCCGGAGGAGGTGGTGGTGGACTGGCTCAGCCCCGACTTCGTCGGACTGCGCGGCCCCGACGCGCTGTACCGGTTCTTCAACGGCAGCACCTGGAACGTGCCGATCTGGCTCGGCCACCACCTGTTCGCGGAGGACGCCGACGAGCAGCAGGCCACCAAGGCGTGGACCGCCTGGCTCAATGACACCCAAGCCTAGGACCCCGATGGAAACCACAACCCGAACACTGCTCTACGCCGCCGAACTCGTCGAGGAGAACGGCACCTACACGCTCCTCGTCGAGGACGTGCGGCGGGGCAGCGTTCAGACCACCCCGGTCCCCAAGGCCATGGTCGACAAGCTCCCGACCTTCCTCTCGGCACTCAGCGCCAAGCTCAACCCGGCGCCGTCGCGCGGCCGCTGGTAGACCTCCGCGCACCCGTCCGGTGGCCGCCGCCACCGGACGGCACGGGCCTCGTCCGCCGCCCCGGCCGTCAACCGTGGCTCACCTCGGTGACGGCTCGGCGGGCGCGTCGTCGTCCCCGGTCCGGGTCGCGGTGCCGAATCGCCACGCCTCGATGTCGCGGTAGTGGATCGGCCCCGGGCCGCGGCCGACGTTGCTGCCGACCAGGTGGAGGCGCTCGGCCTGCCACGGCCGGCCCACGAACCCGGCGAGCCCGGCGGCGGCCTGCGGCACACTGGTGGGATCGTCGCGGCGGGCGCGTGCCAGGGTCAGATGGGGGTGCAGCGGGCGGTTGCGGAACTCGATTCCGCAGGATGCGACCAGGTCGCGGACGTCGGTGGCGAGCAGGTGCAGCCCGTCCAGGTCCCCGTCGATGCCACTCCACAGCAGTCGCTCGTCGAAGTGGCCGCCGCCGCGCAGGGACAGCTGGAGGGCGGGCTGCGACGCCGCCCGACCGGCCAGCACCGATTGCAGCAACGGCACTGTGGTGGTGGGCAGTTCACCGAGGAAGGCCAGGGTGATGTGCCAGTCCTCGATCCGGTTCCAGCGCAGCCTCGGGTACCGGGCGTAGGCGGGCTCAAGGGCCCGGGCCAGTTCGTCCTTGGCATCGTCGGGCGGGGCCAGCGCCACGAAGACGCGCAGGGTCGGGGGCTCGGGGTGATCGTCCACGAGGGATTTCTAGCACCCCGCCGATGCCCTCCTGCCGTCGGCACCGACGGGCAGCCGGTCCGCGGCATGCCGGTGCTCGGCATGCCGGTGCTCGCCGGCCGGCCGGCCAGGGAGGACACTGGACGCTATGACCGACGTGCGCGAGACCCTCGATTACCAGACCTTCGGCCGGGCGGTGCGCGAACTCGCGCAGGCGATCGCCGCCGACGGGTACGAGCCCGATCTCATCCTGAGCATTGCCCGCGGCGGCGTTTTCGTGGCGGGCGGCCTGGCGTACGCGCTGGACTGCAAGAACATTCACCTCGTGAACGTCGAGTTCTACACGGGCGTGGGCACCACCCTCGACATGCCCGTCATGCTGGCGCCCGTCCCCGCGGCGATCGACTTCACCGACAAGAAGGTCCTGATCGCCGACGACGTCGCCGACACGGGCAAGACCCTGAAGCTCGTGCACGACTTCTGCCTCGGCCACGTCGCCGAGGTGCGCTCCGCCGTCGTCTACGAGAAGTCGCACTCCCTCGTGAAGTGCGAGTACGTGTGGAAGAAGACCGACGACTGGATCGAATTCCCCTGGTCGACGGAGGGCCCGGTCGTCAAGCGCCACGGCCAGGTGCTCGACGCCTGATCCGGAGCGGGTGCCGAACGACGGGCCGGCGCGAACGCTGCCGCCTCTGCTGTCGTACGTGTCTGCTTGGCTATACCTCTGCGAGGCGATCGGTGCCTCGGGGGAGCGAGAGGACACCACGATGGCGGGATCAGGGGACGAGCGCGCCGACCGCGCCACCCGGCTCGGGTTCGAACCCGGCATGGTCGTGCGGGAGATCGGCTACGGCCCCGACATCGACCACGACCTCCACGACAGTGTCAACACGGTCTCCTGCCTGGACCTCTTCGACATGGACTTCGAAGGCCTGGCCGACGCCATACTCCTCTGGTTCCGCGCCGAGGACGACGACCTCGCCGACACGCTCGCATACGCCCTCGACGAGCTGGGTCTGGGGGAGCGCGGCCTGCTCTGGCTGCTCACCCCCAAGCCCGGCCGGGCCGGTGACGTCGAGCCGAGCGCCGTCGAGACCGCCACCCGGGCCAGGGGCCTCTCCCGGACGGAGACGATCAGCGTCGCGGAGCACTGGAACGGCTCCTGCTTCGTCCTTGACGGGCACTGACCCTCCACGAGGTCCTCTGGTGCATTGGCGCCGCGTCAGCAACATGAGCACTCCTCGCGTTTTCGTCAGGAGGCTGCCATGCCGGGGACCTCCCGCAGGCCCTGGAGGACGAGGGCGGCTGGCTCAACCGCGACACCGCCTACCGCCTCGCCGAGTACGCCGCGATCGCTGCCGACCGTCTCGGCGACCGTGTCCCCGCCTGGATCACCCTCAACGAGCCCTTCGTCCACACCGTCTTCGGCTACGCCCTCGGCACCCACGCCCCCGGCCGCGCCCTGATGTTCGAGGCGCTTCCCGCTGCCCACCACCAACTCCTCGGCCACGGCCTGGCGGCGTCCCTGCTCCACGAGCGCGGCCTGGAGGTGATGCTCTCCAACAACACGTCCCGGCGCAGCTGTCGGGTTGGTCTGCGCCGCTGCCGATCCACTCGGAGCGGTTCTCCACACCCAGGTCGTCGAGGACGAGGCCGTGGTTGGTGTGGACCTGGCCGGCGACGGTGAAGATGGCCTCCAAACGGGTTGCTGCCTGCCGCTCGCAGTGAAGCCCTGGCGTGTGGGGAAAGACCTCCGGGTCGTAGGTGCAGTCGGCCGGTGGTGAGGCCTTCAGCTGCTGCCAGGCTTCGGCCGTCGCCGCGTCGGTGCCCAGCGAGGCCGTGAGGGTGAAGGTGTGGACGGCCATGCTCGGTTCCCGGTAGCTCGGCCCCGAGGGTCGCGACGCCCATGCGGGCCTCGGCGTCGCGGACCTCGTCGCGGTGCGGGACAACGACGGTGACATCGGCGCACCGGGCGTGGAGGGCGAGGGTGGCACCCACCCGCAGCTCGGCGTCGTCGGGGTGCGCGAAGGCGGCCAGGATCGAGCCTGGCTGGGCGGGGGTCACCACAGCCCGAGCCTCTCGACGACGTCGGCGGGCTTCGGCAACTGGGGGCCCGTCAGACCGCTGGGGGTGACGGGAACGTCCAGGTCGCGGCGTACCGTGATCATCGCCTCCCAGCGCAGGACGTCGGGCCAGGCGGTGCACCCCGGTGCTCCACCTGCGCCGCGTCGCCGGCGCCCAGCTGGTCTCGACCTACCGGCAGAGCTTCGAGAAGGTCTGGGCCGGTGCCGTCCGGTACCGAGGCAGGAAACCTCGGACGCCCCGTGCAGCGTCGGCAAGCCCGCGATCCACCCCCATCGCTTCCGGCACACCCTGGGCACCCAACTCGCGGAGAGAGGCACCCGCGTGCAGACCATCATGAAAGTCCTCGGCCACAAGAGCCCAGGCATGTCGATGACCTACACCCAGATCTCCGACCCCACGGTCCTGGCCGACTACCAAGCCGTTCTGATGCCCGGCGCGGCTATCGCCGGCCCGCTCGCCGATACCCTGCGCTCCGGACTGCTCGACCAGGACGCGCTGGACTGGCTCAAGACCAACTTCTACAAGACCGAACTCGAACTCGGCCGTTGCCTTCGCCTGCCCCAGGAGGGCCCCTGCGAGTGCGATCTCTATCTCAGCTGCGCGAAGTTCGTCACTACACCCCGGTACGTGCCACGCCTGCGTGAACGGCTCTGCACCGAGCGGCAACTGATCACCGACGCAAGGGACCGCGGCTGGGAGCGGGAGATCGAGCGCCACCAGCGCATCGCCGACCGCATCACCAGCCTCCTCGACGACCTCGGCGAACCGCACGACGAGCCCGCCGAGTGAACGATGCAGCCGAGAAATGCACTGGTCAGGGAGCTTTACGCAGGGCAGGTTGCGGCCATGCGCTTCGTCCACGAGGACTCCGAGCTGCAAGCTCTTGTCCACCGATACGTCACGCCCGACCGGCGCTACCTCAAACTCGGCGGCAGCCTCGGTCGCATGACCGGGCCTGAACGCACCAAGTTCGCACGGGCGCTCGGCGAGGCTGCCGCCGACATCACCCCACGAGAGCTGACCATCCTGCTTGAGGGCGGGTGGCGCGAGCGCAAGACCGCAGCCTGGCTCATCGCCGTCGCCCGCAGAACCGAGTTCCGCGAACGCCTGGGCGAACTGCTGCTTGCCAGCGAGGTCTGCTTCGCAGGCTCGGCCTACTCCGTCGCCCTCGCCACCTTCGGCACCTCTGCCGACGCAGACCTGTTGGCTGTCTACCTCGATCGCTACCTGCGACGCCCCGACCTCTACTACGACCAGACAGCCGCCATCGGCGCACTCCTGCACCTCGACACCAAGCTCGGTGCCAATCGAGCTGATCGGTTCCTGACCCCAGACGGCCTCTGGCACCAGTGGATTGATGGACCGCCCCGCAAGGAGCACCACCGCACGCCGGACAGCTACCGGGAGAGCATCAGCCAGTTCTGCGTCTTCGCCGATGAGAGCACCGAGCACTGCACGGCAAAGCACCGATGAGGCAACCCTCGGAAGGGTGACACCCCCCGAGGGCGTCACCGAACCCGTCTGCGGCTCCGCCCTCGATGGGCCTCAACTGCCAACCACACTACGCCGACGGCCTGTTGCTGGTCGGCGACTCGGGCGGCCCGGTCAGCCCGGCCAACGGCGAGGGCATCGCCTACGCGATGGAGTTCGGCCGGTACGCCGCCGAGACGATCGTCCTGGCACTGGCCCGGTGCGCCGATCGCGGCCGCGAACTCGCCATGCGCGCCTACCCGCAGGCGCTCCGCTCCGCCTACGACGGCTACTTTGTGCTCGGCCGGCTCGCCGCCGACGTACTTGGCCCGCCCCAGACTGCTCGGCGCCGCAGGGGCGGTCGGCCTCGGCCACCCCGGCTCTGCTGAAGCTGGCGTTCCGGCTGATGGTCAACCTGACCGAGCCCAACTCCAGGGACGCCCTCGACCGGCTGTTGCACGTGATCGGCAAGATCGCGCTCAGCAACCGGTGATGACGATCGGCCCTTCAGACCGTGAACCACTCCTTGCCCTCGACGGAGCTGTACGCCCGGATGATGATGCCCGCGATCGCGATGCCGGCCAGCGAGATGATCGAGCCGGAGAAGAGCTGGATCACGCCGGTGACGATCGTGAGCCACTCGATCACCAGCACGGTCTTCCGGGTCCACCGAGCCCCACCCGGCGCCAGGGCCGCGCAGGTGCCGAGCAGGACGCCGATCAGGATCGAGAGGAAGGCGATGAACGTCACCATGGCAACACCGTCACCGTGCTGGCCGTGAATCAGTGCGAGTATGAAGATCCCAGCGGCGCCGTTGAGGACGGCGTGCAGCCAGACCCCCGCTACCACCCACTTGAGTGATGTCGGCATCCGCTCGTCCGCCAACTGGTTCGTCATCGGTGACCACCCCCGGATCGTCGGTGCGGCCGGGGCCGGTGGCCGGGCCGTAGGGGAGAGGATCCGGGTGGCCGGGTCTGTCGTCAATGGCCACGTCCGCCTCCCTTTCTCCAGTTGGCCGAAAGCTTTCGACACTCCGATGGGCAGGTGTTGACGAAGGATCAGGTAATCCCAGGTCATCCCGACGCCGCCGCAGAGCCTGCGCTCGAACGCCTTTGCGGAGCGGTGGATACGCACCGTGCGCGCCGAATGCACCGACCGACTGCTCATCACCGGCGAACGGCATCTGCGCGCCGTTCTCGCCGAGTACACCGAGCGCTACAACACCGGCCGCACCCACCGCAGCCTGGAGCTGCGTGCCCCGGACGACGAACCCAACATCATCCCGTTGCCCACCGCAGCCATTCGGCGCTGTCGAGTACTCGGCGGACTCCTCGACGAGTACCACGGCGCCCCGATCCAGCCACCTCGCAGCCCGCAGGAGACCCCCAGTTCAGCGGCCTGATCGGAGTTTTGACACCCTTCAGGCCCCGGAGGTGGCACGGGATGTACATCCGCGGCCAGAGGGGGCGGGCCTTCAAGGGGCGGACGACGATGCTACTTTGAACGCGTTCAAAGAACTTGAACGCGTTCAAAGCATCCTTGGGGGTGGATGATGACCGGATCGTTGTCGTCGCGTTACGCCGAGCCTCGGCCATGGGGGCTGGCCGCGTGGGCCGGTGCCTCGTGGCTGATTTACGCGGTCGCGTACGTGACGGGTGAGGCAGGCGCCGACGGAGAAACCCTCGTCAGGTGGTGTCTGGCCGGCTTCAGCACCTTGATTCCCCTGGCGGTGCCAGGGCGTTGGGGTTTTCGTGTGGCCTGCCTTGTCGTCGGCTGGCTGCAGTTCGGCATCGAGATCATGCTCTCTCTCGCGTTCCTGCTGACCCCGCTGCCGATCTTCGTGGCCGTTTTCCCGTCCGGCGTCGTACTGCTGCTTGCAGGTCGGAGGAACGGCGGCCCGATCGGCAAAGTGATCGGTGTCCTGCTGAGTCTGGTCCCGCTTGTGCTCTTCCTGTTCGTCTGGGGAGGCAGGTAGCGGACCGTCCTCCGACTCGTAGATGAATGAGTCCGAGGGGTGTCGGGTGTGGCTTTCCAGAGCCATCAGGTGTTGCGATCTTCGTGGAGCGATGCGCCTCCCCTGGAGTTTCAGAGCCTCGCCGGTAACATGAGCCTCCCTCACGTTCACGTCAGGAGGCTGTCATGCCGGACCGCTACGACCTGCCGGCGGGGTTCCGCTGGGGTGCCGCCACCGCCGCCTACCAGATCGAGGGGGCGGTGAACGAGGACGGCCGCGGCCCGTCCGTCTGGGACACCTTCGCTGCGCGGCCCGGCGCTGTCCGGGACGGGCACACGGGTGCCGTCGCCTGCGACCACTACCACCGCTACCCCGAGGACATCGCCCTGATGAAGGGCCTCGGGCTGGACGGCTACCGCTTCTCCATCGCCTGGCCCCGCGTGCTGCCCACCGGCAGCGGGCCGGTCAACCCGGCCGGCCTGGCCTTCTACGACCGCCTGGTCGACGCGCTCCTGGAAGCCGGCATCACCCCGCTGCCCACCCTCTTCCACTGGGACCTCCCGCAGGCCCTGGAGGACGACGGCGGCTGGCTCAACCGTGACACCGCCCACCACTTCGCCGACTACGCCGCCGTCGTCACCGACCGCCTCGGCGACCGCATCCCCGCCTGGATCACCCTCAACGAGCCCTTCGTCCACACCGTCTTCGGCTACGCCCTCGGCACCCACGCCCCCGGCCGCACCCTGATGTTCGAGGCCCTCCCGGCCGCCCACCACCAGCTCCTCGCCCACGGCCTCGCCGCCTCGGTGCTCCACGACCGCGGCCTGGAGGTGATGCTCTCCAACAACCTCACCCCCGTCGAGCCTGCCTCCCCCTCACCTGCCGACACGGCCGCCGCCGAGGCCTACGACGCCCTCCACAACCGCCTGTTCACCGACCCCGTCCTCCTCGGCCGCTATCCCGACCTCTCGGCCCTCGGCGTCCCCGACGACATCTACGGCGCCGTCCGCCCCGGCGACCTCGACCTCATCCACGCCCCCGGTCTGGACGCCCTCGGCGTCAACTTCTACAACCCCACCCGCGTCGCCGCCCCCACCGATCCGGGCCTGCCCTTCGACCTGGTCGACATCCCCGACGTCCCCCACACCGCCTTCGGCTGGCCCGTCGTCCCCGACGCTCTCCGCCAACTCCTCCTCGGCCTCCGGAAGTCGTACGGCGCAGCCCTCCCGCCCATCACCATCACCGAGAACGGCTGCTCCGTCACCGAGGACACCGCCCCCGACCAGCCCCGCATCGACTACCTCGCCACCCACCTCGACGCCCTCGCCCAGGCCATCGCCCAGGGCGCCGACGTCCGCGGCTACTACACCTGGTCCCTGCTCGACAACTTCGAATGGGCCGAGGGCTATCACCAGCGCTTCGGCCTGGTTCACGTCGACTTCGACACGCAAGTGCGGACCCTCAAAGCCTCGTACGGCTGGTACCGCGACCTGATCGCGGCCCATCATGCGCTGCGTGAAGGGTAGTTGGGCATCCGTGTGCGCACTGATCCGCGTCAGGTTCGATACGAAGGGCCACCTTGGCGATGGAGCACGTTCGAAGACGGCGAGCCGCTGCAAGGGCGAAGACAGGGTGTTCAGCGAGCGCACAGGTCATTGCCAACGGTTTCGTCCGCGCCGACCGGGCGTGAAAGTGGCCCTGGCACGGTGAATATTTCCGCTCGGAATGACCGGGATGGTTGGGTGTCACGCAGGCGTGATGGAGCGGGCGGCGGCGGTCGCGGTGACGCACAGCGTTCAGGACGGCACCGCCGGTTGGCAGCCGCTGGCCGCGGTGGCGGCCGAGCATCGCACCGTTCGGAGGGCCTGGACCGACGTGGGCTACAAGCGCCGCCATCGGGCGCGGCGCCGCGCTGGGCATTGACGTCGAGATCGTTCGCCGCGACCGTGAGCAGGACCGGGGCGGTTTTCCGACCCTGGCCCTCTTCGTGGTGCGGCACGCCGACTGGGGCTACCGTTCTGATGCGGTGCCGCCGCATGGCACCGCATCAGGGCTGAGCGCGCGGCGGGCCGGCGACGGTGCGGACGCTATCCCAATTGGTGTTCCGCATCGGGGATGAACCTGCGGTGCAGCTCGGTAGTCATGGCGTGGATGGCTCTGGTGAGTTCGGTGTTGGTCTTGAGCTCCAGCTCCTGCTGCACGAAGTCGTGGTCAGCCTTGCTCTGCTGGATCTCTGCCTGGCGGTTCTGGCCGATCATGACAAAGGTGGACAGGAAGATTGCCTCCAATGACACGATCAGGGTCAGCGTGGGCCAGGGGCTGCGCTCAACGAAGATCATCCAGATCGCGAAGCCCGCGGCGTGGATGTATACGAACTGCATCGAGCCGGCGAACCTGGTGATGCCGTCCGCGATCCGGAGCTGCATACTCGAGGCCCGGCGAGCCTGTACCGCGGCGAGGGCCGGGTGGCGTACATGCTTGCCGTTTCTGGGCTGGCTCATCCGAGTGCGCTCTCCTTGCCGTCCGGCTTCGGCCACCACTGAATCCGTTCGAGATTATTGTCGGTGGCGGCCTCGGTTTGAGGCCACTCTGGGGAGTTCAATTGTGGGGCGTTCGCAGTGTCACGGATGCGTCGCTCGACGAAATCGCCGGCAGGGCCGCGTTGTTGATGCCCGGAGTGCCCTGGTGGAGCTCGCGGCGATGGTCATGTACGCGCTCGTCCCGGCATCGGCTGGGTCATCGCCGCCCGCACCCTCCAGGGCATCGCTACCGGTGCCGCCACCAGCGTCTTCTCGGCCTCGGCCGTGGAGCGCGCTCCGAAGCGCCGCTAATCCCAGTAGAAGCCCCGGACCCTACTGGGCGGCTGCCGTGGATCGGCGCCGCCGGCCTCATGCGGCGCTCCGCGGCCGGGAGGCGTGGGCCGGGACTCTCTGGAATCCTGGCTGTGAAGCGCCTGCCAGGCCCACCGCGAGGAGCCGACATGTCGGGACAGTTCGAGGCCAGCGTCGAGGTCGACCGCCCGGTGGAGGAAGTCTTCGCCTATCTCGCTGACGGCCGCCACGACCCCGAGTTCAGCCCCCGGGTTCTGGAGATCGCGAAGACTCCGGACGGCCCGACCGCCGTCGGTACGGTCTTCCGCAGCACCGTGAAGGATGCCGGGATGAAGACCTCCCGCGAGTTCCGCATCACCGAGGTGGAGGCGCCGCGCACCGTCCGGTGGAGCGAGCAGAGCAAGAACCTCATCACCGCCGAAGGCGGCTACGACCTCGAACCGCTGCCGGACGGCCGTACCCGGGTCCGGATCTTCAACGTGCTCGAAGGCCACGGCCTCGGCAAGGTCCTGCTCGGCCCGGCCGTGCACGCCGCCCGCAAGGACGCTCCCGACTTCGGACGCCGGATCAAAGCCGCCATTGAGCAGTCCTGACTTCACGTACGCGGCAGCCGGTCCCCGCGCGCATTCCGGCGCAGCACCGTCGCACCGCGGGCGCGCCCTGCCGAACCACCCGAGGAGTCTCCGATGGACCTGCACCTCTCGGGCAAGGTCGCCCTCGTCACCGGCGCCAGCAAGGGGATCGGTCTCGCCGTGACGCGGGCGCTCGCCACCGAAGGCGCGAACGTGGTCGCGGTGGCGCGCGGTATCACCGGTCCGCTCACCGAGCTCACCCCGCAGGTGCACCCGGTTTCCGTCGACCTCACCACGGCGGACGGCCCCGCAGCCGCGGTCGAGGAGGCGGTGTCCCGGTTCGGCGGACTGGACATCCTGGTTAACAACGTCGGCGCGGTACGCCTCCGGCTGACCGGCCTCCTGTCGGTCACCGACGACGACTGGATCCAGGGACTGACGATCAACTTTCTCGCCGCAGTCCGGACCACCCGAGCGGCCCTGCCCCATCTGATCGAGCGCGGCAACGCCTCCATCGTGACCGTGAGCTCGGTCAACGCGTTCCTGCCCGACCCGACGATCATCGACTACTGCGCGGCCAAGGCGGCGCTCTCCAACTTCTGCAAGGCCCTCTCCAAGGAGGTCGGTCCGCGCGGAGTGCGGGTGAACACGGTCAGCCCCGGGCCGGTGTCCACAGCGCTGTGGCTCGGTGACGACGGCGTCGCCGCGACGGTCGCGAAAGCGGCGGGCGGGGATCCGGAGGACATCGCTCGAGCCGCCGTCGCGCAGTCGGCGACCGGCCGCTTCAGCCTTCCGCAGGAGGTCGCCGACCTCGTCGTGCTGCTGGCCGGCGGCCGGGCGGGCAACGTCACCGGGAGCGACTTCGTCATCGATGGCGGCCTCGTCCAGACACTCTGAAATCCGCCCGGCCCGTGCGGACGGCGCCCGAGCGGTCGGCGGCGTCCTCCAGTGCGACGGGCCCCTACATCCCGCGCTCCGGCGTACTGCTCGCCCAGGGAATCACCCCGGAGCAGACCGAACGGCACGCCCTCGCTCTCGGAATCCGGCCCGTCTGACGTCAAGAACCGACACGCTGTCAGAAGTCGGAAGCGCGGCTATGAGTTGGCCACAACTGTCCGAACAGGCAAGATGATTGAAGATGGAGAATTGGGTTCTGGGTAGAATGACGGCCTGTACGACGGGCCGAGGGGTACCGCCAGCGGTTCGGGCTGGTGCACGTCGACTTCGAGACCCAGCGCCGCACCCCGAAGGCTTCGTACGCCTGGTACCGCGACCGCAGGAGTTCGCCGCGGAGTTCGCCTTCGCCTTCCTGGACATCTATCTTGCCGGCGAGTTCACGGCGGGCGAGATCACCCAGCAGCTGGTGCAGCGTTTCGCTCGCGAGTTCTGCAATCCCCTGGCGCTCGCCTACTCCCTGCACTGCGGCATCGACAGCATCCTGGAGCTCAGCCCGTGACGGAACGACTCCGTGAAGCGCCGGCACCCGTCGTACGGCCTGCCGTGGTGGACCTGGACGAGCACGGGCGACTGCTCGTACCCGGGACCGGCTCGCCCGTGGCCGAAGCCCGGGTCGCCGACCACCTGGCCCGCCACCTGCGGATCCCCGAGCGGGCCACCGACCTCTTCGTCTACGTCCA
Source organism: Kitasatospora sp. NPDC097643 (assembly GCF_040302625.1). NCBI lineage: Bacteria > Bacillati > Actinomycetota > Actinomycetes > Kitasatosporales > Streptomycetaceae > Kitasatospora > Kitasatospora sp. NPDC097643. The sequence continues at coordinate 67,818 of NZ_JBEOSA010000036.1, read as the reverse complement.
CGGCTGGCAGACCAGCCCCAAGGCCGCCGACAGGGCGGCCGCCACACTCGTCGGCCGGGCCGCCGCTCTGCACCGATCGGCTCCGGCCGCCTACCCGGGGCTGGCAACTGGGTTTCGGCCCTGGTGCGTCGTGGTGCGCTGGCCGTCGTCGAGCCCGCCGAGCCTGGGCGGTTACCGGCGCATCCGCGCGCGGGCGCACGCCATGAGCGCCGGGGGACAGGCCGGGCGCATCCTCGGTCACCTCCTCGGCTACCTCGACGGTGGTCGAGGCCGACCGGACGCGCCACGCATGCTGGCCAACCGCCACGGCCAGTACCTGCACCTGGTCGGCCACTCCTTCGGCGGCCGGTTTCTCTGCGAGGCCGTTCAGTACGCGGCTGAGTGCCCGGCCGGGCCGCCGGTCCTGAGCTGGAGCCGTCCGGGTGACCGCGCGCGCCCGTTCACCGTGGACAGCGCACTGGTCTTCCAGATGGCCGCACCGCGTGACGCCTTCGACCGGCTCTTCCCCCGGTTGTTCCTCGGTCCGGGCCGTCCGGGGGCGCCCCTAGGCGGGCCGCTGGTGCTCACCCACTCCCGCTGGGACCGGGCAACGGGCTTCTGGCACCTGCGGGCCGAGGGTCTTCCGGGTATTGGCCACTCCGGGACGAGCGTCGCTCCGGTGCCCCAGTTCACCGCCCGGTTGCGCTCGGCCTCCTCGCCCTACCCCCACGCCGAACTGGACTATCCGATCGTCAACATCGACGCAGGCGACGTCTACCGCGGCGGCCTCGCCACCCGTCTCAACCCCGCTGGCGCTCACTCCGACTTCCAGCACCCGGAGTCGGCGCACCTCCTGCTCAGCCTCGCCTCCCACTCCCGCTGACCCGGCCTCGCCCAAGTCATCGTTATGTGCGTGTATAGACGCGGGGAAGCGGGCAGTGGCATCCAACGATCCTGAGACGCATGGGCACATTCAGGTTCGATGCCGATTCGCAGCCCTGGCCATGGAGCAACCTTCTTGGACGGTGAGCGCCGATCAGGGCGAAGACAGGGTGTTCATCGAGTGCAGAGGTCATCGCCAACGGTTGGTCCGTCCCGGCCGGGAGCAGCGGATGCGACTGCCATGGGCGTGCCGGGGGCACTGGCCCGGAATCAGACCCGCCGCATCCGGTAGACGCAGGTCCGGTAGGGCATCTCGACGCCGTCGCGGCCGGCCAGGGCCGGGTCGGTGGCGGCCAACTCGCCGATCTCCCGGTCCAGGCGGGCCTGCTCGGCGGCGTCGGCGGTCAGGTAGGTGGAGCGGGACCGCACCAGGTCGATCAGCCGGTCCGGCGGGACGGTCACGGTGTGCTCGGTCAGGCCGCGTTCGGGTTCGGTGAACCATGGCGTCACCGGCCCGTACTGGCAGGCGCTTTCCAGGCCGTATCCCTCGGTGCCGACGATGCCGGAGAGCGCGGCCACCCACGGGGTCCGGTCGTCACGGATGTTCCACAACGCGGCGAAGACGCCGGCGCGTACTGGCAGTTCGCTGCCGACGCCGGACAGTCCGAGGCGGCCGCCGGCTTGACGACCGCGCAGGTGTAGTAGCTGAAGCTCAACTGAGCTGCCCCGAGTTTCGTGGAGTCCGTGGTCGTGTGTTCAGGTGGAGTGCAGGGCGGCTTCCTGGCTTCGCCAGCAGGCCGAGGCCGACGCCGGAGAGACCCTGGCTCCGGGAGCTCCACGAAACTCAGTGCAGCTCACCGAGGCGTTCGATCAGCTCGCAGGCCGGGGTTCCACAAAACTCGGCGCGGATCATAAGGTGATCACCGGCTGACCAGCCCCAGGGGGTTGACCACGGCTCAGTACTCGCCGGGGTGGCCCGCAGATCACCAGCCCAGGAGTCGCGCCCATGACCACACCTGAAGCCGCCACGGAACGGGACACGTTCGAGGCCTTCCTCTCCTCCCTCGGCGCCGACGGTCCTGCGGCCGGGCCCGAGTGGCTCAGGGGCGTGGGGGAGGCGCTCTTCGAGGCGATGGAGGCCGACGCGGGAAGGGCTTGGGTGCGGCGGGTGCACCGTGAGCTGGTGCGGCTGGACGGGGAGGTGCCCTTCAGCGTCGTCCACGACTGGTACCACGTCAGCGTGCGGCCGGTCCTGGCCGAGGCGAGCGCGCGGCGCGGCGGGGACGCCGCTCGGCACCAAGCTGTTGCAGCCCTGCACGAGCGGGCGTCGAACGGCGAACGGATCGGCGAGACGGCCTGGACCGCCGTGCTCGGGCCCGCGCTGCGGGAGGTGTACGGGTACGCGTACCCCTATGCCGACGCCTATGCCGCCGCCGCGTCGGCCGCGGGCACGTACGCGTTGGCGAACGGCTACGGCGAGGCCGAGGCCGCCGCGTACGGCGCGAGCTACGCCGAGCTGAACACCGAGGCCAACGCGCGGGCCCACGCCGACGCGAACGCCCTCGCGAACGCACCGGCCGTGGCGCGCGCGCTGGCGGCCGCGGACTCGGCGGCCTACGCCGCCACGTACCCGGCCGCTCGGGTCCGGGCCGTCGTCCGGGCCTACGCGGAGCAGGACCGGACGCGGACCGGGGACGTCGGCGCGCGGCTGGCCGACGGCCTCGCCGACAGCCTGGCCCGGGTCGCGGCGGCCTGACGGCGAGCGGGCGACCGAACGGTCTCAGCCCTTCAGCGGGCCGCCGTTGATTGCCACGCGCTGCCCGTAGCGCGTCAGGGGGTGGTAGTCGTACGTCGCGTGGTGCTGGACACAGCGGTTGTCCCAGAAGACCAGCGTGTTGGGGGTCCAGCGGACGCGGCACTGTAGCAGGGGGCGCTCGGAGACGACCTTGAAAAGCAGGTCGAGCAGCGCCCGGCTCTCCTCGGCCGACAGCTGGGGGATGCGGGCGGTGTAGGCCGGGTTGACGTAGAGGAGCTTGCGGTCGGTCTCCGGGTGGCGCACCACCAGCGGATGTTCGCTCTTGGGGATGACGTAGTCGGCCGGCGGGGTGTAGCCCTGGAGGGCGATCCGGCCGTCGTGTACGGCGGTCAGGCCGTCCAACAGCCCGCGCATGGTCGGCGACAGCATCTCGTAGGCCAGGTGCATGTTGGCGAACAGGGTGTCGCCGCCGCTGCCGCCCTCCGGGGTGCGGGTGATGTAGAGCATCGACCCGAGGGAGGGTTCGGCGTCGGCGGTGCCGTCGGCGTGCCAGCCGTTCCCGGCCACGTTCTCGGACTCCGGGCTGGTGCTGATCTCCAGGATGTACGGATCGGCGTCCACCGGCGGCGGGTTGACGGGGCGGAGCTCGCCGAAGTGGGCGGCGAGGCGCTTGTGGTCCTCGGGCGTGATGATCTGGTCGCGCAGGACCAGCACGTGGTGGTCGAGGAACGCTGCCTTGAGCTCGGCCAGTTGGTCGTCCGGCAGGCCCTGCGAGAGGTCGAGCCCGGTCACCTCGGCGCCGATGACCGGGGTGAGGGACTTGACCTCGATGGTCCGGTACTTGCGCGCGGGCCTCGTGGTGAGCTGCTTGACGGCGTCGAGTTCGTACTGCTCCATCGGGTCCTCCTGAAAGGGGTGGGGGATTCGAGCCGGGATACGGGTCGGGGACGGCAGAACTACAGGCCGCGCTCCAGCAGTTCGGCCAGGATCAGGCGGCCGAAGGCGAGACTGCCGTGGATCGCGTCGTCGGGTTCGCACAACTCGGGCCGCTGGAAGCCGTGTTCGTCGGTCGTCCGGGCCCGCAGATCGACCATCTCGACGCCGAGGCCGGTCAGCGCCTCCAGGATGACGTCCTGAGCCGCCATGAAGACCAGCGGGTCGGCGTGCGCCGGTACACGCTGCGGCGGCATCACGGCCAGCACCCGCAGGCCCAGGCCGAGCGCGTGGCCGTAGAAGGCCAGCGCGGCGCGGACCGAGGCGCGGACGATGTCGCCGAACAGTGCGCTGGACAGGAAACCGGGCAGGAAGCCGGGCGGCCGACCGTTCGAGCCCCGGTAGATCTGCCAGTTGTCAGCGGTGGCGACGAAGTGGACGCTGAGCCCGAGGGTAGAGACCACCGGCACGGTGACCGCTCCGAGTTCCGCCACCTGCAAGCCGGACAGGAAGCCGCGGTAGTGCTGCTCCGCCTCGGGCGCGCGGAACACGACGTCCGCGTCCTGTGGTTCGAAGAAGTCGTCGGTGAACTCCCGTCCGGCGCCGAGCGGTCCGCCCTCGAAGGGCAGGCCGGCCGCTCTCGCGGCCCGCCCGATCGGCCCGGCGTGCGAGTCGCCGAGCAGCAGGAACCTAGCGGGGGCGGTAGTAGTCGAGGACGGCGTCTTCACAGGGGTCTCCTCCCGGTCCTGCGGTGGGGGTCAGGGACGGTCGCACCTCGGGGCCGGGCGCGCCGAACGCGGCCAGGAAGTGGCGCAGGACGAAGGCGACGCCCTCGGGTGTGACGGTCCGCAGGTTCGGCTCGTACCAACTGCCCTTGAACGGCGCCCCGGTGACGAGCTCGTACGAGGGGAAGTAGTCGACGTGTGCGTGGTCCCGGGCCAGCTGCCCGGCGACGGCGCGCAGGACGGACTTGGCGTAACTGTTGGCGCTCAGCACATGCTCATTCGTCGCAGTCGCGGTGAGCGGTACCGGCGAGACGGTGAGCAGGATTCGCAGGTCCGGATTGGCCGTGCGGGCGACGGCGATGGCCGCGAGCAGGTCGCGGTGCACCTCGTCGAAGGTGGCCTGGTGGAAGACGTGCCGATCGGCGTCGAACGTGCCGCGCACGGTGCCGGGGCAGACCGGGTAGGTGGTGCCGTCGGTGCGGTCCCGCCACGCCTCGGTCAGCCCCAGGGTGAAGACCAGGCAGCTCGCCGTGGTGATGCCACGGCGGATCGCGGCGAGGGTCGCCTCCCTGGCCTCCAGCATTTTCTCCTCGGACGCGTAGCCGTCCGGTTCGACGGCCGGGCGGTAGGGGTCGTGGAAGCGGCCGTCCTGCAGCCAGGCCGTGCGGGGCGCGGCCGCGTGGCCGAAGGCCCAGGACAGCCACTGGTGCAGGACGGCGGGGGTGTAGATGTTGCCGGTGCGGAACGAGAACAGGCCGTAGTGACGGCTCCTCCGCTGCTCGCCGGTCAGGCCGGGCGGCGCCGGTTCGGCGTCGTACCAGTTCAGGCCGCGCTCCAGTAGGGCGCGGCCGATGTGGGCGGCGAAGCAGGACCCGGCGGTCAGGACGGGATCGTCCTGACCGAGGGAGAACTTCGGCGTCCAGAGACCGTCGATGGCGAGCGGGTCGGGCTCGGCCACGGCCGGGCGCCAGAAGGAGCGAACCGGCAGTGACCGGTAGGGGTTTGCGGGGCTCACAGAGTTGCGTCTCCGATGTTGGGACGGCCGGTGAGGCCGGGCGGGGGTGGGTGCGGACGACGGGGGAGGGCTTCACTCGTCCAGAGCCGCGTTGATCGCGGCCGTCACCGCGTGCACGTACGGCGGCCGGACGACGCCGTAGTGGGTGGTGGCGAGCCGGTGTCGGCTGTCGGCTGCCGGGAAGTGCTGCTCCCACAACGCCAGTTGCTCGTCCGGTGTGCCCTGTCGGGGCAGTCCCGCCACCGGCTGCTCCGCCAGCCACAACTGGCCAGGCGTGGCAGACAGTTGTGGTAGCTCGTGGTCGGCCATGCTCGCCAGGTTGGCCCGGCAGCACTGTGCGAGGCGCTCGGCATAGGCCCTCGCCTCGTCGGTGAACTCGGCGCCATCGTCGCCGAGTTCGTGGGCGAACACCGCTTCGAGCTGCGTTTCGTCGTAGCCCCGGAACAGCGGCCCTGAGCCGGGCGGGGGAGGGTCGAGCAGGTAGAGCCCCTGCGCCGGCCGACCGGCCGCCTCCGCCTCGGCCGCCATTCCCATCGCCACCCAGGCGCCGAAGGACCAGCCCGCCAGGTACAGGCGCTGCATGCCGCCGGCGAACTGGCCGTGCAGGGCGGCGTGGTAACGGCGGGCGCGTTCGGCCAACGACCATGCGGCCGGGGCGGATTGGTGCGAGCCGGTCCGGCGCAGGGCGGGGTCGGCGATGAGGCAGACGGTCAGCCGCCGGTCGAGCGCGGACACCAAGGAGCGGTAGGCCTGGATGTCACCACCGACCGGATGCACCAGGCACAGTACGTCGCGTCCGGTACCCTCCTGCCAGATCTCCACCGTCACGTCGCCCGACCTGTGCGGGGTCGCCTCATCGAGGCGGGTCAGGATCTCGTTGACGGAGACCTGGTGGCTCAGCCGGGACAGTTCGAGTTCGACGCCGAAGTGCTGCTTGACCGAGCCGATCAGGTCGAGCATGGTCAGCGAATCGGCGCCCAGGTCGTACAGGACGGCATCCGGATCGATCCGGTCGACGCCCAGCCACTCGCAGAGCCGGTCGGTGAGGAGGGCGGCGGGGGAGAGTTCTTCTTCGGCCGCCGTGACGGACAGCGGGGCCGAGGCGGGCGCGGTGTAGAACACCCGGGACTCCTCGATGTCCGTGGTGGAGACCAGGAGTTGGGGAAGCTGGAGAGCCACGGCCCGGGCGAACACCCGCTGCCCCTCGTCGACCGTCAGACCGGTCGCCAGATGGGCCTGGTGCCGGGCGTCCGTGGACGGCACCCGCGTGGCCATGCCAGTCTCCCGCCACACGTCCCAGTCGATGCCGAGCCGCGCGGTGGCCTGCGGACCCGTCCCGGTGCCGCCGGGCCGGTGGTGGGCGAAGCCGTCGAGCAGGCCGTTGGCAGCGGCGTAGTCGAGCTGGCCGACCCCACCCAGCAGGGCCGACATGGAGGAGCAGTAGACCGCGAGCGCCGGTGCGTACTGCTCGATCAACCGCTCGACCAGCAGCGCGCCGCCCAGCTTGGCCGCCTGGCTCGTCGCTGCGGCGTCGCGTCGGACGATCAGGCTGCCGGTGCCGACACCGGCGGCGTGGACCACACTGTCGAGCCGCGCGGTACGGCCGCTCACGCGCCGCAGGATCTCCTCCACCCCGGCGTCGTGGGCGAGATCACCCTCGATCAGGTCCACCCGGTCCGTCCAGCGGGCCAGTTGGCTCGGCAGGTGCGGCCGCCTGGCCAGCAGCAGGACCCGGCCCTCGGTCTGGTCCAGCAGCCAGGCCGCCACGCTCGCGCCGATACCGCCGGTGCCGCCCAGCACCAGGTGGACGCCGTCCCCCGGTGCGATCGCCGGAGCAACGGCCTCGTCCACGGCCACCGGCGAGACGACCCTCTGCCACCAGTACCCCTGCCGCAGGGCCAGCTGCCTGACGCGCCCGGCGCCGTCCCCGGTGAGCAGGGCGGCCAGCGGCCCCGCCCAGTCGGCCAGTGCGGCGCTGGGCAGATCCACCCAGTGACCGTCCACGGGCGTCTCCTGCGGAGCGACCTCGCTGATCCCGGCGAGCAGGCCCAACTCCGGTCGCTCGACGGCTCCTTCGACGGGCCTGGCTCCGTACGACAGCCACCACAGGCGCGGTCGGGGCGCTCCCGACCTCCCGGCCAGCGCCCGGACGAGGGCGGCCGGCGCGTCGACGCACGCCCAGCGGGCCTGCTCCACGGAGCGCCCGCCGACCGGGCCCGTCACGCCCAGGGGCAGCGCGTGCAGCCATTCGACATCCCGCTGCCCCGCGTGCGCGGTGACCGCGTCGAGCAGTTGGAGCAACGAGGCGGGGTCGGTCACATCGACCTCGAAGAGGTCGTCGCCGCGCCGGGCGAAGGCGTCTGCCGCGCTGACCTGTACGACCCGGCCGTAGGCCGCCTCGAACACCCGGATCGCCGCAGCGGGCGCCGGGCCGTCCGTGACCACCACCAGCACAGCCGACCTGCGTGTGCTGCCCGAGGTGCCCGCGCGGCGCAGCCGCACCCAGTGCGGCTGGCTCAGCCAGTCGTTCTCCGCGAGCCGTCGGGGACCGTCGGGGGCGGGGTGGCTCGCTGTGACTGCGGCACGCTCGAAGTCGTAGTCCGCCAGCTCGAACGCGGGTGGCGGAAAGTCCCACGGCGCCCGTGCCGGACCGTGCGGCCAGTCGATGCCGTACCCGTCCAGCCAAGCGTCGGCCAGTTCGTCCGCCGTACGACCGGCCGCCGCCACGGGTGCCAGGTCCGCTCCCACCGGCTCGACCGGTACGGCCGCGCGCAGCCACCGGACCGCGGCCGGTGCGTCAGGGCAGACCGCCGCCAGACGCCACCGTCGGGCCGGGTGACCGGCCTGGAGGTGTCGCAGCACCTCTCCGTAGGCCTCGGGGCGGGCCGTCAGGTAGTCGGCTATGCGTGCGGCGTCGGTCCGCAGGGCGGCCGCACTGCTGGCGGACAGCACGAGGCAGCCGTCCGGGGGCACCGGCTTGGCGGCGGGCTCCGGGACCATCGGTGGGACCGCCTCCAGCACCACGTGGGCGTTCGTGCCGCCGATGCCGAAGCTGCTGACAGCCGCCACCCGGGGACGGTCGGCGGGCCAACTGCGGGCGGTGGTGGGGACGTAGAAGGGGGTCGGGTCGGCGGCCAGGTGCGGGTTGAGGGCGTGGAAGTCGACGTTGGGCGGGATGACGCCGTGGTGGACGCTCAGGGTGGCGCGGATCAGGCCGACCACCCCGGCGGCGGCGCCCAGGTGGCCGATCTGGCTCTTGACCGAGGTCAGCGCGCAGCGGCCGGACTCGGCGACGCCGAATGCCTGCCGCAGGGCGTCGACCTCGACCGGGTCGCCCAGGCGGGTGCCGGTGCCGTGGGCCTCGACGTAGGCGAGGTCCGCGCCGGTGCGACCGCTGCGGCGCAGGGCGGCGCGGATCACCTCACGTTGGCCGGCGAGTGAGGGTGCGCTGTAACCGAGCTTGTCGGAGCCGTCGTTGTTGAGAGCGGAGCCGGTGATCACCGCGTAGACGGTGTCGCCGTCGCGCTGGGCGAGCTGCAGTGGTTTGAGCACCACCACGCCGACGCCGCTGGCGCCGATCGTGCCGCTCGCGTCGTCGCTGAAGGGCCGGCAGTGGCCGTCCACGGAGAAGATGTGCTGGGGCTGGTAGCGGTAGCCACCTGTCAGGGTCGGGTCGACGAGCACGCCTGCGGCGAGCATCACCTCGGCGTCGCCCTGGCGGAGCAGGCCTGCGGCGAGATGCACGGCGACCAGCGAACTCGCGCACGCCGCCTGGGCGGTGAAGGCCGGGCCGGTCAGCCCGAGGTGGTAGGCGGCCTTGGTGGCGAGGAAGTCCTTCTCGTGGTGCAGGGCCATCCGGAAGCCGTCGGGCAGCCAGGCGGGGTCGGCCTCCCGCAGCATCGCCTGGAAGTACGTGTTCTCGCCCGCCCCGGCGATCAGGCCGACACGCGGACCGGAGGACGAATCGTGGATTCCGGCGTGGGCCAGCGCCTGCGTGCAGGCCATCAGCAGGTGGCGCTGCTGAGGGTCCATCAGCCGGGCGTCGTAGCGGCTGATGCCGAAGTGGTCCGGGTCGAAGGCCAGTAGCCCGTCCAGCTGGCTGCGCGCCCCGACCAGGCCGTCCGCCGCGTCGAAGTGCTCGATACCCCGGCCTGCGGCGGTCACCAGCTCCCAGAAGGCGGCCAGGTCGGGGGCGCCGGGGAGGCGTACGGCCATGCCGACGATCGCGATCGGTTCGTCGGTCGCCATGGCGTCGGGCCGGGCGGCCGTGGCGGCGACAGCGCTACCGGGCCTGTCGAGGAATCGGGCCAGCCGCCGTACGGTGACGTGCTCGAACAGCTCGGCGACCGTGAAGCTCAGACCCAACTCCGTTGTGCAGCACAGGTGGTAGCGCATCAGTGTCAGGCTGGACGCACCCGCGTCGAAGAAGGACTGCTCGGGCGTGATCGCCGCGCCGGTCACCGCCTCGAACGCCTCGGCCAGCCGGGCCTCGCGCTCCGACAGCACCGGAGCGGTGCCCCTACGTTCGCGCAGTTCCTCGCCGGGGGAGCGCACGGCCCCCGCGCGGTCGAGTTTGCCGCTGGGGGTGCGGGGCAGGGCCTCCAGCCGACGGAAGCGGTCGATCCGGATGTGGGCGGGCAGCAACGCGGCCAGGTGAGCGGTGAGTTCCCCGGCGGTGGGGGTCCGGCCACGAGACTGGAAGCAGGCCACCAGTTGCTCGCCGTCGCGTGCCACCACGGCGTTGACGATCTCCGCGTGCCGCAGCAGGGCCACCTCGATCTCGCCCAACTCCAGCCGGTGGCCGCTTAGTTTGATCTGCTGGTCGTCGCGGCCCAGGTAGTGCAGCAGGCCCTGCCGGTCGAAGCGGGCCCGGTCGCCACTGCGGTAGAACAGGCCCAGGCCCGGCAGTTCGACGAAGCGCTCGTCGTTCAGCCCGCCCTCGCCGAGGTAGCAGCGCTCGGCCATCGTGCCACCGATGAGCAGCTCACCGGGGCACTCGGACGGGACGGCCTGCCCGGCCCCGTCCACCACGCGCAGCACCGCACCGGCCACGGGCCGGCCGATGGCGGGGCGATCCGGCCAGCGGGCGGGGTCGCCTTCCAGGCACAGGCTGCTCACCACGTGCGTCTCGGTCGGGCCGTAGTGGTTGAAGAGGCGGGCACCCGGTAGGCCCGCGAACCACCGGCGGATGGCGTCGGTGCAGACCAACTGCTCGCCTGCAGTGACTACTTCGCGCAGTCGGGCGGGGTAACGGCCGAGGTGGACGGCGTGCTCGGCGAGGAGCTGCAGGGCCACGTAGGGCATGAAGACGCGCTCCACCCCCGCCGACTCCAGCTGCGCCAGCAGGGCGGGCCCGTCCTGCCGCCAGCCGGGCCGCACCAGGTGCAGGCGGCCGCCGCCGCAGAGCGTGCCGAAGATCTCCTGGAAGGAGACGTCGAAGGAGAGCATGGCGAACTGCTGGGTCACGGCGGGCGCCCCGAGGCCGCCCGCCGCCGCCTGCCACTGGAGCAGGTTGCACAGGGTCCGGTCCGACACCTGGACGCCCTTGGGGGTCCCGGTGGAGCCCGAGGTGAAGAGGGTGTACAGCGGCCGGGTGCCCTCGTGCGGCGGGAGCGAGGGCACGGGCTTGGGCACGGGCGCCAGCGTGACGACGTGCCGCACCAGGCCGCCCGGGTCGACGGCGTCGAACGCCGCGTCACCGCCCGGCAGCAGCAGGACGCACAGCGGCTCCGCCTGCGCCAGGATCAGCCGCAGCAGGTGCGGCGGGTAGGACGGGTCGAGCGGCACGATCGTCAGGTTGAGCCGGGCCAGCGCCAGCAGTGCCACCACGTGCTCGACGCAGGGCTCGAAGTACAGCGCGACGCGGCGCGGGCGGTCGTCGCCGTCCGCTGCCGGGTACGCCGACCGCAGCTCGGCGGCGAGCGCGGCCGCATGGGCGTCGAGTTCGGCGTAACTCAGCGTCCGCAGACCGTCGTTCAGGGCCTCCGCAGCCGGGGTCCGGGCGACCTGCCGGGCGAAGCCCTCGGCCACTGTCCGGTACGTCAGCTCCGCAGCCGGGCCGTCGCCGTGCTGCGGCAGGCTGTCACGGTAGGGGGCGGCCAACTCGGCCACGGTGGCCTGCTCGTCGGCGGCGAGCAGGTCCAGACCGCGCAGCAGCAGCCCGGCCATCGCCTCGACCTGGGCGGTGTTGAAGTGGTCGGCGGCGTACTCCCACACCAGGTCGAGGTCGCCCGCGTGCTCGACCACGAACAGGGTCATCGGGCACTTGGCCTCGGCCGGGGCCCACCACAGCGGGCGGGCCGTGCAGGACGGCAGGGCCAGTGCCCCGAAGTCGGTGTTCTCCTGGACGAAGAGGATGTCGAACGGCGACTGCCCCGCCGCCGGGCCCAGGCCGGCCAGTACGTCCGAGAGCGTGACGTCCTGTCGGTCCAGCACCTCGCGCACCCCGGCGCCCAGGCGCCGCAGTTGGGCGCGCAGCTCCTCGCCGGGCGTGAGGGTCAGCGGCAGCAGTACGGTGTTCGCGAACATGCCGACGCCCGCCTCGAACTCCTGAACCGGCCGGTTGGCGACCGGAGCTGCCACCCGCAGTCCAGTCCGGCCGGTCACGGCGTACAGGCTCCAGGCGAAGACGCCGAGCAGCAACTGGAAGCGGGTCAGGCCGAGTTCGGCGCAGAGCCGGTCAATGTGGGCGCGGCGCACCACGTCCAGCGTGGTGTGCAGTAGCTGCGCCGCTTCGGTCGGACCGGCCTGGCTCGGCTCCAGCGGCTCGGCAACCTCGTCCAACCCGGCGTAGTAGTCCCGAAGTTCGGCGCGCTGCGCGCGGTACCCCGGGTGGGCGGACCACTCGGCCTGCCAGTGCGCGAAGTCCAGTGGCGTGAGCGCGGGCTGCGCCTCGGACGGTCGGCGCTGCTCGTACCCGGCCGACAGGTCGCGGAAGAGCAGGTTGAGCGACCAGCCGTCGACGGCGATGTGGTGCAGGTGGAGCAGCAGCACGCCGCCGGCGTCCTGCGGTAGCCAGCAGGCGCGCAGCATCCGGGGCCGGGACAGGTCGAAGGGGAGCGCGAAGAACTGCTCGGCGAAGGCCCGTTGGCCGTTCTCGTCGTCGGGCGTGGCGGTGCCGGGGTCGGTCCAGGGGTCGTACGGCTCGCCCACCACCTGGTACAGACCCTCGGGCGTCGCCTCGAACCCGGTGCGCAGCGCCGGGTGTCGGTCCACCAGACGCCGCAGTGACTGCCGGAGAGCCGTGGCGTCCACCGGGCCGTCGATCCGAACGGCGGTGGTCACGTCGTAGGCGCGGGAGCGTGGCGAGCGCTGCTGGAAGAGCCACAGTCGCTGCTGTTCGCTGGTGGCAGGGGCGGTGCAGGCCTCGGTGGGCCCGGCCGGTACGGGATAGTGTGCTTTCCCGGCGGCGCGGGCGGTGGCGACGGCCTCGGCGAGCGAGGCGAAGTCGCCCCGCAGCACGGTGGATTGCGGCAGGTCGCAGCCCCAGCGGCGCCTGAGCTCGAAGCGCAGCCGTAGCGCCTTCAGCGAGTCGCCGCCGACGCTGGTCCAGCTGTCGTCGAGCCGGGGTTCGGGTATCCCCAGTACCTCGGCCACCAGCTCCAACACCTCGCGCTGCCAGGCGGTGGCGGCGGGGCGGGAGCCGCCCGTACGCCGCCAGGCAGGGGCCTCGCGGGCCAGCAGCGCGGCCTGATCGACCTTGCCGTTGGCGTTCAGCGGCAGCGTGTCGAGCAGGTAGAGGTGGTGCGGCCGCATGTAGGCGGGCAGCCCGCTCGCCAGGTGGCGGTCGAACTCCTCGAAGGTCAGCTCGCCGTCAGGCACAAGGTAGGCGAGCAGCTCGTTCGGGCCGTACTCGCCGTCGCGGCGGGTGCAGACGTACGCCTGCCGCACGGCCGGGTGCTTGACGATCTGCCGTTCCAGCTCGCCGGGTTCGATCCGGAAGCCGCGGACCTTCACCTGCCGGTCGGCGCGTCCGACGTACTCCACGACGCCGTCGGCGTCGGCGTGGACGAGGTCGCCGGTCCGGTAGTGGAGGTCACGGCCGTCGTCGTACCAGGGCAGCCGGACGAAGCGCCGTCCGGTCTCCTCGGGCAGGTTGCGATAGCCGGCCGCCAATCCGGTTCCGGCCAGGTGGAGTTCGGCGACCTCGCCGGGTGCGGCCTGCCGGTCGGTGCCCGGTACGACGAGGACCGCCCGGGTGTCGGACAGCGGGCGTCCGATCGGGACTGCGTCCGCCGCGAAGTCCCGAGGGATGGGGTGGCACAGCGCGAAGGTGGTGGTCTCGGTCGGGCCGTAGACGTTGTGCAGTCGGGTCGGGCTGTCCGCGTTGTGGCGGTACCAGCGCTGTATCAGGCGGGCGTTGAGCTGCTCGCCGCCGACCAGCACCTGCCCCACGCCGGCGAAACAGTCGGGGACGGCGTCCACCACGGCGTTGAAGAGCGCCACGGTGACGAAGAGGGTGTCGATCCGTTCGCGCAGCAGAGCGGCCGCCAGGCGGTCCGGGGTCTGGACGTCCGCGTCGTTGATGATCACACAGCAGCCGCCGGTCAGCAGCGGTGCCCACACCTCGAAGTTGAGCGCGTCGAACGCGGGGTTGGACATGCAGGAGTAGCGCGCACCCTGCTTCAGCTCGATGTACCCCGGGCGGGCCAGGCGCAGCACGCCGCGCTCCGTCACCTCAACTCCCTTGGGGAGGCCGGTGGTTCCGGAGGTGTAGAAGAGGAAGGAGACCGGTGATCCGGCGAACGGGGGTTCGGCAGCGGCGTGGTGGGCGAGCAGGGCGCCCACCGGGAGAGGGTGTACGCCGTCCGGCAGGTCCTCGGGCGCGCTGTCCGTATGGATCAGCGCCACGGCGGCGGAGTCGGTCAGGATGTGACGACGGCGCTCCGGCGGGCTCTGCGCGTCGAGCGGCACGACCTTTGCGCCGAGGCGCAGGATGCCGAGCATGGCGCAGACCAGCTGCCAGGAGCGGGGGAGGTGGACCGCGACCGCCTGGCCGGGCTGCACCCCGCTGTGGCGCAGTGCCTCGGCCACCGCCGCGCCGGTCGCGTCCAGGGTGGTGTAGTCGAGCCGCTGGTCGCCGTCGACCAGCGCGAGCGCGCCGGGGGTCCGCAGCGCCCACGTGTGCACGCCCTGGGCGAGGCCCGTGACGGGTTCGGTACCGGTACGCATCATGCCTCCCGCCCCGCGCGCAGGTCCGACGACCCGGCGGAGGCCGGATGATCCGGCGCCCGTAGCAGCTCCGCCTCGATCAGCTCCGCGATCCGCGGCACCGAGTCACTCTCCAGCATGTCCCAGTGCCCGCAGCCCACCGGCTCCACCAACAGGCTGTCCCCGGCCCGCCGTTGCCAGAACGCGCGGGCTTCGTGCTCCACGTTCTCGTTCTCCCCGGCTGCCTGGACGAACACCAGCCGGGCCGGTGACGGCGGCACGGGGTAGTCGCGGGCGGACATCCGGTTGTGGTTGTAGATCCGGAAGTACCGGTCGATCTGGTCGTCCTCGATGCCCGGGTACATCCCGTTGAACCTGACCAGCTTCTCTCGGAATTCCGCCGCTTCGACGGGTGTGATCGCGGCCCGCTCCTGCGGGTCGTCGGTGCCACGGGTGTCGAGCAGGACCACGCTGAACCGCGGGTGTCCGGCCTCGGCCAGCAGTCGTCCCATCTCGTGGGCGACCAGGCCGCCGTAGGACAGCCCGCACAGCACCAGCGACTCGTCCGCGCGCGGCCCGACCAGCTCCAGGTAGTGCCGCGCCATGGCCTCGACGGTGGGCAGCGGCGTCTCGCCGGGGTCCAGGCCGGGTGACTGGATGCCGTACACGCCGATCTCCTCCGGCAGCGCGGCGGCCAGCGACAGGTAGCAGAAGGCGGTGCCTCCGGCCGGGTGGACACAGACCACCCGCTGCCGTCCGTCGCCCGCCCGGAACTCGATCAGGCTGCCGCTCCGCTGCCGGGCGGTGCCGGTGCGCAGACGCTCGGCCAGCGTCTCGATCGTCGGGTGCGCGATGACGTCGCGGATGGGCAGGCTGTCGCCGAACTCCTCGTGGACGGCGGCCGCCACCTTGATGGCGGAGATCGAAGTGCCGCCGATCTCGAAGAAGTTGTCGGTGATGCCGATCGCGGGGCGCAGCAGCACGCGCTTCCAGATGCGGTGGAGGGCCAGCTCGACGTGGTCGCGCGGGGTGGCCGTGTTGACCTGCTGGGGAACGGCCGTCCGGGCCTGCCGCAGCAGCTCGGCGCGGTCCAGCTTGCCGCTGCGGCTGAGCGGCAGCGCGGGCAGTTCGAGGAAGACCGCGGGGATCATGTAGTCCGGCAGCCGCTCGGCCAGCGCGGCGCGCCACTCGTGCGGCTGTCGCGGCTCGGCGCCGCCCCGGCCGACGGCGGCGACCAGGCGCAGTTCACCGGCCTCGTCGCGGTCGGCGAGGACGGCCGCCTCGCGCACACCGGGCACCGCGAGCAGTGCCGCCTCCACCTCGCGGGGTTCGATCCGGAAGCCGCGAAGCTTGACCTGGTCGTCCCGGCGGCCGAGGAACTCGGCGTTGCCGTCGGGGAGCCGGCGGGCGAGGTCGCCGGTGCGGTAGATGCGTTCGCCCGGCACGAAGGGGTCGGCGAGGAAGCGCTCGTCCGTCAGGTCCTGCCGGTTCAGGTAGCCGGCGGCGAGTCCGGCGCCGCCGGTCCAGAGCTCGCCCGTGACCCCGGCGGGGACGGGCTGGAGCCGTTCGTCGAGCAGGTAGAGGCGGGTGTTGCCGAGCGGGCGGCCGATCGGGCAGGGCCGGTCGAGGGGCTGCGGGTCGGTGTAGAACGTGCAGTAGAGCGTGCTCTCGGTGGGGCCGTAGCCATAGCAGATCCGCAGGCCGGGCAGCACCTGCGTCATGCGGTGGAGCGCGATCTCAGGGAGCGACTCCACGCCGGTCAGGAGCTGACGCAGGGCGAGCCCGGCGAGGCGCTGCTCGGGTGCCTCGTCGATCCACCGGATGTACGCCGGGGGCAGGAACGCCTGCACGATGCGGTGTTGACGCATCCACCCCATCAGCGCCTCGGGGTCGGCGCGCAGCTCGTCGGGGACGACGTGCAGCACGGCACCCGTGGTGAGCGGCAGCAGGATCTCGTGGATCGTCGCGTCGAAGCCGATGCTGGACCAGGCGGAGGTCGCCTCGCCGGGTGTCGCACCGAACCGGGCGAGCCAGGTGTCGAAGAGGTTGAGCACGCTGCCGTGCGTCACCGCAACGCCCTTGGGGCGGCCGGTGGAGCCCGAGGTGTAGAGCACGTACGCCAGGTGCGAGGGGCTGACCGCGACCGCCGGGGCATCGTCACGGACACCCTCCCCCTCGACCGAGTGCAGGTCCTGCCAGTTGCCCATAGTGCTCAACACCAGGGCGGGTGCGGCGTCCGCCACCATGGCGGTCAGCCGCTCGGTGGGCTGGCCGGGGTCGAGCGGGAGGAAGGCGGCACCTGCCTTGAGGATGCCGAGGACGCCGACGACCAGCTCCGTGGACCGCCCGGCGTGCAGGCCGACCACCTGGTCGGGGCCGATCCCGCGCGCGATCAGCGCGTGCGCCAAGCGGTTGGCGCGGCGCTCCAGCGTGGCGTAGTCGGTCCGCTCACCGGCACAGAGGAGCGCCGGTCCGTCCGGGCGGGCGCTGACCTGCGACTCGAAACGTTCGATCAGGCCGCCGAGCCCGGAGGGTGGCACGGCTTCGGCGCCCTGGGTCGCGTCCCAGTCCGTGAGCAGCCGGTGGCGCTCGTCCGCGTCCATCAACGCGAGATCCGCTACCTGCCGGTCGGGCTCGTCCACCATCTGGGCCAGCACCCGGCGCAGGTAGCCCGCGTAACGTTCGGCGGTCTCGTGGTCGAACAGGGCCGTGGCGTAGTCGAGATGGCCGACCAGTCGGCCGTCCTCCTCGGCCAACGACAGCGCGAGGTCGAACTTGGCGGGAGCGAACGGGATTTCGAGGGGCTCCGCTTCGACTTCCGGCAGGTCCAACAGGCCGCTGCGGGACGGCTGCCAGGCGAACATGGTCTGGAACAGTGGCGAATGGGCGTTGCTGCGCGGTGGGTTGACCAACTCCACCACCCGCTCGAACGGCAGGTCCTGGTGGTCCAAGGCCCCACGGACGGCGGTGCGCGTCCGGCCCAGAGCGGCGGAGACCGTCGGTGCGCCGGACAGATCGACGCGTACGGCAAGGGAGTTGACGAAGAAGCCGATGAGCCCGGCCAGATCACGGCTGCGTCGGTTCGCCGTCGGTACGCCGACCACGATGTCGGTCTCCCCGGCCAGCCGCGACAACACCAGTGACCAGCCGGTCAGCGCGGCGACGAAGAGGGTGCCGCCGTGCCGCCGCGCGAGCGTCCGCAGCCCGGCGGTCAGCTCCTCGTCCAGGTTGATTGCCACCCGGCCGCCGGAAAAGTCCTGCTCGGGCGGGCGGGGCCGGTCGGTCGGCAGTTCGAGCAAGGGCGGGGCACCGACCAGGTTCTGCTGCCAGTACGCGGCCTGTGCGGTCTGCTCCTCGCCGTCCATCCACTCGCGCTGCCGGCGGGCGTAGTCGGCGTACTGGAGCGGCAATCGCGGCAACGGGGCGCCGTCACCGTGGAGGAACGTCGAGTAGAGGAGGTTGAGTTCGCGCATCATGACGTCCATGGACGAGCCGTCGAAGACCGTGTGATGCATCGTCAGCAGCAACGCGTGATGGTCCGGGGCCAGGATGACCAGGCGGCCACGGGCCAGCGGGCCACCGGCCAGATCGAAGGGCGTGGTGGCTTCCGCACGTTGCAGGGCGGCCAGCCGCGCTTCGGGATCGGGGGCCCCGGTCAGATCATCCGTGAGGAGCGGGTACCCGATGCCCGATCGGTCGATCCACTGGTGCACCTCGCCGCCCGTGGGGACCAGGCGGGTCCGCAGCACCTCGTGCCGACCGACGATCGCGTCCAGCGCCCGGGCCAGCACCCCACGGTCCAGCGGTCCGCGCAGCCGGTGGACGACCGACTCGTTGTACGCCTCGCCGGCGCCGGTCAGCTGAGCCAGCGTCCAGAGCCGTTGCTGCGCGAAGGAGAGCGGCTGCGGTTCGTCCCGGTGGGCCGTGGCCGATTCCTCGGCGCCGGGCCGGGACCCGCGGCTGCTGCTGCTGGCGGTCGTGGGGGAGGTGCGTATCGTCGGCAAAGCCAGCTCTTTCCTCTGAGCGGAGGACAGTTGGGGAGGCGTGCGGGAAGACCTAACCGGCTCGGCGGCGGGCGCGAGAGACGACTACTCGACGGGTGCGGCGCTCAAACTGCGGGCACCTGGTGTGTGTTTCTCCGCGGTGCGCCTACAGACGGCTTGTATTTACCATCTCACCCACCGCGTGCTCATCTCCTGGCAGGACAGGCAGCCCACGGCCAACTGTCTAACCAGGGAGAACGCCTGATTGCCGCTCTCTTGTCCGGCGGCTGGCTTGATGATTGATCATGTCGCCGGAGGTGTCAATGCCCGATCTCCTCCGCCTGAACGGCACGGGTTGCGGCTGACTGCTGCGAGGGACTTCGGGGCATCGTGGAGTGGCTCTTGGGGCGTGATCATTGCGGGTATTGAAGATGCGGAACTGCCCTTTCAGGCAGGCGGGGCTACTTCCACGGTTCCTTCGGGGGAGTCATCACTGCCCATTCGCGCCCGAGCCTCAGGGCAGTGCCACCCCACGGTCGCGGCCCAGATGTCGTCCTGCGCGGCCGTGGGCGCGCGGGTCGCTGTTCGACAGCCGGCCCAGGTATGCGACCCCGGGAGGCCCGGCGACGACCTGCATGACGTGCGGCACCTTCAGGGTGTCCGAGGGCACCTGCACCGGCCTGGACCAGGAGCGTTCCGTCCGGGCCGACGGTGATGAAGTCTCAGTCGCCCCAGTTGTTCGTATCCGGTGGGACGATCACGCCGGCGGTCTTGAACGTGGCGCCGTGGTCGGTGCTGACGTCGCCGACGGGGTACGACTGGCCGGCGCGGGAGACCATGAACGCCGCGTAGACCGTGGCTCAGCCCGAAGCACCCGAACCTATACCGGAGAGATGCTCCGTCTCCGACCTGGAACAACGCGGTAGGTGGGCTTGCGTTGGCTGCAACTTCGTCGGCGGATGGCCACGTTCGACAGTGACGAGACTCGCGGTTTACGGTCTCGTAGAATGACAGTCTGTTCGACGAGCTGAAGGGTTCCATCAAAGGTTCGGCCTGGTCCACGTCGACTTCGAGACCCAGCGCCGCACCCCGAAGGCCTCCTACGCCTGGTACCGCGACCTGATGGCAAGTCACCGGAGCCACCATTCACGGTAGTTGACTTCTGTCGGCTGCGGGATGTGTGGCCGTTGGCGACGGCCGAGAGGCCATCTCGATGGCGCCGCCCGCAGCATCCGCGCCCCGGAGACTGCGTAAAGGACAGGGTGTTCGACAAGTCCGCAGCCCATCACCAGTGGTTCAATCGCCAGCCGACGCCGGCGGCGCGGATGGGCACCCCGACCGCGCCGCCGCGCACGTTCCCGGAGGGCTGAAAAGCTCGCCCCCGCGCGGCCAGTGACGGCCAGGCAGCTCAGCGCCCGGGTACCGCCGCCGGCCGAGGCCGCTCCGACGGTGCGTCGGCCGTGGCCCGCCACCAGCGGCGCGACGCGAGTGCCGCCAGTCCGGCACCGGCGGTGTTGAGCAGTACGTCGTCCACGGAGGACACCCTGTCGAGCCACAGCACGTACTGCGCGGTCTCGACCAGGATCGAGCAGCCCGCCGCGAGGGCCAGGACCCGCGGCACCGACGCCAGGCCCGCGAACCGCACCGGCGCGAGGTACCCCAGTGCCGCGAACACCAGCAGGTTGCCGACGATCTGGACCGTCGCCGTCACCGGACTGCCCTCCGCCAGGATCGCGATCAGGTCCCGCAGCGGCAGCAGGCTCACGCGGCGGGGCGCGACACCGGCCCCGGTGCCGGGCAGCATGATCATCCAAATCCACGGTGCCGTGCCGTGGACCATGCCGACCTCGGCCAGCGACTTGCGCCACGCCCACCGCGGCGCGGCGCCCGCGACACGCCGGCGGCGCGCCAGACCCCACACTGCCGACGCGGCCACCGGCAGTGCGGCCAGCGTCAGGAAGACCACGCCGTTGACCGTGCCGACCCATGCATGCCAGCCCCCTCGGTGGTCGCGCAGCGGCCCACGTGCGGCGAAGGCGGCGACGGCCGAGACACCGAGCACCGCCGGAAGGAGGAGCGCGACCCGGCGCGTACGGCGTGCTGGTGCTGACGGTGGTGCGATGCGGTCCATGGTTCCCATGAAGTCGAACGACTGCGGCGACGGCGTATTCGGTTCCCGGCAGGCAGCCCCCGACCCACCGGAATCCGACCGGCACGTCGTACGGCCCGTCCGGCAGATAATGACCGGGACCGCCGGCCGATCGCGCCCGCGGCACCGATCGTTGGAGAGTCACGGAACGGATGTCCCTGAAGGAAGGCCGACGCGTCAGGCTGGCCGAGGACCTCGCGATCGGCGAGGCAGTCGCCGGTGAGCCCGGAGCGGTCGTCGGGTTCCTCTCCCTCGCGGCCGGGATCGAGGGCACCGTCGAGCGGGTGGACGGGGAAGTCCCGCAAAGTGAGGAGGTCCGCGAGTACCAGCGGCTCAAGGCACTGCTCGACGACTACGGGCACACCATGCCCGAGGCCAGCCGGATGCGGCTGGAAGGAGAGATCGCCGAGCTCGAGCCGCTGTGGACCGTCCACCAGGACCAAGGGAACCGCGTGACGGTCCGGGTCCGGTGGGACAACGGCCTCGTCCTGGACCGGGGCCATCAGGACATCCTCACCCCGCTGTGAGCACAGGCTTGTCCGCCGCCGGTGGGCATGCGATCGCCGTTGGCGCGCCGCTTGCGGTCAGGACGCGCAGTCGACGCACATGGGCTGGCTCGCGTAGTCATCGCGGAAGGCCGCAGCGCGCGGCCGTACGGCGTCGGCTATGACGCTCCGCACGTGGCCAGCGCGGTTCGCGCCAGTGCGCGCAGCCAGGTGTGGGCGTGGTCGGTGTCGTAGCGCTGGTGCCATGACAGGTACACCGGTGCCGAGGGGAGTTCGAGCGGCAGGGGGAGTACGGCCAGGCCGAGGTCGGCGGCCGCGGTGCGTGTGGTGATTTCGGGGACGGTGATCAGAAGGTCGGTGCCGCGCGCGAACTCCAGCGCGGCTGCTTCCGTGGGGACGGCCGCCACCACCCGGCGGGTGAGGCCAAGCCGTGCGAGGGCATCGTCGACGGCGTTGCCGAGGTTTCCGCGTCGCGAGACGGTGACGTGTTCGGCGGCGGCGTACTGCTGCGCGGTGACGGTTCGGGCGCGGGTGAGGGGGTGTCCCTGCCTCACGACGGCGACGAGGCGGGTCTCGCCCACGTGCTCGGCGCGGATGTCGGGTGCGCTCGGGCGGTTGGCGTTCGCCTCCAGATCGACCTCGCCGCGTCGCAGTTCGGGGGTGTCGGTGCTCGATTCCGCGACGAAGCGCAGTCGCACGCCCGGCGCCTGTCCGCGTACGGCCGCGAGCAGCGCGGGGCCGCTGAGGGCGACCAGGGAATCGTGCCAGCGGAGTGTGAACGTGCGTTCCAGCGTTGCCGGATCGAGTTCACGGCTCGGTGCCAGCACCCCCCGGACCTGGTGCAGCAGCTCGTGCACCTGCTCCCGGACGGCGATCGCATAGGGCGTCGGGGTCATGGTGCGGCCGGTGCGGACCAGGATCTGGTCCCCGGTCGTGCGCCGGATCCGGCCCAGACTCCGGCTCATCGCGGGGGCGGTGACGTGCAGGCGTGCGGCCGCCCCGGCCACGCTGCCCTCCTCCAGCAGCGCGTCGAGCGCGGTCAGCAGATTCAAATCCAATTGCATAGGAGTAATCCCAGCCGTGCTTGACATGCAGTTGATGCTAACGGACGAGGTGTATAGCGTCGTCATCACGGCGCAGGACGGAACGCACGGCCTGGCCCGAACCTTTGTTCAACACCCCTTGCTCAGACGGGAGTTCCACCATGTCCGAAACGCTTCAGGCCACTGACGTCACCGTCTCCGACGCCCACCTGCTCGACCGGACCGCGGCCGCCGTGCGTGAGGCCGGTTCGGCACTGCGCGAGCGGTTCGGCGAGGTGGTCCCCTACCAGACCCGCGACGAGCTGATGAGCGCACTCGCCGCCAACGACGACACGGCCCTCGGCATCCTGCGCCCCCGCCTCACGAGCCTGCGCCCGGACGCCGGCTGGGTGGAGGACGAACTGGACGGCGGGGCGCTGCCGCCCGGCGAGTGGTGGGTCGTGGATCCGGCCGAGGGCAACGTCAACCACCTGCACGCCCTGCCGGAGTGGGCGGTGACCGCCACCCTCGTGCGCGACAACCAGCCGGTGCTCACCGTGGTCCACCTGCCGTTGACCGGCGAGACCTACACCGCGCTCACCGGCGCGGGCGCCCACCTCGACGGCCGGCCCCTGCACGTCTCCCGGGCCGCGGACCTCGGCCTGAGCATCGTGGCCACCAGCCAGGCCCGGCCCGACGAGGACGAGAACGTTGGCTCCCCGGAGCACTGCTCGTCACCGAGGCCGGCGGACGGATCTCCGACGCCGAGGGCCGCCCCTGGACCCCGCAGAGCGCCGGCTTCCTGGCCGCCGCACCCGGCGTCCACGCCCAGGCCGTCGCCACCCTCGCACGCTGACCGAACACCACTCCACCCGCACACGCGACAAGGGACCACACCCTCATGACCACGATCGCAGTACTCGGAAGCGGCCGCGTCGGCGGCAACCTGGCCGCCGCCCTCACCCGCGCAGGGCACGAGGTGACCGTCGCGGACCGCACGCCGGGCGCCGCCGCCGATGCCGCCCGACGCGCCCGGATCGTCATTAACGCCACCCCGGGCGCCGGCTCCCTGGAACGACTCGCCGCCCTGCGCAACGAACTGCGCGGCACCCTCCTCGTCGACGTCTCCAACGCCACCACCGACGGACCGGACGGCCTGCCCGCCGACCTGCTCTACCCCGGCTCGAGCCTCGCCGAGCAACTCCAGGAAGCACTCCCCGAAACACACGTCGTCAAGACCCTCAACACCATGCTCTTCCCGGTGATGACCGCACCGGCCACGCTCACCCAGACTCCCACCGTGTTCCTCTCCGGCGAGGACCCCCGGGCCAAGCAGACCGTCCGCGAACTCCTCACCGACCTCGGCTGGCACAACGAATGGATCACCGACCTCGGCGGCATCCGGACCGCCCGCGCAACGGAGGCCGCGATCCTGTTCGTACCCCACGTGATCCGCTCCAGCGGGTTCGTCCCCTTCGCGATCTCGATCACCCGCTGACCCGGACCCAGCACATCACCCCCTGGCCGGCGGCCTGTCGTAGCGCCTCGTGCAGATCGGGGCGGCGAGCGGCAAAGACCGCCGTGCCGTCACCCGCACAGCGGTATGCGGTCGCTCGCGGGATGTCGAACCCGGCACCGAGCGCTTGTCGTAGACGCCATGGGCAACGCCGGTCTTGCCCTGTTTTCCACCCTTGACGCCGCGTCGGCGCGCCCGATGGGCCTTGCTCGGCCACCTGCCATCGATCGCGTCGGCGTGCAGTCGGTGCCCTGCCGTTGATCCGGGACCGAAGCGAACGTGCTCAGCTCACCTCGAAGCCGCTCGACCTCGTCGTCTCTGGCCGCCAGGACCGGGATCAGGTGCCGGTGATGCCTCTTGAGGTCGGTGAGGTCGGTGAGTTCGGTGTGGGGGCAGGCGAGTCTGCCGGCGAGCCGCTGGTTGAGAGGTTCGGCCTGGTCCACGTCGACTTCGACACGCAGGTGCGCACGCCGAAGGCGTCGTACGGCTGGTACCGGGACCTGATCGCCAGCCAACGTGGTTGCAGTGCACAGTAGTTGGCCTTCCTGGTAGAGATGAGGGCCGTCAGGGGCGGCACCAGTCGAGGGCCTCGTCGTCCTGTGAGCGGCCACCGTTCGCTGGCCACCCGGCTCGGCCGAGTGGCGGCACGGGTAAGGCCTTGCCGAGGTTCGATTCAGGGGAAGCCCTCGAATCCGATCGGTTGTCGAGACGCAGAGGTCGACCTCTTGACCTCTGCGGCCCCGGATACTAATTTGCGGTAGACGCCGACCCGTGACTACCGAAAGGAGGCGACCAGCAGATGTACACCAGCTCTGATCTGGCTCGCCTCGCCCACTGCACGGTCTGGGTTCCGGGTCGCATCGCGCACGGCTGCTGATCGCGCCGTTCTGACGTGCCCGCTCGTGGCACATTTCGGGTTTCGCGCTCACCACTTCCTGGCGCGTCGCTGTGCGTGCCGTTCTGCGCCCGCTCGTCTCACGTGGCGCGTCTGAACACAGAAAGCTGCCTGAAATTGGCGAACATGATGAATCGACCGATCGCGCACCGAAACGAAGGCCCGTCATGGTAGCGGCGCGGATCACGGTCAACGGGAAAGAAACTCCGATTTCACCGGCTGCGCCCCACACCACAACGCTGGATTTTCTGCGCGAGCGTGGCCTCACCGGCACCAAGGAAGGCTGCGCCGAGGGTGAATGCGGCGCCTGTTCGGTCCTGGTGGCCCGCCCCGGGGTGAACAAGCCCACCGACTGGGTGGCGGTCAACGCCTGCCTGGTCCCGGTCGCGGCGCTCGATGGTCAGGAGGTCATTACCTCCGAAGGTCTCGCGACCGCCGGCGAACCCGGCATGCCGTCCATCCTGCATCCCGTGCAGGAGGAGATGGCGGTCCGCGGCGGCTCCCAATGCGGGTACTGCACACCGGGATTCATCTGCAGCATGGCAGCCGAGTACTACCGACCCGACCGCTGTGCGCACGCGGACTCCGCCGACCGCACCGACGCCGACAGCACCGATCACGAGCATGGTCCGAACGGTTTCGATCTGCACGCGCTGAGCGGAAACCTGTGCCGCTGCACCGGTTATCGCCCGATTCGCGATGCCGCGTTCGCCGTCGGGACGCCCACCGACGAGGACCCGTTGGCAAAGCGTCGTGAGCAGTCCCCGCCCGCACCGGTTGCCACCGAATTCACCCAGGGCGACAGCGCGTTCCTGCGGAAGAGCACCCTGGCCGACACGCTGCAGTTGCTGCGCGAGCGGCCCGACGCGGTGGTGGTCGCCGGTTCCACCGACTGGGGCGTGGAGGTGAACATCCGTTCCCGCCGGGCGGATTGCGTGGTCGCCATCGACCGGCTGTCCGAACTGCGGGAGCTGCGAGTCGAATCCGACTGCATCGAGATCGGGGCGGCGTTGACGCTCACGGAGATCGAACGCCGTCTCGACGGTGGCATCCCGCTGCTGGCGGAACTGTTCCCGCAGTTCGCATCCCGGCTCATCCGCAACGGTGCGACCCTCGGCGGAAACCTGGGTACCGGCTCGCCCATCGGTGACAGCCCGCCGGCGCTGCTGGCGCTGGAGGCATCGGTGGTGCTCGTCGACGCCGACGGTGAGCGCGAGGTCCCGCTGGCGGGCTACTTCACCGGCTACCGGCAGAGCGTGCGCCGTCCCGGCGAACTGATCCGCGCCGTGCGCATCCCGCAGCCGCTGTCGTCGGTCGCGGCCTTCCACAAGATCGCCAAGCGGCGCTTCGACGACATCTCCAGCGTGGCGGTCGCTTTCGCGCTGGACGTCGAGGACGGGATCGTCCGCAAGGCGCGCATCGGCCTGGGCGGCGTGGCCGCCACCCCGATCCGCGCCCTCGCCACCGAGGCGGCCCTGGAGGGCAGGCCGTGGACGGCGGAGACCATCGAGGCCGCGGCCCGGGTGCTGCGGGCCGAGGGCACGCCGATGAACGATCACCGCGCCAGCGCCGAGTACCGTACTGCGATGCTCGGCCAGAGCCTGCTGAAGCTGCACGCACAGACCACCGAGGCGGTGTCGTCATGAGCCATCTGTCCGAACGCCCCGAAAAGGCTGTCGTCGGCGTCTCGATGCCGCACGAGAGCGCCGTCCTGCACGTCACCGGCGCCGCGCTCTACACGGACGACCTGATTCATCGCACCAAGGACGTACTGCACGCCTACCCGGTCCAGGTCATGAAGGCCCACGGCAGGATCACCGCGCTGCGCACCGAGCCCGCGCTCGCCGTCCCCGGCGTGGTCCGCGTGCTGACCGGTGCCGACGTGCCCGGCGTCAACGATGCCGGGATGAAGCACGACGAGCCACTGTTTCCCGACACGGTCATGTTCTATGGCCACGCGGTCGCCTGGGTGCTCGGCGAGACCCTGGAGGCGGCCCGGCTCGGTGCGGCGGCCGTCGAGGTGGAACTCGACGAACAGCCCTCCCTGATCACGCTTCAGGAAGCGATCGCGGCCGACAGTTTTCACGGCGCCCGGCCCATGATGCTGACCGGGGACGTCGACGCCGGCTTCGCCGACTCCGCGCACGTGTTCACCGGCGAGTTCCAGTTCTCCGACCAGGAACACTTCTACCTCGAGACGCACGCGGCGCTGGCCTACGTCGACGAGGCCGAGCAGGTGTTCGTCCAGAGCAGCACCCAGCATCCTTCGGAGACCCAGGAGATCGTCGCGCACGTGCTCGGTCTGCACAGTCACGAGGTGACCGTGCAGTGCCTGCGGATGGGTGGCGGCTTCGGCGGCAAGGAGATGCAGCCGCACGGGTTCGCGGCCGTCGCCGCGCTCGGCGCCAAGCTGACCGGCCGGCCGGTCCGGGTGCGGCTCAACCGCACTCAGGACCTGACCATGTCCGGTAAGCGGCACGGGTTCCACGCCGAGTGGAAGATCGGCTTCGACGCCGACGGCCGCATCCAGGCCCTGGACGCCACGTTGACCGCGGACGGCGGCTGGAGCCTGGATCTGTCCGAACCCGTGGTGGCCCGCGCGCTGTGCCACATCGACAACACCTACTGGCTTCCCAACGCGCGCATCGCCGGTCGCATCGCCAGGACCAACAAGGTCTCCAACACCGCCTTCCGCGGCTTCGGCGGACCGCAGGGCATGCTGGTGATCGAGGACATCATGGGCCGGTGCGCGCCGCTGCTCGGACTGGATCCGATCGAGTTGCGGGAGCGCAACTTCTACCGGCCGGGTCAGGCGACGCCGTACGGACAGCCGGTCGTTCACCCCGAACGGATCTCCGCCGTCTGGCAGCAGGTTCAGGACAACGCCGGCATCGCCGATCGCAGGCGCGACATCGCTGCCTTCAATGCCGCGCACCCGCACACCAAGCGGGCACTTGCGGTCACCGGCCTCAAGTTCGGAATCTCGTTCAACCTCACAGCCTTCAACCAGGGCGGCGCGCTGGTGCTGATCTACAAGGACGGCTCGGTCCTGATCAACCACGGCGGCACCGAGATGGGCCAGGGCCTGCACACCAAGATGCTGCAGGTGGCCGCGACCACGCTGGGTATCCCGCTGCACAAGGTGCGGCTGGCCCCGACGCGAACCGACAAGGTGCCCAACACCTCTGCCACCGCCGCCAGTGCCGGGGCGGATCTCAACGGCGCCGCGGTGAAGAACGCCTGCGAGCAACTGCGCGAGCGGCTGCGACAGGTGGCCGCCACCCAGCTGGGTTCGAACGCCTCGGACGTACGCATCGTCGAAGGCGTCGCGCGCACCCTGGGCAGCGACAAGGAACTGGCCTGGGACGACCTGGTGCGCACCGCGTACTTCCAGCGGGTTCAGCTGTCGGCGGCCGGTTTCTACCGGACCGAGGGTCTGCACTGGGACGCGAAGACGTTCAGGGGCTCGCCGTTCAAGTACTTCGCCCATGGTGCCGCCGCAGCCGAGGTGGAGGTGGACGGCTTCACCGGCGCCTACCGCATCCGGCGGGTGGACATCGTGCACGATGTCGGCGACAGCCTGTCCCCGATGATCGACATCGGTCAGGTCGAGGGTGGTTTCGTGCAGGGCGCGGGCTGGCTGACCCTGGAGGACCTGCGCTGGGACGCCAGTGACGGGCCGAACCGCGGCCGGCTGCTGACCCAGGCCGCGAGCACCTACAAGCTGCCGAGCTTCTCGGAGATGCCGGAGGAGTTCAACGTCACGCTTCTGGAGAACGCCACCGAGGAGGGCGCGGTATACGGGTCCAAGGCGGTGGGTGAGCCTCCGCTGATGCTGGCGTTCTCGGTGCGAGAAGCGTTGCGGCAGGCCGCCGCCGCGTTCGGGCCGAGCGGGGTCAGCGTCGAGTTGGCCTCACCGGCGACGCCGGAGGCGGTGTACTGGGCGGTCCAGGCGGCTCGCCAGGGCGATGTCTCCGGGAACGGTCACGCCCGCAACGGGTGTGCCGCCAACGGGCACGGCGGAACCGGCGAGATCCGAACCGACGCAAAAGCGCTGAGCGGTGCCTGACATGACGTGGGTCGCCGCGGTCGCACGGTTGCGAGCACGCCGGCAGTCCGGCGTGCTGGTGACCGTCGCGACCGTGCGCGGCCATGCCCCGCGCGACGCCGGTGCGAAGCTCGTTGTGGGGGAGACCGAGACGTGGGGCTCGATCGGTGGCGGCAATGTCGAGGCCGTCGCGATCGATCGAGCCCGGGAGATGATCGCCACGTCCAAGCCGGAGCCGGAGCTGATCGACTTCACCCTGAATGACAAGGTGACCAACAGGCATGGCGTGCAGTGCTGCGGCGGCACGGTCTCGGTGCTGCTCGAACCGCTGCCGACGGTACGGGCGGTGGCGATCTTCGGCGTCGGGCACGTCGGGCTGGAACTGGCGCGCATCCTGGCACGCCAGGACCTCGACCTCCATCTGATCGACACCCGCTCAGACATCCTCACCGAGGAGCGGCTCGGCGTGCTGGCAGACGCGGTCGCGCAGGTGCACGTGCATCACACGCCACTGCTGCCCGAGGAGGTGCTGGCGCGGTTGCCGCGTGGCACCCACATCCTGATCATGACCCATGATCACGCCGAGGACGCCGCTCTGTGCGACGCCGCCTTGCGCACAACCCATCTCGGCTCCATCGGGCTGATCGGGTCGGCGACCAAGTGGGTGCGGTTCCGCAAACGCCTCGCCACCGAGGGCGGTCACGACGAGGCCACCATCGATCGGATCAAGACCCCGATCGGGCTGGCCGACATCACCGGTAAGGAACCCGCGACGATTGCCGTGAGCGTCGCTGCCGACCTGCTGCGCACCTTCGAAGCCGAAGGGGACTGACTCTCCGACCGGATCGACAGGGGTGCCCGGCGCTCCTGCGAACACACATGAGTGGGATGCCGGATCACCGATCACCGATCACCGCGCGCGGCACGGGGGGTGAGCCGGAAGGGGGTTGACCTTCCGGTCGGCCGCTGCGGGGGCGAAGGGTCCGTCCAGGGCTGCCCATTGCAGGAGCAGGATGGTCTTCCCGTCGGTGATGCGTCCGTTGCGAGTCATGGCGAGGGCCTCGGCGAAGGGCAGTTCGAGGACCTCGATGTCCTCGCCGTCCTCCTCGAGTCCGCCGCCGGCCCCGGTCCGGTCGGCCGGGGTGTAGGGGGCGGCATAGAAGTGAAGGCGTTCGGTCACGGAGCCGGGACTCATGTAGGCGTCGAGGATGTGGGTGAGCGGGCCGAGGGTGACGCCGAGTTCTTCGGCGGCCTCGCGTCGGACGGCGGCGGGCGGGTCCTCCGCGTCGAGCAGCCCTGCGGCCGCCTCGATGAGCATGCCGTCGGGGTGGTCGTTGACGTAGGCCGGGTAGCGGAACTGGCGGACGAGCAGGACGCATGCGCGCGCGGTGTCGTAGGGCAGGACGACGGCGCCGTTGTCGCGGTCGTATGTCTCGCGTTGCTGGGTCTCCCAGCGTCCGTCGCGGCGGCGGTAATCGAAGGTGGTGCGCCGCAGCACGTGCCAGCCCTGCGAGGTGAGCTCGACGTCGCGGATCACGACGTCGGGGTTGCGATCCAGGCTCCGTCCGGCCTGGTCGAGGCCGATACGGCCGCGATGGTCGGGGGTGTCGATGCCGGGCCGGCTCGTCATACGGTCTCCCGCGGTGTGCGGTGGGGGATCTCGGCCACGTCGTGGTAGACGGGCAAGCCGCGGCGGCGGGCGGTGGCGACGTCCTGGTCAGCTCCGGCGGAGTCGCCGGGCAGGCGCAGTACGGCGTCGCAACGGGCGAGCAGGCGGTCGGCAGTGGGGTAGAGCACCTGGTCGGCGAGTGGGTCGGTGGGGCCGGCGTCGGCGGAGCGCAGGACGGGCAGGGCTATCCATTCCCCGATCACGGGGAGGTGGCCGGCGGCGAACACCGGCCAGGCAGCCGTTTCGAGCCGCGCGAGGTTGGCGGCCATGGCCTGCGGGTCGCCGTCGGTACCGGAGCGGTAGGGCCCGGCTATCAGGATGAGCATGGGCTTGTCGGTCACAGGCGTTACCATACATGCAGAAACGTGCAAGAACAGGAGGGAATGTGGATGCTGGCTGCTGAACGGCGTGACCACCTGCTCGGTCTGCTCGCCCGCGAGGGCAAGATCGTCGCCAAGGACGTCGCTGCCCAACTGGGGATCTCCGAGGACAGCGTGCGGCGCGACCTGCGCGATCTCGCGGCCGAGGGACTTTGCCAGCGGGTCTACGGCGGCGCGCTGCCGGCTTCGCCGGCGGTGGTGGACTACGCCGCCCGGCAGACCGTGGCCCCGGACGGCAAGCGGAAGGTTGCCTCGGTGGCCGCCGGGCTGGTGCGGCCGGGCGGCACGCTGATCCTCGACGGCGGCACTACCGCTCTTGCCGTCGCCCACGCGCTCCCGCACGACCTCGCCTGCACCGTGATCACCCACAGCCCGACGATTGCCGCGGCCCTGCTCGACCATCCGCGGGCAGAGCTCTTCCTGCTCGGCGGCCGCATCTTCAAGCACTCGGCGGTCGCCTGCGGTGCCGCCGCGGTCGAGGCCGCGCAGAACATCTCCGCCGACCTCTGCCTGCTGGGCGTCACCGGCGTGCACCCCGAGGCAGGACTGACCACCGCGGACGTCGAGGAGGCTGCGATGAAACGCGCCCTGGCCGCACGGGCCGCGGACACCTACATCCTCGCCTCCTCCGAGAAGATCGGTACGGCATCGCAGTTCCGCGTCCTGCCCTGGGAGAAGGTGAGTGGACTGATCACCGACGCCGACCCCCGCGACCCGGTCGTCGAACAGCTCAGAGCGCTCGGCGTGGTGATCCTGGCCGACTGACGCCGGCTAGGCGAATACGATGACAGGGCGTTCGACGGGCTGAGGGCTACCACCAGCGCTTCGGCCTGGTCCACGTCGACTTCGAGGCGCACCATGCATGTCGCCGAGGGCGCGGGACCGGCCGCCAACCAGGTCGACGTCGACCTGCGGCTGTTCGTCCTCGACTACCTGGACGAGGACGGCGTCCGCCATGTCGGGCACATCGCCAACCCAGTCCTGGACCAGCCCGACCCGGCGACCCGCCGCCTGATCGACGACGCCGAGGGCTGCCGCTCGGTGCCCGGCGCCGACATGGTCGCGCCTCGTACCGCGCGCACTACTGCCTGTGGCTTCGACAAGGACGGGAACCCGCTGGTCATCGAGGGCAAGGGCTACTTCGCCCGCCGCACCCGCCGCACCTGCCGCGTCGCCGAGCTCGACAGCTGAGCCGACCCGCTGCGGCGGTTTCACCCGACGCCCTCGCCGGCGACTTCCACCAGTGCCTGCGTGCCGATCACCGCCAGCAGCGCCAGCCGTTCGGCGTCCTCGGTGCCGGGTTCGGCCGTGTAGACCATGATCCGCAGATCGCTGCCCGCGACGCTGAGCACGTCGCAGTCCAGCGTCAGCGATCCCACCTGCGGGTGGTCGATGGTCTTGCGCGAGGCCTCCTGGTGTCCCACCGCGCCGGAGTCCCACAGCTTGGCGAACCGCTCGCTGTTGCCGCGCAGATCAGCGATCAGACGCCGCAGCCGCAGATCCGCCGGGTAGCGGCTCGCCGTCGCCCGCAGGTCGGAGACGACCGCGGTCTCCAACGCCCGCCGGGACTCCGGCGTGTGGCGGACCCGGCTGCCCGAGCCGAGGAAGTTCCGCCACGCCCCGTTGCGCTCCTTGCCGTGCCGTTCACCCATCAGCGCGGTGTAGAGCGGATTGGCCAGCAGCAGCGTCCACGCCGCGTCGGAGACCGCGACGGGTGTGCCGGTCAGCCGGTCCAGCATCCGATGCACGCTGGGCGTGATGTAGGCGGGCACCGTGCCGATTCCCGGCGCTACCAGCCCGGCGACCCGGAACAGGTGCTCACGCTCCTGCGCGTTCAGCCGCAGCGCCCGCCCCAGCGCCTCGACGACCTGCTCCGACGGGTTGGTCGCCCGGCCCTGTTCGAGGCGGGTGACGTAGTCGACCGAGATCCCGGCCAGCAGCGCCAGCTCCTCCCGGCGCAGTCCGGCCGCGCGCCGATGGCCGCCCACCGGCAGGCCGGCCGCCTCCGGCGGGACCCGGTCACGCCAGCGCCGCACCGTCTGCCCGAACTCCGTGGTCGCCATGCCACCACTGTGCACCGCCCCACCCGCGGGTGCCTGGTACTGGCAGTCCCAGGAACACCGGACGCCTGGCTGACGGCATCGCCGCGCAGCATCGTGGAGGCATGACCACAACACTGATCACCGGAGCGAACAAGGGGCTCGGCTTCGAGACCGCCCGTCAACTCATCGCCGCAGGCCACACCGTGTACATCGGCAGCCGGGACCCCGAGCGTGGGCGTCGCGCCGCCGAGCAGTTGGGCGCGCGGCTGGTCGTCATCGACGTCACCGACGACGCCTCGGTCGCCGCAGCGGTCAAGACCGTCGAGGCCGACGGCGGCCTTGACGTGCTGGTCAACAACGCCGGCGTGGAGGAGCGGGCCGAGGACAACGGCATCATCGGTGCCGCGGACGTCACCGCCGACCTGATGCGGAGCACGTTCGAAACCAACGTCTTCGGCACGGTACGCGTCACCCACGCGTTCCTCCCGCTGCTGCAGCGCTCCGCCGCCCCCGTCGTCGTCAACCTCAGCAGCGGCCTGGCCTCGCTCACCCGCGTCACCACCGCCGACACCCCCACCTACGCGTACCCCGGCGTCGCCTACCCGGCCTCCAAGGCCGCCGTCAACATGGTCACCGTGCAGTACGCCAAGGCGTTCCCGAACATGCGCATCAACGCCGTCGAGCCCGGCTTCACCAAGACGGACCTCAACGGCAACACCGGCATCCAGACCGTGGAACAGGGTGCCGAGATCATCGTCCGCATGGCCAGCCTCACCCCGGACGGTCCCACCGGCACCTACACCGACGCCGAGGGCCCGCTGCCCTGGTAACCGACCCGTTCTCCGGGCCCTCTTCGACCAGGCGGGCCATACCGTAGCGCCACCTCGGCGGTGACCATGCCATCGGCCCTGGGCTGGAACACCGTGAAGTCCCAGTGCGGGTCGTCCTGGGCGATCTCGGCGACGGTCTGCTCCAGCGACGGTGTCCACGGCACCAGGTGGCCAGGTCCTTGCGCAGGATGCGCACCTCCCGGCCCCTCGCGCTGGAGGAGAAGGTGAGCCCGGTCAGGCTGCAAGGCCGGTCAGGACGGCCCTGGCCACCTGCCGGAGATTCCTGATCATCGGATTCGGGTCGCCCTTGCGGCTGACCAGGACGACCTGGCTGGAAGGAGCGCCCTCGATCGGGACGGTGACGAGGTCGGGGCGCAGTGAGCTACGCCGATCGCCGACCGGTAGCACGGCGATCGCCCTGCCACTCGCGACGAGTTCGAGCTTGTCCTCGTAGCTCTCGATCGGCGGCACGCCGGCCCCGAGGATCCGGTAGGAAGTCCAGTCCGCGGTCTCGAACGGGCACGGCGCCGCCTCCTCGCCGGCAAGTTCTTCCGCGGTCACCGACGGGCGGTCGGCCAAGGGATGGCCGCGTGGGACCACGAGCATCCGGGGCTCCTCGTACAGAGGGGTGGTGAGGACGTCGTCGGCGGCGAGCGGCAGCGGGGCCCGCGCGATCAGGGCGTCGACGCGCTTGTCGGACAGCGCCCCGACGTCGCGGCAGCTCAGGTACCGGGTGGTGATCTCGGCGTCCGGGTGACGGCGGCGCAGTTCCCCCACGGCGGCAGTGATCACCAGGTCTTCGACGTAGCCGATGGTGATTCGTTCGATCTCGGCTTGTTCGCGCACGGTCAGTTCGGCCTGGCGGGCGGCCTGGAGCAGGGCTTGGGCCCGGGGGAGGAACCTCTGGCCTGCCGGAGTGAGCCGGGCGCCCTGGGGTACGCGATCCAGCAGTCGTGTGCCGAGATGCTTTTCGAGCCGTTGGATCTGGCGGCTCAGCGCAGGCTGGGCCACGTGCAGGTCGGCGGCGGCCCGGCCGAAGTGCTGGTGCGCCGCGACCACGGTGAAGTAGCGCACCAACCGCAGTTCCAGGTCCTGTCCGAGATCGTTCACCCTTGCAGCGTACGCGTCATGCCGTTTCGGAATGAGCAGGTTGCCGGATCGGTCTTGGACGGCGATGCCGCGGTGGGCCTTGACTCAAGGAGCAACGTTTCCCCAGGAAGGCGACAGACGTGATGAAGGCGATCCAGTTCCACGAAGCGGGCGGGCCGGAGGTTCTGCAGTACGACGAGGTGCCGGTTCCCGAGATCGGCCCGGGCGAAGTGCTCGTCCGGGTGCACGCGGCGGGTATCAACCCGCCGGACTGGTACCTGCGTGAGGGGATGAAGGTCATGCCGGCCGAGATGAGGCCGGCCCTGGAGTTCCCTCTGGTCCCCGGAACGGACATGTCGGGCGTGGTCCAGGCGGTCGCTCCGGACGTGTCGGGGTTCGCCGTCGGTGACGAGGTCTTCGGCATGCTGCGGTTCCCCGGATTCGACGGCCGGACCTACGCCGAGTACGTGGCCGCACCGGCTTCGGACCTGGCTCACAAGCCGGCCGGTATCGACCACGTGCAGGCGGCCGGGGCACCGATGGCCGTGCTTACGGCCTGGCAGTACCTGGTGGATCTCGGCCATGACGTGCCGTCAGTTTTCACCGGTCAGGTGCACCGGCCGGTGCCGATCACGCCAGGGATGACCGTGCTGGTCAACGGGGCTGCCGGTGGAGTGGGTCACTTCGCGGTGCAGCTGGCGAAATGGAAGGGGGCGCACGTCATCGCGGTGGCCTCCGGGCGGCACGAGCAGTTCCTGCGCAAGCTCGGCGCCGATGAGTTCATCGACTACACCAGGACGCAGGCGGCGGACGTGGTCAGCGGTGTCGACCTGGTGATCGACGCCGTCGGTGGCCCGGACAGCTCACGCTTCCTGACCGTGCTCAAGCGCGGCGGCACCATGCTTCCGGTGTTCTTCGCCCAGTACGATCCGGAAGAGACGGCGAGTCTGGGCATCACGGTCTCGACCATTCAGGTGCGTTCCAACGGCCCCCAGCTCGCAGAGATCGGGCGCTTGTTCGACGAGGGCAAGCTCCAGGTCGGGGTGGACAGCACCTACCCGCTGCCCGAGGCGGGCAGCGCACACACGCGAGCCGCGCAGGGCCACATCCAAGGCAAGATCGTGCTGACGGTGGTCTCGTGATCGCCTGACCCCAGCAGGCGGTGGCGCACTACGCCCACGCCCTGGACGAGCTGAAGGTGCCCGCGCTGGAAGCGGTTCTGGCCGAAGACACCACCTGGACCTGACCGAGGACACCACCTGGACCTTGACGATGCCCCGACAGGGAGTCCTCGGCCCGATCGCCGGACGCGCGGCGGTGCTCGACTCACCTGTTCGGAGGTGAAAGGGGAGCGCCCGACCCGGCAAACGCCGGTGTGCACCTGCACGCGGGTACCGGCCGGTCCAGCCGGAGCGAGCCGGCTGGACCGTTGGCCGACGAGCAGTGTCCAGCCGGCGCGGCTCGACAGTCAGCGGGCGATCGAGACCGCGAAGGGTGTGAATCCGGTGGATCGGATGACGTGCGGGACGAAGAGGACCGCGGCCTCTGTGGCGCGGGCAGTCTGGATCCCGCCGAGGTCGGTGATCCACTCCTTGTGCCAGCCGAGGTCGGTGAGCAGTTCGCGGACGGTCTGCTTGGCCTGCGGGTCCTCACCGGAGAGGAACGCGGTCGGTGTCTGGGGGAGCGCGGCCGGTGCGGTCATCACCGGGAAGAGCATGGTGTTGAGGGTCTTGACGACGCGCGTTTCGGGGAGCCCTTCCTGGAGCTGCTCGGCGAGGCTCGAGCCGGGGTAGATCAGATCGGCGGGCAGTCCGTCCGGTCCGTCGACGGTGGCGTTGGAGACGTCGACGAGGATCTTGCCGCGCAGTTCCTCGCGCAGGGCGACGAGCCGGTCCAGTGAGCCGTTGCCCGGGGTGGCGTTGATGACGATCCGGGCTGTGCGAGCGGCATCGGCGGCGGCGCCCGGCGTGCGGTCCGCCACGGTCACCTCATGCCCTGCCCGGGTGAGGGCTGTGGCCAGGTTGCCGCCGACGCGGCCGTTTCCGAGAACGGCGATCGTGGTCATGGTGATGGTGTCCTTCCATGGGTGCGGGTTGTGGTGCGGTCAGCGGGAGAGGGTGGCGACGGCTTCGGCGTGGACGCCGGGTGCGGCGGCCAGGAAGCTTCCGCTCTGGGGGGTCCAGGGGCGGCCCTGGGCGTCGGAGATCCGTCCGCCGGCTTCGGTGACGAGCAGTGCTCCGGGGAGCAGGTCCGCGCGGGCGCCGGCGAACTGCCAGAAGGCGTCGATCCGGCCGGCGGCCACGTTCACCAGGTGCAGGGTCGCGGGCACGGCGGTGCGGACGACGAGCGCGTCGAAGAGCATCGCGGTGATCGAGGAGCCGACGCGTCGCACGACCTTCTCGTCCTCGTCGGGCCGGGCCTGGCTGGTGGCCACGATGCTCAGGCCGAGGTCCGCAGTGGGGGAGACGTTGAGCGGCCGGCCGTCGAGGTGGGCGCCCGCGCCGGTGAGCGCGGTGTAGGTCTCGCCGGTCAACGGCAAGTGGACCACGGTGAGCACCGGCTGGTTGTCGCGCACGAGGGTGGCGGTCACCGCCCATTCGGGCAGGGCGTGCAGGTGGTTGACGTTGCCTTCGGCCGGATCCACGACCCACCATTCGCCGGGCGGCAGTGCCCCGCCGTCCAGTTCGTCCTCCACCCAGCCGGCGTCCGGGCGCAGGCTCGTGAGGCGGGGGCGCAGGATGTCGAGGGCCATCTCGTCGTTGGCGGCCAGCGCGCGCATCAGCTCTTCGCGGTTCCGGTAGCGGACCACTTCGCCGAAGCGCTCGCGCAGCGCCGAACCCGCCTCGCGCACGGCGTTCGCGGTCCGGTCGAGCAGGTCGGCGTCCAAGGCGGCGACGTCAGTGGTCTGAAGCGTTTCGGACATGGTGGTACTCCCGTCTGAGGAGGGGGATGAGGCCGGTCGAGGGCCGAACTGCGCTTTACTTCTTGCGCTTTCGCCTCAACGGTAGATAGCCCCGTAATTAACTTCAAGTGCATGTCAAGCATGGCTAGGATTACTCGTATGCAATTGGATTTGAACCTGCTCGCCGCGCTGGACGCGCTGCTGGAGGAGGGCAGTGTGGCCGGGGCGGCCGCGCGCCTGCATGTCACGGCCCCCGCGATGAGCCGGAGTCTGGGCCGGATCCGGCGCACGACCGGGGATCAGATCCTGGTGCGCACCGGCCGCACGATGACCCCGACGCCGTATGCGATCGCCGTCCGGGAGCAGGTGCACGAGCTGCTGCACCAGGTCCGGGGGGTGCTTGCACCGAGCCGTGAACTCGATCTGGCAACGCTGGAGCGCACCTTCACACTCCGCTGGCACGATTCCCTGGTCGCCCTCAGCGGCCCCGCGCTGCTCGCGGCCGTGCGCGGACAGGCGCCGGGCGTGCGATTGCGCTTCGTCGCGGAATCGAGCGTCGACACCCCCGAGTTGCGGCGCGGAGAGGTCGACCTGGAGGCGAACGCCAACCGTCCGAGCGCACCGGACATCCGTGCCGAGAAGGTGGGTGAGACCCGCCTCGTCATCGTCGTGAGGCACGGGCACCCCCTCACCCGCGTCAGGACCGTCACCGCAGAGCGGTACGCCGCCGCTGAGCACGTCACCGCCTCGCGACGCGGAAACCTCAGCAACGCCCTCGACGACGCCCTCGCGCGGCTCGGCCTCACCCGCCGCCTGGTGGGCACCGCGCCCACGGAAGCGGCCGCGCTGGAGTTCGCACGCGGTTCCGATCTCCTGATCACCGTCCCCGAAGCCACCACGCGGTCCGCAGTCGCCGACCTCGGCCTGGTCGTGCTCCCCCTCCCGCTCGAACTGCCGTCGGCACCGATATACCTGTCGTGGCATCAGCGCTACGACACCGACCACGCTCACGCCTGGCTGCGCGGCCTGGCACGAACCGCGCTAGCCGTATGCGGAGCGTCGTAGTCGGCGTCCTCCGACCGCTTCGGGGCTGAGCGTGTCCGAAACACGCGATCGCTTGCATGCCCGCCTGGCCGAGTACGGGCGGTGGAGTAGGGGCGTGAGCCCCCTGGAGGGGTGCGTGGCCTGTGCGGGGCGGCCTGGCCGTCCGGACGCCGTGGTCCGCCGGTCGCCGTCCTGCGGCAGCTACTCCGCGGACGTCCGGAAGTGCTCGGTGGTCAGCCGCAGCCGGAACACGTGGTAGGTCCAGCCCTGGTAGGCCAGGACGACCGGCAGCAGGACGGCCACCACCACGGTCATCACCTTCAGCGCGTAGTGACCCGATGCGGTGTTCCGCACGGTCAGGTCGAACGCGGAGCCGGTGCTCGACACCATGACCCGGGGGTAGAGCTCGACGAACAGTGAGACCACGGTGGTGGCCATCGCGACCGTGGTGGCGGTGAAGGCCCACCCCTCGTGCCCGGTGCCGATCAGCCAGGCGGCGGCGAAGACGGCCAGTACCGCGGCGAGTTCGGAGAGGTTGATCAGGACGCCCCGGCCGGCGGTGGAGTGCGTCCAGATGACGAAGGCGAGCACCACCAGGCCGACGGCGGGGGCGGCCCGGCGGGCCAGCAGGCCGGCCCGGCGGCGAAGGCCGCCGGTGGTCTTCAGCGCGATGAACGTCGACCCGTGCAGGATGCACAGGGCGACGAGGGTGATCCCGGTGAAGACCCCGTAGCCCGTGAACAGGTCGGAGAACGACCCGGTGTACTCCTGGTCGGCCCCGATCGGCAGGCCGTGCAGCAGGCCGCCCAGGGCGATGCCGATCACCAGCGGCACGATCAGGCTGCCGACGGTCAGCAGCAC
The DNA here is from genome assembly GCF_040302625.1 of Kitasatospora sp. NPDC097643. Classification (NCBI taxonomy): domain Bacteria; kingdom Bacillati; phylum Actinomycetota; class Actinomycetes; order Kitasatosporales; family Streptomycetaceae; genus Kitasatospora; species Kitasatospora sp. NPDC097643. The sequence goes on along the minus strand of NZ_JBEOSA010000036.1, from coordinate 28,442 downwards.
GTCCCAGGTGCGGCGCCAGCGCACGCTGTCGACCTTGCCCCGGAACTCGAAGGAGACCCCGCGGACGATCAGCCCGACCAGCAGCAGGACCAGGGCCAGGTAGAAGGCGGAGAACATGGTTGCGTACCAGCCGGGGAAGGCCGCGAACATCGCCGCCCCGGCGGTGATCAGCCACACCTCGTTGCCGTCCCAGAGCGGTCCGATCGTGTTGATCGCGGCTCGGCGCCCGGCCTCGTCCCGAGTCAGCACGGCGTGCAGCATGCCGACGCCGAGGTCGAAGCCCTCCAGGACGAAGAAGCCCGTCCACAGCGTGGCGACGAGGATGAACCAGAAGACGGCGAGTGCGTCCATCGCGACCTCGGGATGATTCGGGACCTCAGTAGGTCACGGCGGGGACGGGCTGGTCCTCGCTCGGAGCCGCGGGGGCCGCCGTGCGGGAGTGACGGATCATCAACGTGCCGGCGACGACTGCCAGCGTGGCGTAGAGCAGGAAGAAGACCAGGAGGCTGATCGCGACGTCGGTCGTGTCGACGGACGGGGACACGGCGTTCCGGGTGAGCTGGACGCCCTGCACGATCCACGGCTGCCGGCCGCTCTCGGTGAGCAGCCAGCCCGCGGTGTTCATGAGGAACGGCAGCACGACCGCCCACTGGGCCGCCCGCAGGAACCGGCGGGACGACGCCAGCCGTCCGCGTCTGAGCAGCCACAGCCCCCAGAGGCCGACCAGGAGGGCCAGCGTGGCGAGGTAGGCCATGACGCGCATGGACCAGTACTGGACGAAGACGTTGGGCACGTAGTCGCCCGGACCGTACTGTTGCTGGTACTGGCTCTGGACGGCGTTGAGCCCGATCACCTGGCCGTTCCAGCTGTTGGTGGCCAGCAGCGAGAGCAGGTGCGGGATGGCGATGTACTTCGTCGGGTCCTCGTCGTTGTTCCCGCCGCCGATCTGGAAGACCGAGAACGAGCACGGCTGGCAGGTGTCCCACTGCGCCTCGGCCGCGGCGATCTTCATCGGCTGGTACTTGCCCTCGGTGACGCCCAGTTCGCTGCCGACCAGCATGGCGAACAGGAGCGCCGGCGTCAGCACGATCAGGGCCAGCCGGGCTGACGGCCGGAACGCCTCCGGGTCGGCCCCCTTGCGGAGCTGCCAGGCCGAGACCGCGAGCATGACCATGGCTCCGGTGACCAGCGAGGCCAGCAGGGCGTGCAGATAGCCGCGTAGGAACACGGGGTTGGTGAACAGTGCCCAGACGTCGCTCAGCTGCGGCCGGCCGGTGTCCGGGTCGATCGTGTAGCCGACCGGGTGCTGCATCCAGGAGTTGGCCGCCATGATGAACGCCGCCGACAGCGCGCTCCCGGCCGCCACCGCCCAGACCGTCGCCAGATGCACCCGCTTCGGCAGCTTCTCCCAGCCGAAGATCCACAGCCCGAGGAACGTCGACTCGAGGAAGAACGCCGCGAGCCCCTCCATCGCGAGAGGCGCGCCGAAGACGTCCCCGACCGTGCGCGAGTAGCCCGACCAGTCCATGCCGAACTGGAACTCCTGGACCAGGCCGGTCACCACTCCGACGGCGATGTTGATCACCAGGAGCGTCCCGAAGAAGCGGGTCAGCCGCAGGTAGTCCGGTCGGTCGGTGCGGTGCCAGGCGGTCTGCAACAGGGCGGTCAGGAACGCGAGGCCGATCGTCACCGGGACGAACAGGAAGTGGTAGATCGACGTCATCGCGAACTGTAGGCGGGCGAGGTCGAGCTGACTCATCCCCACAGGCAAGCACCCGGGGTCAGGGGCCGCGCGGTGACACGACGTGCTCAAGCGGCTCGCCCGCCAGATGGCGCAACAGCTCGCAGAGGACCGCAGGACCGTGAGGATCACCGGGGCCACCCGCCCGCACTGGTGTGCCGTCCGAGGCCCACGCGGCCGACGTCGTCACAATGAGGCATGGGATCAAGCCCTGGGCCGGCCGATTCACCGTCGGCGACACTCGATCAGGCCGCCGCGCGCGGCGAGCACTGGTGGCCGGTGGCACTGGCGGTCGCGACGGCCGCGATGCTCCACCTGGCGCTGCCCGCCTCGTATCGGCTGGACCCCGCATGGATGGTTCCCGTGGTCATGCTCACCCTGCTGGGGGCACTGGTCCTCGGTGACCCGGGGCGGATCGATCGGCAGAAGCGGTGGCTCAGGGTGGTCACCGACGTCATGATCGGCTTCATCACCGCGGCCAACCTCTATGCGGGTGTCCACCTGGTGGTGGACATCCTGACCGACAACAAGCTGTTCGCCGACAACGCCACCGGCCTGCTGGCCACCGGGGGAGTGACCTGGGCCACGAACGTGATCGCCTTCGCGCTGTGGTACTGGGACCTCGACCGCGGCGGTGCAGCCGCCCGCGCCCACCTGCTCCAGCCGAGCCCGAGCTTCGTGTTCCCCGAGATGCAGCACTCGGCCTACGCGCCGGCCGACTGGGTGCCGACGTTCGCTGACTACCTGTCGCTGGCCTTCTGGACCGCCACCGCGTTCAGCCCCGCCGACGTCTCCGCGATCAAGAGATGGGCCAAGCTGCTGATGATGGTGGAGGCTGCGGCCTCCCTCATCGTGGCCGCCCTGGTGATCGCCCGCGCGATCAACATCCTGCAGTGAACGAAGCGTGCACCGGCCCCCGGATCGCTCCTGGGGCTGAGTATCCCGATAGGGACTGATCCGTGCCGGGCTCGATACCGATCGGCTGCCGTGGCGATACCTTGCCGCCGGAATTCGTCGTTCGAGGCCCGGCGGCAAGACATGCGTTTGGGAATTGCTCCGGCGTCCCACTCCGTGCACGAATGGAGTGCGCCGTCGGGTCGCGCGTATGGCGGCTAGATGGTTGATCCGCCGCCGGAGGTGTTGTTCCACCAGGCGCTGTAGGCGTTCAGCGAATACCGCTTCTGCACGCCGCTGGTCGAGGTGATCTCGATGCCGAACTGCATCGTGTCGAAGGTGGTGTTGCGCAGGAGGTTCTGCGACGCGGCCCATCGCCAGACCGTCGAGGCGTCGATGGTGCCGGTGTTGCTCTGCTGGGCGGGGATGAGCTGTAGGACGTTCCAGCCGGGATTGGCCTGCCAGACCGACGCGTACAGGACGCCGCCGATGGTCACGTTGGACGCGATCCTCGTTCCCCAGCCGCCTGCCGTCCCGGACCAGCTGGTGAAGACCATGATCTCGTCCTGGTTGCCGGTCGACCAGATGTCGCTCGTCCAGTTCCACCAGTCACTGCCGGCGACGGGAGCCGACGACGTGTTGTACCAGAAGCCCGCCGAGTTCAACTGCGACAGCGGCGTCTGGGGCCGGACCGCGGTGTTCGGGTAGGACTTGATCCCGCCGCCGGAGTGGTTGGCGTCGACGTACCAGGACTTGATGCTGTTGACGGTCAGGCACTGCGGGCCGTGGTTCTGGCCCCAGATGTCGTTGTAGATCGTCCAGCTGCCCTGGGTGTACTGACCCCACTGGTCGCAGGTGGAGTACACCTGGGCCTGCGCCGGAGACGTGAAGCTCAGGAGCCCGGCGATCACGGCGACGATCAGGGCCAGCCGACCGAACCCGGCCGACTTGCTGCTGATGGATTCAGCGGTTTGCCATCTCATGTGTCCCTCCAAGGACGGCGACGTGTTTTCCGGCCCCCCCGGGGCTGGTGGTGGACTCCGGCGCCGCGAGGTGTCGCTCGGAAGCGAGTTCGGGGTTCCCTGACTTCTGAGCACCGGGCTTTGCCGGACGCAGGCGCGAAATGTCGAAGCGCTTGGCTGTGGACGGTAATGACGGGGCGTCTGCACAGCAAGGCTCGGCGCAGGAAGACACATTTCTTTCATGGCATCACTGTCGAAAGCGCGTCGAATGGCATCGGCCGCGCCAGCGATGGACGTACGGGGTCGGGGTGCTCCGCCGACCTCGGTGCCGGGCCGTTGTGAGAAGGGTTGACTGCGCGTACGGAGTGATGCAGGCTGCGGCCGTCGCCTTCAAATGTCCCACCTCATTGTGGAGGAGAAAGCCTTTGCGCGATTGTTAACGCTAACAGTGCCGGCGGTCCCGCCTGCTGAAGATCCGCCGGCCGACGCCCTGAACTCCTGTCCACCCACAGCGAAGGAAGAGCTCATGAAACGCAGTTCCTTATTCACGCGTGCGCTGGCCCCGATGGTCGTCGTCGTGGCTGCGATCAGCATGGCGCTGAGCACCGGCCTCAGCGCGACCGCCGCCCCGGTCACGACCGCCGCTCCGGTCGCGGCCACCGCGCCGGTCACCGCCGCCGCGACCAGCGGCGGCTGCGGCACGGCGCCGTCGCTGGCGAGCGGCACCCACACGATCACCAGCGGCGGCCAGAACCGCAGCTACATCCTGCGGGTCCCCGCCAACTACGACCAGAACCGTCCCTACCGGTTGATCTTCGGATTCCACTGGCGGGGCGGCACCGCCAACGACGTCGACTCCGGCGGCACCGACGGGTACAACTGGTCCTACTACGGGCTCAGGCGACTGGCGGACGCCGACAACAACGGCACCGTCTTCGTCGCACCGCAGGGCTTCGACAACGGCTGGGCCAACTCCAACGGCCAGGACGTCACCTTCGTCGACGACATGACCAGGCAGCTCGAAGCCGGCCTGTGCGTCGACACGACGCAGCTCTTCGCCGCCGGTTTCAGCTACGGCGGCGGGATGAGCTACGCGCTCGCCTGCACCCGGGCGACGGTCTTCCGCGGGGTCGCGGTCTACTCCGGGGCGAACCTCAGCGGTTGCAGCGGCGGTACGCAGCCGATCGCCTACCTGGGGCTGCACGGCCTCCGCGACAACGTCCTGCCCATCTCCTCGGGGAGGCAACTTCGTGACCAGTTCGTCAGGAACAACGGCTGCACCCCGCAGAACCCGCCCGAGCCGGCCTCCGGCAGCCTGACGCACGTCGTCACCACCTACTCCGGGTGCAAGTCCGGGTATCCGGTCGTCTGGGCCGCGTTCGACGGAGCGGGCCACGACCCCGGTCCGATCGACGGGTGCACCTGCGACGGCTGGCGCACCTGGACGTCCGGCGAAGTGTGGAAGTTCTTCAGCCAGTTCGGCTCCAGCACCCCCAACCCCCCGCGCACCGGCCAGGAGATCGTGGGCCAGGCGTCGGGCCGTTGCCTCGACGTCCCGGGCTCCTCCACGAGCAACGGCACCCAGGCCCAACTGTGGGACTGTCACGGCGGCACCAACCAGCGGTGGACCTACACGGCGAGCAAGCAGCTGATGGTCTACGGCAACAAGTGCCTGGACGCCTCGGCCAAGGGGACCGGCAACGGCACCGCCGTCGTGATCTGGGACTGCAACGGGCAGACCAACCAGCAGTGGAACATCAACTCCGACGGCACCGTCACCGGAGTGCAGTCGGGCCTGTGCGTCGACGCCACCGGCACGGGCACGGCGAACGGGACGAGGATCCAGCTGTGGGGCTGCTCGGGCGCGGGCAACCAGCAGTGGAGTCTGCGTAGCTGACCAGGGCTCCGGGGCCGCCCGCCATCGCGGGACCGGCCCCGGAGCACCCGACGGACTTCGCCCGAGGGCCTCGTCAGGAGAGGTACCACTGCTGGTTGGACTGGCCGTTGCAGGCCCACAGTTGGGCCAGCGCGCCGTTGCTGGTGGAGACACCGGTCACGTCCAGGCAGAGACCGGACTGGACTCCGGTGACGGTGCCGTTGGAGTTGAAGGTCCACTGCTGGTTGGTCTGGCCGTTGCACGGCCAGACGGCGACCTTGGTGCCGTTGGTGGTGCCCTTCGCGTAGGCGTCCAGGCAGAGCTGGTTCGAGCCGCTGTAGACCGTCAGCTGGCCGCTCGCGGTACGGGTGAAGGTCTGGTTGCCCGCACCGTCGCAGGCCCAGATCTGGGTCTGGGTGCCGGGGGTGGTCGACGCGTTCGGTACGTCCAGGCACTTGCCCGCGCCCACGGCGTGCACTGCTCCGGTGGTGCCGCTGCCGCTCGTCACGCCCGCCTGGGCGATCACCTGCTGCGCTCCGGACGGCCAGTTGGTGCCGCTGACCTGGACGTTTCCGGTGAGGACGTTGTTGTGCGGAGCGCCGGTGGCGACCTGGGTGGCGCCGCCGTTGTACCAGTTGTCGGAGAAGGTGCTGTCGTTGGTGTTGTTGTTGCCGCTCGCGTTGGTGAAGGCCCACACGCCCGAGTCCTGGATCACGTTGTTGCTCAGGGTCTCGGAGCGGGAGCCCTCGTCGAGGTAGAGGCCGACGGTGTTCCTGTTGTCGTAGACGTAGTTGTGGTCGATGCTGGTGCCGGGGTCGGCGGACAGGGTGTAGATGCTGCCGCCGTCGTGGAACACCTTCTTGGTGCCGTGCACCTTGTTGTAGCTGATGACGGTGTTCTTCAGGGTCGTCGCCGTGGTGTGGACGGGCTGGTAGTCGTAGAGGCCGCGGTTGCGGTAGTCCTGGCTGCCGCCGACGTCGTTGGCTCCCCAGCCCCAGCCGACGTCGATGCCGTCGTAGGCGAGGTTCGAGACCTCGTTGTGGGTGATGACGGCGTGGGTGACGTAGGTCGAGAGGATCCCGGCCATGTCCTTGTAGTCCTTGGCGACGTCGCTGATCCGGTTGTCCTGGATGGTGATGTTCTGGTTCGTCATCGCGGTGTCGGCCGGGTGGTGGGCGTCGGGCTGCACGCCGCCGACCACGATGCCCGCCCCGGAGTCGTCGGTGAACGTGTTGCCCGAGACCGTGATGTCCGAGGCTCCCAGGCCGACGCCCGAGGAGTGGGCGTTGGCGTCGTTGCCGATGCCGAGGCCCACCTGCCCCAGGTGGGAGAAGGAGTTCCCGGAGAGGGTGATGGAGGAGGCCGCCGAGACCTGCACGGCCGCCGGCACCTGGTGCCAGCTGTTGCGGGCGGCCTCGAACAGCCGGCACCCCGACTGGCAGGAGGTCATGAAGTCCGAGGGCTGGGTGAAGGTGCTCGCCAGGAACGCCCCGCTCTGCTGGTCGGCGTAGCCGACATCGGTGCTGGGCTGAAGCCAGGTGGTGTGGTTGAAGGCGATGCCCTGGACGGTGATGTCGTGCGCGGGGTTGGTGTAGCTGCCGCCGATCTGCAACAGGGAGGTCAGCCGGGGCAGTTCGATGTCGTGGGCCGTGGCCTGCCAGCCCGCAGGGGCCTTGTAGTACAGCTGGCCCGCCTGCGGGTCCAGGTACCACTGTCCGGTGGACTTCAGGAACGCGTAGGAGTTCTCCAGCTGAAGCGACCCGCCGGCGAAGGGCTTGGCCAGGGTGTCGTACCCCCAGTTGTTGTTGTTCCAGGCCGGCTGCTGCATGGTGATGGTGGTCCCGCTGACGGACTGCACCGGGGCGAAGCGGTCGGTGAAGGAGTTCTGGCTCTCCAGCTCGATCCGGTTCTGCTGCGGCAGCGTGGCCAGGTAGTTCAGCGCCGAGTTGACGATGGTCATCCCGGTGGCGGTGATGTTCACGTCGTTGCGCGAGATCGCGATCGCCGCCCGCGGCGCGAGCATCCCGTCGACGTAGAGCTGCCGCGAGTCGACACCGGTCGGGACGGGCGCCGCGTAGATGTTGTTCGCGGAGTCCTTCAGGGTCCAGCCCGTCACCTGCTGCCCACCCGACAGCACCGGGCTCGCACCCGGGGCGGCCTGCCAGATCACCCGGTGGCCGTTGCCGCCCGAGTCCGCGCTGCCGAGCGTGAGCGGCGCGGTCAGCCGGTAGGTTCCGCCCGCGAGCTGCACCACGACGTCACCGGTCATGCTCCCGTTGACGGCCTCCACGGAGGTCTTCGCCTGGGTCAGGGAGCAGGGGGCCGAGGAGGAACACGCGGTACCGCTGCCGGTCGGCGAGACGTACAGCGTGGTCATCGTCGCCGCCTGCGAGACCACGGCGGGCGCGGCCACGACGCCGGCGGCGACCAGCGCCGCGACGAGGGCCCCGCGGGTGAGGCTGAACGCCGGGAGTCCGCGTTGGGTGGGTTTCATGGAATCGTTCTCTCCTCGCATGGTGGTGGGCAGGGCGGGTGCGGCTGGAACACCGCCCTCTCATGGCGCCGTCCCCGGACGGTGCCGGCCGGGGACGGGTTTCCCTCCTTGGCGTAGGGGTGCGGGTTCGGCACGGCGACTGCGGGCCGGTGGCGGGGCCCCGCTGTCGCCGAGGTCCGTCATTGGTACGACACTCTGGGCGCGATGGATCAGTCTCATGTGCGGAGCAATGACCGCTCGGATGCTGCCCGGGCGGTTCACCGGAGGGCGCGGCGACGGTGCGGGTTCACGCAGGCAGCGGTCGGCCGCGCGGCTCCCTGCATTGTGAGCGCTCACAATGTAGGGAGAGGCATCATCGGTGCGCACTGCATGCCGCCTGGGACACCCGCGGCGGCGAAATGAGACTGACACATATGTCGGCTGCACTTCAAGAGATGTGCAACGCAAGCAAGCGGTCGTCTACTGTTCGGTGCTGTCCTGGCCGGAAGCCGCGGACGGGTCTTCCCGGTCCGGTCGCAGGATCGCGACGTAGCCGTCGGTTCCGTGCACTCGGATCCGCTGCCCGTCCAGGATCAGCCGGGTGGCCTGGTCCACGCCCACGACGGCCGGCAGGCCGTACTCCCGCGCGATCACCGCGCCATGGGTCATCAAGCCGCCCACCTCCGTCACCAGGCCCGCGACGGCGACGAACAGCGGTGACCAGCTGGGGTCCGTGTGGGCGGTGACCAGGATGTCGCCCGCTTCGAGATCGGCCTGCGCCATGTCGAGGATGACGCGAGCCCTTCCTTCGACGGTCCCGGCGGAGACCGGTAGGCCGATCAGGGCGCCGGCCGGCACGTCGTCGCGCCGGTACGTGCCGGCGACGGCCTCGCCGTCCGAGGTGAGCACCCGGGGCGGCGTGAGCGCCTCGTACGACCGGAACGCCTCCTTGCGCCCCTGGATGAGCCGGCCGTCCACCTGCTCGGTGCGCACGACGTCGTGGAACTCCTGGAACGTGAGGTAGAAGACGTCCTCCGGCTCGCGGAGCACGTCGGCCCGTACGAGGCGCTCGGCCTCCTCCAGCAGGGACTGCTTGTAGACGGAGTAGCGGCTGACGATGTTGTACTTCGGGTACTCCCGGTACCCGATGAAGGTCCGGACCCGGTCGATCATCCGTTTGGTCTCGTCGGCTTTCTGCTCCCCGTCCGGCAGGGCCCGCAAGCGTGACAGCACGTCCCGTTCCTTCCGCTGCGCCTCCTGCCGCCCGTGCTCGAAGCGCTGCTCGGCTGCGCCCGGCGCGAAGAGCCTGACGTTGTCGAGGATCGCGGGCACGAGCGTGCGGGGGCGCTCGCGCCAACGCGGCCTCGTGATGTCGATCTCGCCGACGCAGCGCATGCCGTACCGGTCGAGGTAGTCCTCGACAGCGTCGCGCGCCTGGGCTCCGCCCGCGAGCTTCGCCAGCTCGTCCAGGAATCCCTCGTCCTGGACGCCCCGGTCCTGGACGCCCCGGTCCTGAACGCCCTGGAGGAACGCCACCACCTCCGGATGCGGGCGGATCGCGTCGGCGACGTCGAGCAGCGCCAGTCCCATTTCCGACGTGACGTTGCCGGGGGCGGACAGCGTGAGTGTGTCGGCCGCGCTCTTCTCACCCAGCCACTCCCGCAGCCTGTCGTTGAGCCACCAGGTGGCCTCCATCCCCGCCATGATCGCCTGAATGTTCAGCGGATCACTGAGGAGTCGCTTGTGCTCCTCGAAGGCGCCCAGCAGGAAGTCGAACAGCGCCGGCCCGGTCTTCGTCCGGATGTCGCGCCGCAGGGCGGCGAGGGACGCCTGGCTGCGCGCGATCAGCTCGGTGACGATCGCCGGATCGGTCTCGATCGGAGCGGACGCGCCGCCGGCCGGTGGCCGCCCGTGCCCTGCCGGACCCGCGTCCGGGAGCGTCGGAACGAAGTCGCCGCGGTCGAGGACGGTCTCCAGTGCGTCCCTGACCAGCGGATCACCTCTCCCCACGAGGTCCAGCAGGCCGGCGCGGCTCGCGGGCGAGGCCAGGCGCCCGGTGACGTCGACGAACAACCTTCCGCCGGCCTCGTGCATCGGCACCATCGCCGTCAGCTGCCACATCGACAGCCCCAGGGGCTTCATCGGGTCGGTCATCATCTGCTGATGGCCGACGGAGACGTAGACGTGATTCTCCTGGTCGCCGGCCTGGGGGATGGGGAACAGCGTGGTGATCGGCCGGCTCTGGACGATCCGGAAGCCGTCGTCGACCAGGCACCATTCGATGTCCTGCGGGTGGCCGAGGTGTGCCTCGATCCGTCGCCCGAGCTGCACCAGCCGCACCACCTGAGCATCGGTCAGCGCCGGCTGCTCCTGCCGCCGCAGGTCGACCGCCACCTCCTGCGTACCGCCGGCCGGCAGGGCGTGAACGGCGCGCAGTTTGGTGGCGATCGCCCTGGCGATCACTTCGCCGTTGCGCACCTTGAAGACGTCCGGGTTCACCAGACCGGAGACCAGGGCCTCGCCGAGGCCGAGGCCGGCATCCACGGCGGCGACCTCCCGGTTGCCCGTGACGGGGTCGGCCGTGAACAGGATGCCGGCCGCATGAGGGAAGACCATCCGCTGCACGACCACGGCCATCCGGACCGTGCGGTGGTCGATGCGGTTGCGCTGGCGGTAGGTCACGGCTCGCTCGGTGAACAGCGAGGCCCAGCACCGGCTGACGTGCCGGAGGATCGCCGCCGGCCCCACGACGTTCAGGTACGTGTCCTGCTGGCCGGCGAAGGAAGCCGTCGGCAGGTCCTCCGCCGTCGCGCTGGACCGGACGGCGCAGGCGGCCTGCTCGCCGAGCCGGGCGAGCGCGTCGGTGACCGCTGCCGCGAGATCGCCCGGGATGGCGGTCTCCTCGATGGTCCGGCGGATCTCCGCGCTGAGCGCGCGGACCGCCTCCCGGTCGTCCGGGTCCAGGCGGGACAGCCGATCGAGCTGATCGTCGATCGACAGCGCCTCCACCGTGATCCGCCGGAAGGCGTCCGTCGTCACGCAGAAGCCGGCCGGCATGCGGATGCCTTCGATCCGGGACAGCTCGCCCAGGTGCGCGCCCTTGCCGCCGACGATCGCGACCTGCGTCCGGTCGACCTCCTGAAGATCGCGAATGTACTGCTCCGTCATCGCGACACCTCCGAGGCCGTCGTGTCCCGGGGCACCGCACCGGCCGATCGCATCGCCGGCCCCACCATTCGTCCGGCGTCACCGCGTCCCCAGTGCGTCGACACCAACACTCGCACGTCGTGCCCTCATTTCCGCAGGTCGTGGCCTCGGCCAATGATTCTGCGCCGTGACCGGGGTCTTGCCGCAAGCCCCCCGGTGCGCTATACGTTGAGAGTGGCAAGGAGAGACGGATCTCCTTGCCTTTGCCTTTTGCCGTCCGCTGGAACCGACGAGCTTCTCGCGGAGCGGCGGCGCGCCGCTCACGGCGACACGTGTCGCCGGCCCGGGCGACTGTCCATCGGAACCGTACGGTGAGGTGGCTACCGTCGAGCCCACTTGATGGAGCAGCCCATGCTCGCCCGGTGTGGCTCCGGCACGGGCTCGCCCGCCAGGACCAGGGTGATGGCGTGCCGCAGCAGCCCACCGGTGACCGGCTGCCGGTTGCCGGGGGTGGATTCGTCCATCGCGCCGCGGTAGGCCAGCTCCCGCCGGGCGTCGTACAGGAAGAAGTCCGGTGTGCAGGCCGCGTGGTACGCCCGGCCGACGGACTGGTCGACGTCGACGAGGTACGGGAAGGTCCAGCCCGTCCGTGCGACCTGGGCGCGCAGCCCGTCGGCGTCGTCGGTGGGCGCGACGGCCGGGCTGTTGCTACAGATCCCGACGACCGCCAGGTCCGGGAACTCGCCGACCAGCCGGCCGAAGACCTGCTCGACATGTCTCACGAAGGGGCAGTGGTTGCACAGGAAGGCCACCAGCAGGGCCGGTGCGGCGGCGAAGTCGTCCCGGGCCACGGCCTGGCCGTCGATCGCGGGCAGTGCGAAATCGGGCGCGGGCGTCCCGAGCGGAACCATGGTGGAGACGGCAGCCATCGGGCTCACTCCCTCGGACCGGCCCTCGGCGGCCGGTGCGCATGCCTCCATGATCCCGCTGCGGGGCCGCCGGTCGCCAGCGTCGCCCGGACCGGGGCGGCGGGTTCCGTAGCAGCGGACCGCGGGCGCCCCCACGACGCCCGCGGTCCGTTGTGACGACTAGCCGACCATCGCCGGGGAGCGGGGCGCCTCGGTGGCGGCCGCCGGCTGGTAGAACTCGGTGTGTCCTTCGACGTGGAGGTGCGGCAGGCGGCGGTCCAGCCAGGTGGGCAGCCACCAGTTGCCGCGGCCGAGCAGGTGCATCACGGCCGGTACCAGCAGCAGTCGGACCAGCGTGGCGTCGATCAGGATGGCCGACCCCATGCCGACGCCGATGACCTTGATCGGCAGGTCGGGCGACGGGACGAAGGCCGCGAACACGGCGACCATGATGGCCGCCGCCGCGGTGATCACCCGCGCGGTGCCCGCCAGTCCGCTGACGATGGACTCCGCGTTGTCGTTGGTGCGCAGCCAGGCCTCACGCATCCGACTCACCAGGAAGACCTCGTAGTCCATCGAGAGGCCGAACAGGACGGCGAAGGTCAGCACCGGGACGAAGGCCGGCAGCGGGGTGGGGCTGTCGATGCCGATCAATCGGCCGGCGGTGCCGCCTTCGAGGACGAGGGCGACCACGCCGTACGCGGCGCCGACGGAGAGCAGGTTCATCACGGCGGCCTTGAGGGCGACGGCGAGGCTGCGGAAGGCCACCAGGAGCAGGAGCATCGACACCGTGACCACGCCGCCGACCAGCAGCGGGATGCGGCGGGCGATGTTGTCGGTGCTGTCGATCGCGCTGGCGGTCGCGCCGCCGACGTGCACCCGGACGCCGGGGCCGACCGCGGCCGGGATGACGTGATCGCGGAGGTCGCGGACCAGGGTCTTGGTGGCGCTGGACTGCGGGCCGCTATCCGGGACGACGGTGAGCAGCAGCGAGCGGCCGTCGGGGCCGGGCACCGGAGGGGTCACGGCCGTGACGCCGGGCACCGCCTTCAGCGCGGCGGGCAGCGAGGCTGTCGCGTCGGCGGGGGTGCCCGGCGCCAACTCGGCGACCAGGACCAGCGGTCCGTTGCTGCCCGGTCCGAAGCCGGCGGCCACTGTGTCGTAGGCCAGCCGGTTCGAGCGCCCGGCGGGGTCGTTGCCCGCGTCGGGGAAGCCGAAGCGCACGCCGAGGAACGGCGCCGCGAGTGCCAGCAGGACGACGACCCCGGTGACGGCGCCGAGGACGCGGTGACGCTCGACGAGCCTGCTCCAGCGCAGCCAGCCGGCGCCCACCGAGTTCTCGCCCCGGGCGGCGCGGCGCTGGGGCAGGGGCAGCCGGAGGCGCTCGATGTGTCGGCCGAGGTAGCCGAGCAGGGCGGGGAAGAGCGTGGCGGACGCGGCGATCACGACGAGCACGGAGAGGATCGCCGAGACCGCGGCGCCGCGCATGAACGACAGGCCCATCGCGAACAGCCCGAGCATGCTGACCACCACGGTCATTCCGGCGACCACGACCGCGCGGCCCGCGGTGTCCAGCGCGGCGACCGTGGCGGCCTCGGGTTCGAGCCCCTCGGCGCGCCACTCGCGGAACCGGGTGACCAGCAGCAGCGCGTAGTCGATGCCGACGCCGATGCCCAGCATGGCGGCGAGCGAGGTCGACCAGTCCGGGACCGGCATGACCGCGGCGAGGACCGGCAGCAGGGCGCTGCTGACCGCGAGCCCGCCGAGCGCGGTGAGCATCGGCAGGCCGGCGGCCACGACCGAGCCGAAGGTGATCACCAGGATCACGGCGGCGGCCGCGATGCCGATGCCCTCCGAGCCGATCGCGCCCAGCTCGGCCTGCTGGACCGTCATGCCGCCGAGGTGGACGCGCACGCCGCCGTCGACGGGGCGGGCGAGGTCGAGCAGCCGCTGGGTGTCCGCCTTCGGCATGTCGGGGGCGACGGCGACGTCCAGGTGGATCTGCCCGAGGGCGGTGCGGCCGTCGGCCGACACCTTGCCGCGCGGGCCGTACGGGTCGTCGATGCCGCGGACGTGCGGCACCTCGGCCATCCGGGCGAGCAAGTCCTTGACCCGGTCGCGGGTGGCGGCGTCGGTCACGCTGCCGTCGGAGGTCAGCACCAGGCTGATCGATTCACCGCCCAGCCCGGGGAAGTCCCGTGCCAGCAGCTGCTGGGCCTGCTTGGAGTCCGAGCCGGGCGCGCTGTAGTCGGCGCTGTACTTGGCGCCGAGGCCGGCCGAGAGGCCGAAGGCCGCGGCGGCGGCGAGCAGCCAGAGCAGCACCGTGCGGCCCCGGTTCCGGAAGCTCCAACCGGCTATTCGGCCGAGCGGGCCGGGCCTGTGCGGCCCGCTCTCCCCGGCGGCTGTCCGCCGATCCTCGCGCAGTCCCTGGGACATGTGGTCCTCCGTACGTCGTCAGGGGCTCCGTCCCCCGGCAAAGCGTTACGCTTCATAACGCGTCTTATGAAGCGTAACGTTTGCCTCGACGGGTACGGATTGTCAACGCGGTGACTGACGCAGCGAGCCGATGGAGATGCGATGACGGGTGGGTCGACCGATGAGAGCGGGGGGCGGAGCCGCCGTGAGCGGCTGCGCGCCGACACCGTGGAGGAGATCAAGCACGCGGCCCTGGGCCTGATCGTCGAGCGCGGCGCCGCGAACCTCCGCTTCACCGACATCGCCCGCAGCATGGGGATGACCCCGCCCGCGCTGTACCGCTACTTCGCCGACCGGGACGAGCTGCTCACCGCCCTGGTCGCCGACTCGTACGACAGCCTGTCGGACGCGTTGACGGCGACCCGCGGGACCGTGCCGCGGGACGACCTGGACGGACGCTTCATGGCGACCTGCACCGGCTACCGCACCTGGGCGCAGCGGAATCCGGAGCGCTTCGCCCTCATCTTCGGTTCCCCCGTGCCCGGGTACGCGGCCCCACCGGACGGACCGACCGTGGTGGCCGGCCGGCGGGCCATGGAGCACATGCTCGAACTCGTCGCCGACACGGCCGAGCGCGGCCGGCTCGGCAGCCCGCTGGTGCCGGACGCGGCGGAAGCCCTGATGCTGGCCTGGGCCACCGTGCACGGCTTCGTCACCCTCGAGGCGCACGGCCACTTCCACGCGCTCGACCAGGACGCGCGGGACCGCCTCTTCGCAGTCCAGGCGGGCGTCGCCGCGCGCACCGCGGGCCTGTCGCCGGCCGTGGACCAGTGGTGATCAGGGCCCGCGCGGCCGACGGCCACGGCCGGCCCGGCATCCGGGTCAGAGTGCGGGGAACGCGGGGAAGGCGCAGGAGGGTGCGGTGCCCGAGCCGGAACCCCGGATGACGGTGACCCCGGGGCCGCTCGGGGTCAGGTTGCTGCCCGTGACGGTGATCCTGGCGTGGGCCGAGGTGGCGGCGGTGACGTCCAGGTTGACGCGCCTGAGGGTCAGTTCGAGCGGGTGGGCGTCGTCCAGGCCGACCAGGGTGGACCTGGCGCCGCTCGGCGAGTGGAGGGCGGTGACGCCGTCCACGACGATGCCGGTGAACCACGGGGTGTTCGACCCACTGCCCGAGGAGTAGTGGGTGTCGAGGACCAGCGGCGAACGGACGGCGTCCAGGCAGGTGTTCAGGTAGCCGATGTCACTCACCTTGCCGCCGTTGGCCGGGGAGCTCTTGATCCGGATGCCGGTGCTGGAGCCGCTGGCGTTGCCGAGCGCGTCGGTGCCCGTGAGGGTGTTGTCGCGGAAGAGCACGTTGCTCACGCCGCTGGTGGTCTCGCTGCCGATCGAGATGCCGTGGGTGCCGTAGAAGTGGTTGCCGACGACGGTGATGTTGCGGCTGGGCCTGCTGCCGCCCTTGATGGCGATGCCGTCGTCGCCGTCCATGATGAAGGAGTCGGTGATGGTGACGTTGGTGGCGCCCGCCGGGTCGATGCCGTCGGTGTTGCGGGCGGTGGCCGGGGTCTTGATCCGGACGCCCCAGGCGGTGAAGCCGTTGCCGCCGTTGTAGACCACGTGGAAGTTGGCCGAGTTGAGCAGGTCGACGTGGTAGAGCGTGAAGTTGTCGGAGTTGTCGGCCTGGATCAGCCTGGGGTTGTTCTGGTTGGATCCGGCCTTCTGGGCGTCGGTCGCGAGCTGCCACCAGCTGGTGCCGGTCCCCAGGATGCTCTGGTCGCCCCGGCCGTCGATCCGGCCCTGGCTGCCGTCGGCCGCGCGGACCGCCTCGATGCCGGCGTTGGCCCCGGCGACGCTGATCAGCGGTCGGCAGCCGCCGCTCGACGAGGAGAGGGTGCCGCAGGCCGGCTTGGCGGAGAGCTGGTAGTCGGCCGGGTTGCGGGATCCGAACAGGGTGACGCCGCTGTCCAGCACCAGCACCTCGCCTTGGTGCACCGTCAACGGACCGGACAGGAAGGAGTTGTGCGTGCCGTCCGAGGTGTGGAGGCGGACCGCGACCGTGCCGCTGCCGCTCTGGGCGCAGCCGTCCAGCGCCTGCTGGATCCGCGAGGTGTCCGGCGGGGTGGTCTCGGCGGTCGGGTCGGCCGTGCGGTGGGGCATCGACAGCTTCGCCGGGACGTCGGCGCAGGTGGTGGCGGGCAGTACGGGCTCGGTGACGTGCCGGGTGTCGCCGGTCGCCATACCGGCCGGCACCGGACCGGGGGATCCGGAGCCCGACCCGGAGCCCGACCCTGATCCGGAGCCCGCCCCTGATCCGGAGCCGCCGGAGGGAGCCTGGCCGACCGGGTTCCAGCCGTCGCTGCCCGCCAGGTAGGCGCGGGCGGTGAACTCGGCCGCCTGCGCCGGGCTCAGCTGGGGGCTGTCGGCGCCGGTTCCGGCACCCGGGCCGGTGTTGGCGTACGAGTCCAGGCGTGCGGAGCGCCAGGCGTGACCGTCCATGTCGCTCCACGGCGTGGACGCCCTGACCGCGGCCGGCAGCTCGGTGTTGCGGACCACCACCTGGGCGAAGGAGGAGGCCGTCGGATGCCAGGGCCGGCCGAGGAAGTAGGTGCCCTCCTCGGCGGTGGAGCGCACGGTGCTGTCGGTGATCAGCAGACCGTACCTGTGCGAGGCCTCGGTGTTGGCGGCGGTGAGGGTGCCGTTGACCCCGCCGGCCTGTGCGCCGTCGTCCTCCGCCTCGATGACGGCGTGGTCGAGCACGGCGGTGGCGTTGCCGAAGACGATGTCCACGTCGCCGCGGACGTAGTCGTCGACGAAGTACTGGCGGGTCTGCGCGGTGGCGGACGGGGACCAGGTGAGCAGGGTGTCCTGGTGGCCGAGGATGCGGTCGTTGCGGAAGACCTGCCGGTCGCCCTCGGCCGCCAGGGCCACGGCCTGGGTGCCGGACTGCCCGTGCGCGGTGGCGGCAGAGCGGTCGAAGGTGTTCTCCACCGTCAGGTTCTCGACCGTCAGCCCGGTGGCCGCGAAGGTGGCGGTGGCGCTGGCCTCGGTGCCGAGGGGGCCGCCGCCGGGCCCGGCCGTCCGCGCCGAGTTCCCGTAGCTGATGACGACGTCCTCAGGGTGGCCGGTGGCGCCGGTGATGGTCAGGTCGTTCTTTCCCGCCGGTACCTTCACCACCTCGCGGTAGGTGCCCTTGCCGATCCGGATCCGGTCGCCGGGGTGCGCGGCGTCGACGGCGGCCTGCACCGTGCGGTAGCGGGTGCTGCCGTCGGCGGCCACGGTGAGCGTGCGGGCCTTCGGCGTCAGCGCGGCCTGGGCGGCCAGCGGCACCGCGGCGCCCACGACCGCGAGCACCGTGGCGGCGACCAGCGTGCGGCGGACGTTCCGGCGGCGGCGATGGGAGGGGTGGTTCTCGTCCGGCAACGGCGTCTTCCTTCCTGGGGCGGGAGCTGCGGGAGGCAGACCCGTTCGCTTCCCAGTTGCCGCCGCCCGGCGGAAGGTTGCCGCGCTCCGGTGAGGACATTCCCGACCGCGGCGGCGGGCGGATCGCAAACCTGAGCGCGTGAAGCTGTGACGCAGGTCACGGCCGATGCAGAACCTGCGCGCGGAATCGGGCGTCTGGCTGGTGTGAGATCACGCAGGAGAGCACTGGACGAGCTGGACGAGGAACGCCTTCTCCGGCTGGTGGCCAGAGGTGACCGCGGGGCGTTCGACGAGTTGTACCGGCGTACGTCGCCGTGGCTGGCGGTGCGGCTGCGCCGCCGCTGCGCGGACGAGCAGATCGTCGCCGAGGTCATGCAGGAGACCTATCTGGCGGTGTGGCGCGCGGCCGGCGCGTTCGCCGGGAGCGCGGTCGGCGGGACGGCCGTCGGATGGCTGTGGACGATCGCGGCGCGCCGCCTCGTCGACGCGTTCCGGCGCCGGGCCCACCACGCCGAACCGCCGGTCGCCGCCGCCGAGCGGGCGGTCGTGCCCGCGGCGGAGGAGGAGGCACTCGCCGGGACCGTCGGCGGTGACGTCGGGGACGCCCTGCGGCGACTGGCGCCGGAACTCCGGGAGGTCTTGCAGGCCACGGTGCTCGACGGGCTCTCCGTCCGGGAGACCGCCGTCCTGCTCAGGCTGCCCGAGGGCACGGTCAAGACCCGCGCCCGCCGGGCCCGGATCGCGATGCGGGAGGCGCTGGCATGAGCGAGCGAAGCGAGGGGGGCCGGATGAGCGGGGAACACGCGTCGATGCGGTTGATCGACGACTACGCACGCGGTGACACGACGATCGCGGCGGACACGGTGTGGGCGCTGGAGGCCCATCTGGAGACGTGCGCGCCGTGCCGGGGCCGCCTGGCGGCCTCCGTGGCCACCGAGGCGCCGGACGTCGCCGCACTCCTCGGCACCGTGCGGGCCGCTCTGGAGCCGCAGCTGGACGCGGCCGTCAGGGCGCCCCGGCGGCGTCGTCCGCGGTGGGTCTCGACCTGGCTGACGCCGGCCGTGGCCCCGTGGCTGGCCATGACCGTCCTCGTCACGCTGACGGCGCTGCTGCTGGACGCGATCGCGTCGCCGACCTTCTTCGGCGGCGCCTCTCCGGTGCTGCCGATCGCGCCCGTGCTGCCGCTGTGCGGTGTCGCCGCATCGTGGTCGCGCGGCCTGGACCCGGCGCACGAACTGACCGCCTCGACCGCCCGGTTCGGCCTGCCGCTGCTCCTCAGGCGCACCACGGCGGTACTCCTGGTGGTCCTGCCCGGGCTCGTGACGTGGGGTTGGCTGACCGGGACGATGACGGCCGCGCAGTGGCTGCTGCCCTCCCTGGCCTTCACCTCCACCGCCCTGGCGCTCGGCAGCGTGATCGGCGTGACCCGTGCGGCCGCCGGGCTGGCAGCCGCGTGGGGCGTCGTCGTCGTGGTGCCCGCGTGGGCCACCGGCCACGTCCCCCTCGCCCTGCGACTCCTCCTCCAGCACGACCGGTTGCCCGGGTGGGGGCTGGTCCTCGCGCTCGGGGCCGCAGCCGTGATCGCCCGCAGGAACGCGTACTCGACGCTGTGAAGCCTCCATCGACCCTCGAACGGGAACGCGCACCCGACGCCGTGAAGCATCCATCGACCCTCGAAAGGGACCACCGCATGACACCCGCCATGAGCGCGGCCGACACCGCGCCGAAGACCTACGCCTGGGAGATCCGGGCCGAGGGCCTGAGAGTGCGCGCCGGACGGAAGAAGATGGCCGTCGACGGGCTGGACCTCTCCCTGGGCATCGGCGCCCACGGCCTCCTCGGGCCCAACGGAGCCGGGAAGACCACCCTGATCCGGGCGCTGGCGACCGTGCTGCGCCCCGCCGGGGGCGAACTGGAGCTGCTCGGCACCGCCATGGGCGGGTTGGGCGACCACCGGGCGCTGCGTCGCCGGATCGGCTACCTGCCGCAGGACTTCGGCTACTACAAGCGCTTCACGGTGCGTGAGTTCGTCGAGTACATGGCCTGGTTGAAGGAGGTCCCGAAGGCGGACGTCCCGGCCGCCGTCCAGCGGGCGGTGGAACGGGTGGGCCTGGCGGACCGCGCCGACCACCGGATGAGGACCCTCTCCGGCGGCATGGTGCGGCGGGCCGGCATCGCCCAGGCCATCGTCAACGACCCCGCGGTGCTGCTGCTGGACGAGCCGACGGCCGGCCTGGACCCGGCGCAGCGGCTGCGGTTCCGCGAACTGTTGCAGGAACTGGGCCGCGACACCTGTGTGGTCGTCTCCACCCACCTGGTCGAGGACGTCGCGGCCGCCTGCTCCGACGTCGTGCTCTTCGCCGACGGCCGTCTCGTCTTCCAGGGCACGCCGGACGCCCTGGCCGCGGCGGGCGGCCCCGAGCACCCGGGCGACAGCCCCTTGGAGCGCGGCTACTCGGCGATGCTCCGCACCTCTGGGCAGCGGGGAGGCACCTGGTGAGCACGCGTGTCCTGCGGACCGAGCTGAAGCGCTCCGTCGCCCCGTGGGCCGGCGCCGTCGTCCTGGGCGGCAGTCTGGCGGTCTTCTTCCTGATCGACGGCATCTGGTGGCGGGGCACCGCCGGGTGGACGGCCCAGTGGACCGCCATGGCCATGTGGACCCGTTACCTGCTGGCGTTCTGGTGGCCGCTCGTGGTGGGCATGGGGGCGGTGTACGGGCTGCGCGAGTCCCGCTCCGGGACGGCCGAACTGCTGGCGACCACTCCGCTGCCGGCCTGGCGCCGGGCGGCGGTGCCCGCCGGTGCGATGGCGCTCGTGCTGGCGGTGGCCTTCGGTCTCCTCGTCCTCGTGGGCGGAGTCCAGGTGGCCCTCGGCGCCACCACCTACACGTCCCTCGGTTGGCTGCCGATCTCGCTGGTGGCGGCGCTGGCCCTGGTCGCGGGAGCCGTGTTCGGCATGGGTGTCGCACGGGCCCTGCCCTCCGTGTTCACCCCGCCGGCCCTGGTGGTGCTCGTCCTCCTGCTGACGGGCCTGCTGATGAACAAGGGCAGTGACGAGGTGCTGCCGTCGAGCAGCGCGCCGAACCGGCTCGCGCAGCTGTCCCCGGCGATCGCGGAGCCGCGGGAGATGCTGCTGACCCTGTCCGGCTCCGTGCACCTCGGTCAGACGCTCTGGCTGCTCGGCCTGCTCGGCACCGGCTTCGCCCTGCTCGCGGCGGTGACCCGCCGGGCCCGGCTGCTCGCGGTGGTCCCCGTCCTGGTCGGCGCTGCCCTGGCCCTGTCGGTCCTGCCGGGCGATCCGCGCGACACCTATGTCGTCGACCGGGCCGCCGCTGCCCTGGTCTGTGACGGGCCGGTGTGCGTGACGCAGGCGAACCGCGCACGCCTGCCCGAGCTCGCGCTGCGCAGCAAGGAGGCACTGAGCGTGCTGCACGACGCCCTGGGCGACACGGCGCCGAACTCGGTGCGGGAGGACACCTTGCTGCGCGCGCTCGGCGACGACCGCGAGCTGTCCGGCGACGTGGTGCTGGTCGACTTCGACGAACGGCTGTTCGTCGATGCGGCGGGCGAGAAACTGACCCGCGCGCTGATCGCCCAGGGCCTGGCACCGAACTGCCGCCCGTACAACGACCGGGAGGGCGGAGGACACGCCGACGTCGTCGTCGAGAGCATCGCCGTGAGCTGGGCCCTCCATGACCCCCGGCTCCGGCCGCTGGAGGCGAACGGCCCCGAAGCGTACTTGCGCGCGATCTGGGCGGACGCCGACGCCGCCTGGCAGAAGCTGCTGGCGCTGTCACCGGCCGAGCAGCGCGCACGGATCGCCGAGGTGCGCGCCGCAGCACTCTCCTGCACCGGGTTCAGCCGGCTTCCGGTGCTGACCGGGGAGGCGTCGCGATGAGATGGCTGACCCTGTACGCCCGTTCACGGCAGGTGCCCGCCTCGGCCACCGCGGTCGCGCTCGTGGCGTTGGCGGCATGGGCCTTCAACCAGGACGGTCCGGGCCCGGTGAGCCTGGGGACGGCCGTCCTGGTCCTCACCGCGAACGTGGTGGCCGCCTCGGTCGGGCTCGGCGGGCGGGACGCCGCGCTGGAGCGGACGGCCGCGATCCGCTGGGTGCCCCGCCGGGCGGCGCACGTGCTGCTGATCGGCGCGTTCGCCGGCGCGGCGCTGCTGACGGTCCAGGCGGTGGGGGCGCGGCTCGCCCCCGGCGAAGTCGTCGTCCGGGACAGCGCGGGCCTGGTCGGCCTGGCCGCGCTCGGGGCCGCGCTGTGGGGCGCACAGTCGGCATGGACCCTGCCGACCGGCTGGCTCGCGTTCACCCTCCTCGCCCCGGTTCCGGGCGGCACCGTGGGAGAGGTGCTCGACTGGATGACCTTTCCTCCCGGCACGGCGGCGTCCACCGGGACGGCGTGGGCCCTGCTGGTGACCGGTACCGCGGTGTACGCGGTGGCAGGACCGAGGCGGTAACGGGCCGCTCGCAGCGGGCTCGGCCTTCAAGAAATCAACTGATGCAGGCTTAAGGAGCGTTTACGGTTACAGGTGTTGACGTGTCCAGGCCGGAAGGGGAGGGTGAGGACGGCGGCGCAGTCCGCGCCGCCGACCACCCCCACCGCCTCCGGAGCCCCCGTGATCTCTCGCCGGACCATGCTCGGTGCCTCTGTCGCGGCCCTGACCGCGCCCGCACTGTTCGCGCTGTCGCAGACCGCGGACGGCAGCACCACCCCGCAGCGGCTCGACGTCGACCTGGTCAACACCGTGTCGTCCCAACCGGTTTACGCCTACGTCCTCGGCCTCGACCCGGCCCAGGGCAACAGCTGGGCCTTCCTGCGCTCCGACGGCAGCACGCTCTACCATCCGCCCTCCCCGGCCGCCCCGGGCGCGCCGCTCGGCGCCGACTGCGCCATCGCGCTGGGCGCGCCCGGCGGCACCCCGCGGCGGATCCGACTGCCGTACCTCTCCAGCGGGCGGATCTACTTCTCCGTCGGCCGCGAGCTGACCTTCCTGATCAACCCGGGCCCGGGCATCGCGCTGCCCTCGGTGAGCAACCCGAGTGACCCCAACATCGGCACCTCCTTCGGCTTCTGCGAATTCACCTACGGGCCGGACCAGTTGTACGCCAACATCAGCTACGTCGACTTCGCCGCCGTCCCCATCGCGTTCGACCTGAGCGCCGGCGGCGGGCGGCAGAGCGTCAGCGGACTCCCCGTCGGCGGCCTGGAGTCCGTCGCGAACGCGCTGCGCACGCAGGCCGCTGCCGACGGCGGCGACTGGGCCCGGCTGATCGTTCCGGACTCCGCCGGCCGGACCCTGCGCATCCTCAGCCCCAACACGGCGATCAGTGCCGAACCGTCGCTGTTCAAGGGCTATCTCGACAACTACCTCGCCGCCGTGTGGCAGAAGTACCAGAGCACCGACCTGGTGGTCGACACCCAGGCCGGTTGGGGCACCGTCACCGGCCGGGTCGTCAACGGCGTGCTCACCTTCCCCGGCGTCGGAGGCTTCGCCAAGCCCTCCACCGCCGCGGTCTTCAACTGCAGCTCGGCGCCGTTCACCACCGGCAACGACCTGATGGGCAACCTGAGCGCGCGGCTGGCCGCCGCGCTCAACCGCACCACCCTGCTGGACGATCCGCACCAGCCGGACGGCGAGAACCCGGCCGCCTTCTACACCGCCGCGCGCACCAACCACTACGCCCGCATCCTGCACGCGACCAACCCCGACCACCTCGGCTACGCGTTCCCGTACGACGACGTCCATCCGGCCGGCGTGGACTTCGAGGGCAAGGTGCAGTCGGCGAGCCCGACCCTGCTGTCCGTCACCGTCGGCGGCACCCACGGCCCGGCCGGCCCCGGGCCGTCGCCGCAACCCGGTGGCGGGACGAGCGCGTTCGGCACCATCCAGGCCGAGTCCTACAGCTCGCAGTCCGGGACCGCGACGGAGAACTGCGGCGACACCGGCGGCGGCCAGGACGTCGGCTGGATCGCGAACGGCGACTGGCTCTGCTACCAGGGCGTGGACTTCGGCAGCTCCGGTGCCACCCGGTTCGAGGCCCGGGTCGCCTCCGGCGCCGCGCCCGGGATCAGCGGGCTGGTCCAGGTGCGGCTGGACAGCCCGACCGCCGCGCCGGTCGGCAGCTTCGCCGTCGCCGACACCGGCGGCTGGCAGACCTGGCGGACGGTCCCCGCCGACATCGCCCGGACCACCGGCACGCACACCGTGTACCTCACCTTCGCCAGCGGGCAGCCCGCCGACTTCGTCAACCTCAACTGGTTCACCTTCGGCTAGAGCGTGTCCTAGGCCGTCGCGTTCGGATCATCAGGTTCTCGTGTACTCGTCGTGGCGGCGCAGCCAGTGGGTCTCCTCGCCCTCCTCGTGCCGGCCCATCGGGGTTCGGTCGAGGAGGCCGTAGTAGGCCATGGCGGGTTCGAGGCCGCGCGCGGTGGTGACGTACGTCCGGTGGACGGTGCCGTTCGAGAGGGCGTAGGCGCTCAGCCCGGGGCCCTCGGTGACGTACCCGGGCACGTCGGTGCCGCAGGCCTCCGCCATCTGCCGGACGGTCGGCGGGATGTCACCGTCGAGGAACGGCCGGAGCTCCTCTTCGGTGTACTGGAAGCCGAGGTCGCGATGGAAGTCGCTGCCGGCGGTGGAGACCCAGTCGAAGGTCCAGCCCATCCGCTCCCGGTAGGCGAGGAGCTTGTCGATCGGCGCCCGCGAGGAGCAGATCAGCGTCACGTCCCGGGCCTTCAGGTGGATCGCGTTGGGGTTGAGGGTGTCCGCGATGGAGGAGCAGACCGGGCATCCGGCCTGGTACGGCGGGCCGAACATGAAGTGGTAGACGAGCAGCTGCGAGCGCCCGTCGAAGAGGTCCGCGAGTGCCTTGGTCCCGCCCTCGGTCTCGAAGCCGTAGTCCTTCTCGACCGGCACCCAGGGCAGCTCCCGCCGCTTCCGCGCGAGCTCGTCACTTCGTCGGGTGAGTTTCTTCTCCTCGGCGAGCAGCTCCGCGCGGGCCGCCGCGAATTCCTCCTGCGTGCCGATCCTGTGCTGGGGCATGGCCTTTCCCTCCGGTAGGGGAGCAGAACACCGCGTCGCGGCGTGCGGTCACCCGCAGTGGCAGCCGGCAGTGCCTGCCACCGGCCACCCGTCCGGCCACACATCCACCGTACGCGCGCGGCGGCGGGCCCTCGCGGGCAAGCCGAAACGCCTGAGGCCCGCACGCCTGAGGCCCGCACGCGGGGCGGTGCGGGCCTCAGGGGCGTGGCAGGGGCGGGCGGTCAGCCGACGGTGAGGGTCAGGTCGTCGCAGGTGGAGGTGGCCGATGCGGACGGCAGGTAGCAGAAGACCGTGGCCGAGGTGTTGGTGGTGCCGGTGGTGAAGGTGTCGGACACCGGCGTCCAGCCGGTGGCCGCGCTGTGGGTGGTGACCTGCGCGGCGCCGTGGTTCTTCACCCCGACGCTGGTGGAGCTGCCGGAGTCGGCGCGGACCCAGCCGGAGAAGGTGTAGGTGGTGTTCGGCGTCAGCCCGGTGACGGTGTACTCCATGGTCGCGTAGTCACCGGCCCCCGACGTCAGCCGGAGGTCGTGGGTGGGGCTGTGGGCAGTGGTGTCGGTGACGACGGCGGCGTTGTGCACGGTCCAACCCGACAGGTCGCCGGATTCGAGGTCCCCGGTCGGGATGAGGTTGGCCGTGCCGGTCGGGAAGGTGAGCGTCTGGGCGTTCACCGGGTGGGTGTCCCCGGCGGTGCCGGGGTTGGACCAGTCGCGCTGGGGCGCGGTGCCGGCGCCGCCGGGGTTCAGGCTGAGCGCCTGGCCGCTGTAGCGGTTGACCAGCCGGTAGCCGCCGGCCGGCAGGGCGGTGTCGTTGACCGCTTGCAGGAACCACTGCCGGCCGACGCCGGTGCCCGTGCCCAGGCCGAGCGGGGCGCCCCAGGCCCGCCCGGCGTCGACGGTGTCGTCGACGCCGATGTTCTGGCCCGAGGCGGCGTTGGCGATGGTGAAGAACCCGTCGCCGGTGGCGGTGAACGTCCAACTCTGCGCTGCGGAGCTGCTGTTGGTGGCCGTGGTGGTCAGCGTGGCGCCGGACTGGGCCAGGGACAGGCCGTCACCGGCGGCGATCCGGTATGCGGTGCCGGGGCCGACCGGCGGGGTGGGCAGGTTGTCGGGCGCGGTGTCGATGGTGGTGGTGACCCACTCGGTGCCGCCGGTCGACGTGCAGCTGTACATGCAGTAGTTGCGGAAGGTCTTGCCCACCAGGTAGTTGGCGGTCTTGCTGGTCCCGTCCAGGAGCGACCGGTACCAGGCTCCGCCGCTGGGGTTGCTGACCGTGCCGATGTCGACCCACTGCTGTGTGGCGAGGTCGGAGGTCGCGTACACGTGCAGCGGGGAGGAGGTGGTGGGGTTCTCGGGCCGGGCCATGCTGATGTACTTGCCGAGGTAGGCGTCGTAGGCGACGTCCAGCCAGGCCAGCGGCGGGGCGCTCGGCAGTCGGCCGGCGGCCAGCTGCTGTGCCGTGGTGCCGGTGTTGGCGGGGTCGTAGACGTCGTC
This sequence comes from Kitasatospora sp. NPDC097643, assembly GCF_040302625.1. Classification (NCBI taxonomy): domain Bacteria; kingdom Bacillati; phylum Actinomycetota; class Actinomycetes; order Kitasatosporales; family Streptomycetaceae; genus Kitasatospora; species Kitasatospora sp. NPDC097643. Next base: position 2,067 of record NZ_JBEOSA010000036.1, on the reverse strand, counting down.
CAGGTACCCGGGGCTGGTCCCGTCGGAGGGGACCAGGTCGGCCTCCTTGCCGCCGGTGCCGGGCTCCGTCCAGGTGCCGCCGTGCCACTTCTTCCACGTGGACGGCGCCATCTTGCCGGAGATCGGCGCCCGCGCGACGTGTCCGAGGTCGACCCGGCCGCCACCGGACTGGTTCAGGATCTGCGTGTCGTAGTACAGGTAGAAGTAGCCGGAGGCGTGGTCCACGAAGAGCTTCGGGTCGCCGTCGCCGTAGTAGTAGGTCTGGTTCGGGAACTGGTCACGGCCGTCCCTGGTGGGGTCGTTGCAGGCGGCCAGCCGCAGCGTGGTGGAGCCGTCGACGCAGGTGGTGGTACCGCTCGAGGTGAGCCGGCCCTTGGTTCCGGTGGCCGGTGTGGTGAACGCCTGCGTCGCCGGGGCGGGGGAGGTCCCGCAGCCCTGGATCGTGAAGGTGCTGCCGGCTCCGGTGCCGGACGCGGTCAGGCACAGGTCCGAGGCCGGGTTGACCAGGGTGCCGCCGGTGGCGGTCCACTTCTGGTTCGCGTTGCCGGTGCAGCCGTACGTGCCGACCGTGGTGCCGGCCGCCGTGCCGCCGCCGGAGACGTCGAGGCACTTGCCGCCACTGCCGCCGCCCAGCCGGACGCTGCCGTCGGCGGCCATCGTCCACAGCTGGTCGTTCGCCCGCCAGGTGGTGAACGGCGAGGTGATGATGTGGTCCTTGATGGTCCAGGTGGCACCGTGGTCGGTGGATTGGGCGTAGTCGATCGAGTCGTAGTGCAGTCCGTCGCCGAAGGGCGAGGGGGTGAACTCGTTGTGGACGGCGCCGTACCAGTCGCCGGTGTCCGGGTCGACCCACACGCCGATCAGGTCGCAGTAGTTCCGCTCCGCGTACCCCGAGGTCGGGGAGCCCTTGGGGTCGTAGCTGGAGAGCTGTCCGGTCGGGCTGTTGTTGCAGCGGGCCGTGGTGTCGGCGTTGTCGGGGGCCGAGGCGATCGCGGCGCGGGTGACCCCGGTGTCGATGTCCTTCCCGGTCCAGAACTGCCAGGCGCGACCCTGGCTGCCCCCGTAGAGCGAGTGGGAGGACTGGAAGGAGAACTTCCCGTCGCTGTCGATGAAGGGGTACGCCGGTGTGTCGTCGGCGTAGGCGTAGGTACCGGTCGCGCCGGTGGTGATCGTGTACGTCGGCGTGGCCGCGGCGGCGGGTGACGCGCCCCCGGCGCCGACGGCGGTGGCCGCCAGTGCCAGCGGCACCAGGGTGGCGAGCGCGGCCCGGGCCCGCCGCGAGATTCGTGACAGCATGCGCATCCTCTGCGTGGGGTTCGAGGGAGCCTGACGGCCGACGCGGAGAGCTGCCGCCGCGTGGATGAGCGCGGCGGGGTGGAGGGTGAACTCCCGCGCCGGACCGTGGAATCGGGGCCGATTGACAGCGGTCCGTCCGATGCGCAGAAACCTAGGATCGGCAGGTGTCCCAGGCAACCCACCAGCGGCACATGATTGGCACATGAATCGCGCGATGATCCCGCGGTGATCTGTCGGACATCCCTTTGATCCATCTGTGATCGAATGATAGAACTTGATCTGAACGGATCGGCATGGATCAGCTGAACCAGCTGGACCGGCATGGATCGGCACGGATCGGCGTCGGACGCCAGGGGAGGGGAACACGTGGCCGTCTCGGCGGAGGTCCGGCGCGCGTGGATCACCCATGCGGTACGGGAACTCGGGACGGTCCGCGTCGCGGATCTGGCCCGGCACCTCGGAGTCCCCGCGGTGACCCTCCGCCGTGACATCGCTGCACTCGCCCGCGAAGGGCTGCTGCGCCGGTCGCACGGCACGGTCGCGCTTCCCCGGGAGGCCGGCCGGGACGCGTCCGGCAGCCGGACTGGGGTCCCTGCGGCCGAAGGCCGGGGGAGGGTGATCGGCATGCTCGTGCCGACCATCGGCTCCTACTTCGACGAGGTGATCGCCGGCGCGGGGGGGGCGCGCGGGGGGCGGCGCCCGGGGCCGGGGGGGGGGGAGGGACCCCGAGCGGGACCGGCGCCAAAGGGGGAAGGGGGGGGAGGGGGGGAG